>JAFQWH010000074.1 GCA_017407515.1 Clostridia bacterium | reverse complement strand
CCTTTTTCTTTTCAACAAAACGCAGCCGTTTCTTCCGCCGTTTTTTGCCCTCACGGTCTGTATAGGTCTCAACAGATACAAGTAAACTCTTTTTACAACGGTTACACCGCATTAAGGCAAAGCCACAACGAACATCGCAGTACCAGCCGCTTTTGTTTTTAAGCTGTCCGCCGCAATCCGGGCAGAGAAACTGCATCTGTTTGTCCTGTCCCTTTTTGTCGGCACTCTCCGGCTTTTTCTGCTGCTGTGCCGCATTGTAAATATAGCCAGAAAACAGTTTTCTGTCAAAAACCTTGGCAAAGACCTTGCCGGAGATTTCCGCATCAACATGAGCATCGTGCAGGGTTTCTTCCTCATAGGCAATCTGGCACAAATCCGCTGCCGTTTTCAGACCAATCTGCTGCTTTTCACCCTCGTTTAACTGTTTGGCGGCAAACTTCTGTAAATCTGCAAACCGATGCATAAAGTTAAGTTTTGCGTTTTTATCATAATACTGCGCGTTCACCCTAAGTATCTGAATATCCTGAGCACCCCAGGACATAAGCACGCTGTCATGGCCCATGAAGGCCTTAAATTCACGAAAAGCTTCAGAAAACGGTACGCCGAACCGCAACAGGTGATCACGGGTAATCCCGGTGATTTCTTCTACCTTATGGTCAATCCGGTCATAGACACCGGGCTTTATAAAGCGGTTAAAACTCCCTTTATATTTTAAGTTCTTATCATATTTTACTGCCCCGATTTGAATAATCTCATCAGGACATTTGGGAATAACCCGTTTAATATTTCTGGACCATTCCAGGTCAAAAATAATGTAATCCATATGTAAATACCTTTCTGGTGTTGTTACAATTGCCAATTGATAGGCTCTCTGCCCAGCCGTTTTAAAATTTCATTGGTCTTGCTGAAATGCCGACACCCGAAAAAACCACGGCTGGCTGACAGCGGGCTGGGATGTGCCGAGGATAAAACAAAGTGACGGGGATTGGTAATAAGGGGCAATTTTTCTTTGGCGTTTGCTCCCCATAAAAGGAAAATAACCGGTTCCGTTCGCTCGTTAAGTTTGGAAATAATGGCATCGGTAAACGTTGTCCAACCCAGTTTTTTATGGGAGTTCGGTTCACCCTCACGAACGGTTAAAACCGTGTTAAGCAGCAAAACCCCTTGCTTTGCCCAAGAGGTTAAACAACCACTTTGGGGAACGGACAAGCCTAAGTCCTGCCCCAGCTCTTTAAACATATTCTGCAAAGACGGCGGAAAGGCTACCCCCGGCTGAACCGAAAAAGCAAGGCCATGTGCCTGCCCCGGTCCATGGTAGGGGTCCTGCCCTAAAAGCAAAACACGAACGTCTTGATATGGCGTATATCTCAGAGCGTTAAAGATATTCTCTTTTGCAGGATAAACCGGGCCTTTAAGATACTCTGCCTCAACCTGCTCCCACAAATCCTTAAAATAAGGGTTTTCATCTTCCGTTTCTAAAATTTCGTCCCAATCCGTATGCGTAATACCCATAAAACTACCTCTTTAACAGCTTATTAACCTCTTCTACAAAGGTGTTTAAGTCTCTGAACTCACGGTAAACGGACGCAAAACGCACATAGGCAACCTCGTCTAAGCTTTTAAGCTTATCCATAACCATTTCGCCCAGCTGTTCGCTTTTAATTTCATGCTCCATTAAATTCTGTGCCGCAATTTCAATTTCCTCTGCCACCCGTTCCATATCGCTGGTGGAAACAGGACGTTTTTCGCAAGCACGCATAATACCGTTTAACAGTTTCTGGCTGTCAAACATCTGGCGGGAGCCGTCCTTTTTAATAACCATCAAAGGAATGCTTTCCACCTTTTCATAGGTTGTAAACCGCTTTTTGCAGTTTAAGCATTCTCTACGCCGTCTGATGGCTTCATGCTCGTCTGTCGGTCTTGAATCAATGACTTTACTGTCTGCTGCCTCACAATAGGGACATTTCATAAAGTTTCATCCTTTCGCCGCTTTCGGGCTTTATTTTATACATCAGTTTCCTGATTAAAAAACGTATACATATATTCTTTACGGTTTCTCATTTCTTCCTGCCGGTTAAGATACTCCGTTAAATCGCGAACGTTGAAAATCCGTTCAATCCGCCCGGGTTTAACAAGTTTTGTAACGCTGCCAACCCCAAAACCCATAACCGTCATCAGCTCCTGCATCATGCCAATGTTGTACAAACACTCTTTGCCCGGCAAGCTAAAACCGGTGTTTTCAAGGCTGCCTACCATGTGCTTCTGGCGGTAAAGATAATACGGAACATAGCCTGTCTCGTCCAAGAACTCATAGGCAAAATTCAACATTTTAGCAGCTCCTATATGAGCCTCCGCTGTGGGTTCAAACACGCCCTTTAAGTTGGAAGCACGCTTAATGCTCATAGTATGCACCGTAATGTTTTCCGGCTTTGCCGCCTCCACAGCACGAAGGGTTTCCATAAACTCCTCCGGGGTTTCACCGGGAAGTCCGGCTATAACATCCATATTGATAACAGAAAAGTTCTGTTTTTTTGCCAGAGTAACGGCATCAAACACCGCCTGAGGCGTATGCTTTCTGCCAATTCGCTTTAAGGTTTTTTCATGAATGGTCTGTGGGTTAATGCTGATTCTGGTAACCCCACGCCCCGACATAACCTTAAGTTTTTCCTCCGTAATGGTGTCTGGCCGCCCTGCTTCTACGCAGAACTCCGATGTATGGGATAAATCAAAAGTCTGCGAAATTTTATAAAGCAGATTATCCAGTTCAAGGGCTAAAAGCGTTGTCGGTGTTCCGCCGCCAATATACACGGAACGAACTGTAAAGCCTAAGTCCTTTACAATCTTCCCACCCAACTCAAGTTCACGATATAAAGCCGCAAGATAGGGCTCTGCATACTGCTGCATCTGCTTTGCATCAAAAGATGCAAAGGCACAATAGGTACATCTTGTCGGACAAAAGGGAATATCAATATATAACGCAATTTCTTTTGCTCCTAAATCTTTTGTCAGCACAAGTTCCCGTTCTGCAATCGACAGGGCAAGAGAAATTCTTTCATCTGAAATTTCAAAGGCTTTGCGAAGACTTTCCCGGATTGCCTCGTGAGACTGACCTTCCCTTAGCATATCCGCTACCCGTTTCACCGGGCGTACACCGCAAAGTGAGCCCCAGGGCTCAGCAATATTGCTCCCATTCATACACTTCGTTATGCTCCTTTTCGTAGCCAACAGTCGTCGCCGGACCGTGACCGGGGTACACCTTTACACCAGGTTCTAAAACAAACAATTTATTTTTAATGCTGTTGACTAAAGATTTTAAATGGCCGGTCGGCAAGTCAGTTCTGCCAATGCCCCGGTAAAACATGGTATCACCGGAAAACAGACTGTCACCGCACAAAAGGCACATAGAACCGCTGGTATGCCCGGGCGTTGTAATAACGCGGAACTGACAGGAACCAACAGTAAGTGTTTCGCCGTCAGCAAGCACCCCGTCCGGCTCAATGAGCTTCGGTCTTGGTGCAAAATAACCGCAAAGAGAAACACGGCGGTTTAAATAATTTTCCTTCTCCATAGCTCCCACATACAGTTTAGCACCGGTTGCCTCAACAATATCCGCCACAGCACCGATATGGTCATAATGGCAATGGGTTAAAATCACGCAGGAAACCCGATAGCCGTTTTTTGTAATATGCTCTAAAATCCGCTGTCCCTCATCGCCCGGGTCAATAACAACCAACGCCTCCGGGTCACCGACTAAGTAACAGTTTTCTTCAATTTGACCAACAGTAATGGTATCTAAAACCATGCCGAACCCTCTTTTCTAGGCATTATTTCTGGTAACCTCAAACACACCGCCAAACCGGGAAATTTTCTTTGCTACCATGTCAAGCTGTTCTCTTGAGTTAACCTCAATGGTAATATAAACATAGGCAATCTGCTCTTTTGTTGTTTTGGTATGCACAGCAGACAGAGGAATTTTCATTTCATAGAGCATTCCGGTAATTTCCGCCAAAAGCCCCTGCCTGTCATAGGCTGCAATCTGAAGCTCGGTCAGGTAGGAAGAGCCGCCGCTGTATGAATCCTCCCAATACACTTTCATCAGGCGGCCTGCACCCTCGGAAGATTTTTCTTCTGCCTTAATGTTCGGGCAATCTGCACGGTGCACCGAAACACCTCTACCTCGGGTAATATAGCCCACAATCTCGTCACCCGGCACCGGGTTGCAACAACGGGACAGTCGCACCAGACAGTTTTCAATTCCCTCAACGATAATGCCGCTGCCGGAGCTTTTCTTCTTTTTGGAAGACAGGGCCGGCAGCATAACCGCTTCATCGTTTTTATGAGTCAGGCGGTATTCTTCTTTTAAGCGAGACAGTACCTTGTTGACGGTTAAGCCGCCAAAGCCTACCGCCGCATACATATCGTCCTCTGTATGAAAGCCGTATTTTTTCAAAATCAGCTTCTCTATCCATTCCGGCTTAAACAACTGGCTGTGACTGATGCCCAACCGTTTCAGTTCTTTATCAATCATATCTTTGCCGCGAAGAATGTTGTCCTCCCGGCGTTCCTTTTTAAACCATTGATTGATTTTTGTTCTCGCCTGAGACGTTTTACAAATCTTAAGCCAGTCACGGCTGGGGCCATGCATAGCAGACGAAGTCATAATTTCAACAATATCACCGTTTTGCAGGTTATAGTCTAAGGTTGCAATTTTGCCGTTAACCTTAACCCCTGCCATGCGGCAACCTACCGCACTGTGAATGGCAAAAGCAAAGTCGATGGGCGTTGAACCGGCAGGTAGGTTAATAACATCACCTTTCGGAGTGAAGACAAAGACCTCATCAGCAAACAGGTCAATTTTAAGAGTACGCATAAAGTCATCAGAATCAACCGTTTCATTCTGAATCTCCAAAATTTTGCCAATCCATTCCAGCTTTTCGTCCATATCACTCTGGCCACTGGTACCCTCTTTATATTTCCAGTGTGCCGCGATACCGTATTCCGCTATTTTGTGCATCTCCTTGGTACGAATCTGCACCTCAAAGGGAATACCATTGGGGCCCATAACCGTTGTATGCAGAGACTGATACATATTGGGTTTGGGCATAGCAATATAGTCCTTAAAACGGCCTGGAATAGGATAATAAAGTTCGTGTACCATACCCAAAACCGCATAACAGTCCTTAACGCTGTCTACAATAGCACGGACAGCAAACAGGTCGTAAATTTCGTCAATGCTCTTATTCTGAGCAAACATTTTTCTAAAAATGCTGTAAAAATGTTTTGCACGGCCCATAAGCTGTGCTGAGATTCCGATTTCCGAAAGCTTTTGACGGAAGGTTTCGATAATATCTGCAATATACTGCTCCCGTTCTTTTCGTTTCTGACTGATGGACTCACTAATTTCACGGTAAGCTATGGGGTCTAAGTACCGGAGGGATAAATCCTCCAGCTCCCACTTGATTTTAGACATACCAAGCCGGTGTGCTAAGGCTGCATACACCTCCAGGGTTTCTCTTGCCTTTTCGCGTTGCTTATCTTCAGACATAGCCTTAAGCGTCCGCATATTATGCAGGCGGTCAGCCAGTTTAATTAAGATAACGCGAATGTCCTTTGCCATGGCCAGAAACATTTTACGCAGGTTTTCAATCTGCTGGTCTTCTTTATTGGTATACTGAATCTTACTCAGCTTTGTAACACCGTCAACAATAATGCCGACGCTGTCGCCGAATTCTTTGGAAATATCCGCTATGGTGTAATCCGTGTCTTCCACAACATCATGAAGCAAGGCACCGATCAAGCTGTCGCAGTCAAGCTCTAAGTCCGCCAAAATGTGTGCAACAGCTAAAGGGTGAATGATATATGGTTCACCCGTGTTTCGTTTCTGACCCTCATGAGCCTTGTCTGCAAGCTCATAAGCTTTTGTCAGCTTTTCTATATCAAATTTTGGGTTGTAGCTCTGAACTTTTGCCACCAGAGCTTCAAAAGATTTGTCGTCCATAAACAATCTCCCAACTACGACGAAAGCCGTAAATCCTTTAATAAGATTTGAACACGCCGTTCACCGCGATATATGTTAGCTTCTAAGTTAAATACAATATCAACAGAAGAATTCACCGTCAGCTTTTCTGCTAAGGAACCCATGGAAAAGCCAACAGCCTGAGCCTGCACCTGACCGTCAGACAGCTGCAGTCTTAAATGCTTGCCGTCACCCATGGTATGAACCCCTAAAACCCGAAGGTCAGTACAGAAAAACACCGGATTGGGATTATGCATTCCAAAAGGCTCTAACACAGACAGCTTATCAACTGTATGTAAATTGGCATAGCCCATAGGCAGTTTTGTGTCAACCATCAGCGTGGGGATAAAATCCTCAGAAGAAAGACAGGTTACAGCGTAAGCGTTAATTGTCTCTCTGAATACTGCAATTTTCTCTGTTTCTAAGGTAAGACCGGCCGCCAGCTCGTGACCGCCAAATCTTGCAAGCAGATGACCGCAGGCAGAAAGAGCTTCAAAGAGATTAAACCCGCGAATGCTGCGTCCGGAGCCTTTGCTTTCTGCTCCATCACTACTTAATAAGATGCAGGGTTTATTAAACTTGTCAGTTATTTTTGAGGCAACGATGCCGATAATACCGCTATGCCAACCTTCTTTTGCCAAAACTAAAACAGAATCTTTTTCAAACTGTTCTGCTTTTTCTTTAAGCATGGAAAGTGCCTCTTCATAGGTTTCCTGCTCAATCGCCTGACGTTCCCGATTGATACTGTCCAGCTGTTTTGCTTTTTCTTCGGCTGCCTCGTCAGTTTCTGCCAAAAGAAGCTCAACCCCCAGTTTCGGGTCGTCCATTCTGCCCGCGGCGTTAATACGGGGTGCCAATGCAAAACCAATGGTATTGGCAGTAATATGGTTCATGTCCACAGACGCCTGCTTCATTAAGGCTTTAAGACCGGGATTGGTTGTTTTCATCAAACGGTCAATACCATTTTTGACTAAAATTCTGTTTTCTCCTATCAGGGGCATAACGTCTGCAATGGTACCAACAGTAACAACATCAATATAAGCGTCAAAAAAGGCGTTTTTATCCTTCTTAAGAGCCTGGGTTAGGGCTTCCAGCAGTTTAAAGGCAACACCCACACCGGCAAGGTTTTTGAAAGGATACTCGCAATCCGGCTGCTTAGGGTTTAAAACCGCCACAGCAGCAGGCAATTCTTTTTTACATTCATGATGGTCGGTAACGATAACATCAATTCCAAAACCCGCCGCATACGCCACCTCATCTACGGAGGTAATGCCGCAATCAACGGTAATCAGCAAGTTAACTTTTTCGTCCTTACAAAAATCAATGACAGAGTGCTTTAATCCGTAACCGTCTCGAAAACGATCGGGAATCTGATATAAAACCTGAGCCCCTGCCTCTTTTAAAAATCGAACCAAAATTGCAGTAGAGGTAATACCGTCCACATCATAGTCGCCGAAAATCAAAATCTTTTCCTTATCGCGAATCGCTTTTATAACTCGCTCTACTGCACAATCCATGCTTTTCATCAAAAACGGGTCATAAATCTTTTATAAAGACGGAGTTAAAAAAGTTGAAAACGAAGAAATTCCGTTTAACAGCAAAATTTTAGTTACCAAAGGCGGAATGCCGTTAGCTTGACTGAGTTTTAAAATTGTATCTGAACTGTATTCAGGTGAATCCGTCGAACGCAGCACCCATTTCTTTTTCTGTAATGGTTGCATGATTTTCTCCCATCTGCCGCAAAAATGGCGGCTGACAACAATTATACTATTTTATTGTATCATATATGCATTGTTTTGGCAAGAAGAAAATCACCTAAACCGCAAAATGCTGATTTAAATTTCATCTCCCGTACTAAATGTTGCGTTTAAATTTTATGAACTGTTTTCCCGGAAAATTCATATAATATAGCATAAAGTCTGTTCCTCTACAAGGAGTATTGCTATGAAAACAACAACCCTTGCCATAATCGGCGGCGACAGAAGATACTTCGCTGCGGCTAACCAGCTCTGTACCGCCGGCGTTGAAGTTTCTGTTTTCGGCTTTGACGATACAACCCCTTTTAACCTAAACATTCATACCTGTAAAACCCCGGAAGAGGCCCTTACAGCTTCACAATACGTTTTACTGCCCTTGCCCTGCTCTAACGACGGCAAAACCCTCAATGCCCCTTTATATTCTGGGTCAATCCCGCTGTCTGTGCTAGCGGAGCACTTAACTGCAAGTAAAACGGTTTTAGGGGGAAAGCCGGACAATACTTTTAAGACCCTGCTCCGGGAAAAAAATATACCTTTTATTGACTATTTAAGCCGGGAGGAATTCGCCGTATTAAATGCCGTTCCTACCGCAGAAGGTGCCATTGAAATTGCACTACACGAAATGCCGATTACCTTAAGCGGAGCAAAGTGCTTGGTGATTGGTTTTGGCAGAATCGCTAAAGTCCTTTGTCACCGTCTTGCCTCTATGGGTGCTTTCGTTACAGCTTCTGCACGAAAACCGGCAGACCTTGCATGGATACAGGCTTACGGCTATACAGGTATACATACTAAAGACCTAAAAGAACATCTTAGCAGGTTTCAGCTCATTGTCAACACGGTACCTCATCTGATTTTAAACGAGGAATTGCTTAATAAGATTAACCAAAACACATTGATTATCGACCTTGCCTCAAAACCCGGCGGTGTTGATTTTGAGTATGCCAAAACCCTGAATTTAAATGTAAACTGGGCTTTAGCCCTGCCCGGCAAGGTAGCACCCCAAAGTGCCGGTTCTGTTATTTGCAAAACTGTTTTAAATATTATCAGCGAATCGGAGGTGAAAGTATGAAAAATAAAACCATCGGTTTTGCCATAACCGGTTCCTTCTGCACCTTTAAAAAAGTGATTGCAGAACTTGAAAATCTGGTAAAAACCGGTGCAAATATTATGCCCATTATGTCTGAAAATGCCTACACAACAAATACCCGTTTCGGCAAAGCGGAAGACTTTATTCGCCGGATTGAAGAAATTACGGGAAATACTGTCATTCATACCATTGTTGATGCTGAACCCATCGGACCAAAAAATTTACTGGACGCTTTAGTAATTGCACCTTGCACCGGCAACACCCTGGCAAAGCTTGCCGGCGGTATTACCGATACAGCTGTAACCATGGCAGCTAAAGCAACCCTCAGAAACCAAAACCCTGTTGTAATTGCCGTTTCAACCAATGACGGATTAGGCGGAAGCGGCAAAAACATTGGTCTTTTGCTAAATACACAAAATATATATTTTGTTCCCTACGGTCAGGATGACCCCATAAATAAAACGAAATCTTTGGTTGCGGATATGACAAAAATTATAGAAACCTTAGAAAACGCTTTATCTGAAAAACAAATTCAGCCTATACTGTTTTAACTCGGTTCCTCCTTAAATTACTATATATTTGTGCAGAAATTCTGTACAAAAAAGAAGCGTTACATTTGTAACGCTTCTTCTCTTTTAAATTTAAATATCCATTTCTTCAAAAGCCCGTAAAACACCGTCGCAAATAGCTTGTGCCAGCTTTTGGCGGTATGCCGCAGTCATCATTTTCTCGCACTCTTCTTCGTTGGAAATAAAGCCAATTTCGATGAGCGTTGCCGGCATTTGGGTGGAGTTAATAACCGCAAGACTCTTCCCGTCTTTCACACCACGTTTGTGGGCACCGGTTTTATCAACCAGTTCTTCCAGCAAAATCTCAGAAAGACGCTCACTGGTCATGCCATTTGAAACGCTGCCGGCGTCTAAAAAGCCGTAGGTTTCAATGCCGTGTGCCGTGTCCGTTAAAGCAGAATTTGTATGAACACTGACAAACAACGAGGTTCCGGCATCGTTTGCGATGCTACCGACACGGAGGAAGTCTACATATACGTCCTCGTCACGAATCATGTGAACCTCAACACCCTCAGCCTCAAGAAGCTTTTGAGCACGGAGTGCTATATCCAAATTAAAGTCCTTTTCCTTAGCTTTAATGGTTCCATCTTCGTTATAAGAAACCGCACCGCCGTCCTGACCGCCGTGACCGGCATCTATGGTAACAGAGCGTGCAAGGGGTTTATGAACAGATTTTAAGCGGATTTCATTTCCCTGCACGTACATTTCAGCTTCTGATGTCTTCAACGTAATTGTCAGCGTACCACCGGTAGTATTTTGCACGAAAGACAGTTTTTTACCAAAGAAACCGGTAACCGTTTGGTCTTCTGCTTCTTCCATATCTTCCGGAAATTCCGCTTCAATGGGAACAGTGATAACACTACCCTTTTTCACCGGTTTACCCAGAGTAATAGGCTCATCAAAACGAATAAAGTCCCGACCGCCTTCATAGCCGTATGTAATCAGGTCAAAAACATTTGTAATCTCCGGCTCATCGTCCGGCTCAACACCAGGCTTTATGTCTGAATCTTCATCAGGCTCCATTGTAGGGTCAATGTTAATAGTAACCAAAATCTTATTCGCCCGTCTTTTAACGGAGTACCCTAAATTTTCTGACAGGTCAATCACAACACGGGCACTGTCTGCCTGCTGACCAAAACGAATCTGGCTTAAATTACCGTTTGCAACACTAATCGCTGTGGGTATTTTTTTATATACACCATCAACAACATCAACCACAAGCCTTGTGGGTTCTTTTAGAATAAAACTGTTATATTCCGGTTTATCAGTATCTGTTGTAATGGTCAGAACGCCTTGTTGACTACTCGTTTCAGAATATGATACATTGCTTACCGAAACTGTATCAGCTTTTGGAACATAATCAATCAATATAATATCTTTTTCTGAGTCAAAATCAACGTCCATACCAAGCTGTTCGCCAACAAAACGAACAGGAATCATAGTGGTATCGTTAATAATTTTTGCAGGAATGGGCATTTCCACCCTTTTGCCGTTCACCATGGCAGTAGTGTCATCAATGGTTAACAAAAGTTCTGTATCGTCTAAACTGACGGTTACAACTCTGGTTTTACCGTTCCAACTGACCTTTGCTCCCAATCCATCCTGAAAAACAGAACGGGCAGGTACAACAGAATAGTCAGAAAAAACAAGAGGCGGTACCGGCGGACTTAAAAACACGCCGTTGACCTTTAACCGAAAGATATTGCCCTCATATTCGTGATATTCTCCGTCATAAAAAACTTCTAAGCCGGCAACGGGAAAAACCGATGCCGATAAAAGTAAAATCAGTGTCAAAAAAAGCGGAATCCATTTTAGTCTCCTCAACTTCGCCCCTCCTATCGTTTCAGAAATTGCATGTATCCTTCCAAAATTAACGTCGCTGCTACGGTGTCTACAATTGCCTTTCTCTTTTTCCCCCGTACGTCAAGCTCACTTAAAAACCCGTGAGCTGCAACGGTTGTAAGCCGTTCGTCCCAAAAAACAATCTCAATACCGGTTAATTCCTTCAGTTCCTCTGCAAAGGCTCTCGCCTTTTCAGCACTGGCACCCTCAGTATTATCCATGTTCTTAGGAAGTCCCACAACGATTCGTTCCACAAAACTGTCCTTTGCCAGCTGTGCGATTTCCTGACAAGCTGTATTACTGGTCTTAACCGTGCCCCAGCCCTGAGCCGTGATGCACAGCGGGTCAGACATTGCAACACCAATCCTTGCGTCGCCGTAATCAATTCCCATCAATTTCATAACAATCCTCCGATTGCTTTATTACTTGCAGTGCAATTTGTGCGTTTTCCTTTGCTTTATCGCACAGCACTGCCTTTTTTTCTTGTAGTTGTGCTTTAATTGCATCATAACTTTCAATAATATGGCTAACGGCTTCCAAAACCCGTTCACCGGAAAAATCATCTACACGGGTCGCCACACAGGTACCAATATGTTCTGTAAAGGCATCTACCTTTGCATCATACGAAAGCCCTACAATAGGTACAAAAGCATTGGTTGCATAAATCAACGAATGAAGTCTTTCAGCTATAATGAATTTCATATTGCCAATCAGACCTATCATCTCTTGTGCCGACTTCGGCTGTGAAAGCAGATAACTCTTAACCGTAAGCCGCTGGATAATATTCTGAGAAACAACCAGGTCGTCAGGATATTTCATCGGTAAAAACACAGGCGTTATACCATAGGTTTTTGCAACCTCGTCAATCACGCTTGCAAGTTTTTCAAAAAAGGATGGTTCGCTATCTTTCCAGGGTCTAACAGATACACCGAATAGAACTTCTCCGTCTGAAACACCCATAGACTGCAAAATATTGTAAACAGCCGCTGTTTCTGCCGGCACTAAGGCTAACGCCGGGTCTGCCGTAACCGTAACACCCTCTTTGGGAACACCTAGAGATACAAGTTCAGATAAAGATGCATTTTCTCTTAAAGTAATAACCGACACACAGCTTAAAACACGCCCAACGTTCTGTCTGTTCTTCGCTTTAGTAATGGGACCGATACCGTTAGCATACAGCATAACAGGCGTACCGAGTCCCTGTGCCATTTCGATTAACGAAAGGTAATACCTGAGTGAACGGTTCGAGGTAACGTCCTGTAACAGACTGCCACCACCGCTAATAAAGAGTCTCGCCTGTTTCATTGCCTTGCGAATAGCAAAATAGTGATAACGGTTAACAGAAGAAACGCCGTGAGCCACCTGTGTCAGCTTCGGATTTTTTGATAAAACACAAACGTTTAAATCCGGCTCAATTGAACGCATATGCGAAAGCATAGCAGAAAGCAAAGCTTCATCACCGGAATTGCCGTAGCCATAATAACCGGAAATCACAGCGTCCCACTTCTTTTTAGCCATAGCGGCACAATACATAGCCGCATTGTCTTCAGCCATCTTAGAAACAGAATACCGCTCGCAAATCGTTTTTCTGGAGTATGCTCCCCAGGCTTCCTGCTCCTCTTTTGTTGCAGAAAGAACACGCTTTACATCGCCAAGTAGCAATTCTTTCGTAGATGCTGCAAGACCGCGGCAACAGAAGTTTGTATCAATGCCGACCTGGAGCTTAGACTCATCAAAAACACCGAGATAGCCCTCGTTTCCTGCTACAATTACAGGTTTTGAGCAAGACATTGCCTCCAGAGCCGAACGGGAAACGCCAATAAACAAATCAGACATAGAAGCAAACAAATCAATGTCAGTTCTAGCACCGGCAAGGGTAATCAGCTTTCTGCCCGCCTTTTCATTCACCTTGTCTGTCAAGGCTTTGAGCTTGTCAAACACATTGCCGCCGCCTACAATGACAATTTCCACGCCAGGACATTCTTTTTCAATGTCAAGAGCAATTTCAGCCAAGTGGAAAGCTACCAAAGCCCGGTCTTCGTCCATACGGCTGATGTAAACAATCTTTTTACTGTCTTCAGACAGAGAAAATTCCGTAAGCAGCGGACGAAAATCAGCATTTTTGGAAAAACGCTCTGTATCAATACCGTTAATGGTTACAAAAATATCTTTCGGGTCTGTCCCGTAATTATCCATTAAGTAGGTTTTAATATCCTCGCTGACGGCCATGACCTTTTCGCCCCAGTTGGAAAGATATTTAAAGCCCCAACCTGTGCGGAACACCCAATGTGCCGTTGTAACAAAGGTAAATTTCATAGACGGGTGCAAAAGACCGCATAAAAAAGCAGGAATTCTGCCGTGAGCATGTACAATATCAATCTTTTCTTCACGAATAATTTTCTTTAATGCACCAAGGGATTGTAAAACCTTACTGGGAGATTTTGTGTACATGGGGACTGTATAATGACGAATACCGGCTCGCTTTAAATGCTCTTCATACACACCGCCGCCGGAAGCCACAATAACATCAAAACCCTTGCGTTTTAATTCTAAGCTGAGCTCTAAAACGTGGGTTTCCGCACCGCCAATTTCCAAACGCATCAGCGTCATTAAAATTTTTTTAGTTCTGATGTCCGCCATGATTACACCCCTTTTTGGAACGCTTACACTAACTTTTTTGTCAAAAAAAGTATGTCTACATAATATAGTATATAGTATGTCTACTTTTTTTTCAATGATTGAAACCGTTTTGTAACACAATCTTAAACATGTAAAAATTTCCGTTAAAAAAAGCCTGTGTAAAATTACACAGGCTTTTTGATTAACATTGATTGTTTATCGAATCACGCGAACACCTAAAACGCCATCAATTGCTGCGATAGTCTTTTCAATATCGTCAGAAACATCGCCGTCAATATCCATAATGGTATAAGCATTCTCTTTCTTGTTCTTATTCAGCATATTCTGAATATTAAGTCCCTTATCAGCAAAGAGAGATGAGAACTGGCTGAGCATAGTAGGAACATTCTTATGCAGAATGGTCACACGAACCTTGCCTTCTCTTTCCACTGCACAGTTGGGGAAGTTTACAGAATTGGTAATGTTACCGTTTTCCAGGTAATCTACCAGTTCCTCAGCTGCCATAATAGCACAGTTATCTTCAGATTCGGGAGTTGAAGCACCCAAATGCGGGATTGCAACAACGTTTTTAAGAGAAAGAACAGCCTCGTCAGGGAAGTCAGTTACATAGCAAGCAACCCTACCGGAATCAAGAGCAGCAGCCATATGAGCTGTGTTCACCAGACCGCCACGGGAGAAGTTTAAGATTCTGACGCCGTCTTTCATAATCTTTAAACTGTCAGAAGAAATCAGGTCTTTAGTAGAATCGTTTAAGGGGACATGCAGGGTAATATAATCACAATTTGCAAAGACATCGTTAATATCTTTTGCCTTATGAATATTTCTGGATAGATGCCAAGCGGAATCAATAGTCAGATACGGGTCATAACCAATAACGTCCATACCCAGATTCTGTGCCGCATTTGCCACCATAACACCGATAGCACCAAGACCGATAACGCCCAGCTTTTTGCCTTTAATTTCAGGACCAACAAACTGACCCTTTCCTTTTTCAACCAGCTTCGGTACTTCAGCACCTTTACCGATTAAGGTTTTTGCCCATTCAATACCGCCGGTGATGTTACGGCTTGCTAAAAACAGGGCCGCAATAACAAGCTCTTTAACAGCATTTGCATTAGCACCAGGAGTATTAAAGACTACAATACCCTTGTCTGTGCAGGCATCAATAGGAATATTATTAACACCGGCACCGGCACGGGCAACAGCCTTTAAGCTTTCGGGCAGTTCCATGTCATGCATGGAGAAGCTACGTAAAATAATACCATCAGGATTTTTGCAGTCATCGGAAACCTTGTAGCTTTCCGGGCTGAATTTTTCAATACCCTGCTCTGCGATTTTATTTAAGGTTAAAATATCAAACATTTTAGTTCCTCACTTCTTAGTTGTTCTTTTCAAATTCTTTCATGAATGCAACCAGTTTTTCTACACCCTCAACCGGCATTGCATTATAGATGCTGGCACGCATACCGCCAACGGTACGGTGACCCTTTAAGTTTACAAAGCCTGCAGCTTTTGCTTCTTTGATGAATTTAGCATTGAGCTCGTCAGAATCAGTTACAAAGGGAACATTCATCAAAGAACGGTCTTCCTTTACAACTGTGCCGCGGAACATTTTGGATTCATCTAAATAATCATATAAAATTTTAGCCTTTTTCAGGTTAATCTCGTGCATCTTTTCAATGCCGCCCAGCTCTTTCAGCCACTCGAGTACCAGCTTACAGATATAGATACCGTAAGTCGGCGGTGTGTTATACATAGAGCCGTTATCCACGTGAATCTGATAGTTAAACATTGTGGGTGTGCCTTCTTTGGTAAAGCCTAACAGGTCTTCACGAATAATAACAACGGTAACACCGGCAGGGCCCATGTTCTTCTGGGCACCGGCATATAACATACCGAACTTAGAAACGTCAATCGGCTGAGACAAAATGTTAGAAGAAATATCTGCCACGATGGGAACGTTACCTGTATCAGGCAGGCTAGTATAACGTGTGCCGTAAATGGTGTTGTTAAAAGTAATGTGGAAATAATCTGCTTCCTTATCAAAAGTGCTGGGATCAAGCTTCGGAATATAGGAAAAGGTTTTGTCAGCCGAACTTGCAACACGGTTAACCGTGCCGTATTTTTCTGCTTCCTGAGCAGCCTTTTTAGACCACTGACCGGTGATAACATAGTCAGCCTTACCGGTTCTCATCAGGTTCAGAGGAATCATGGCAAACTGACTAGAGGCACCGCCCTGCAGGAACATAACTTTGTAGTTGTCAGGAATCTGCATCAGTTCACGAAGAAGAGCTTCAGCACCGCCGATAATTGCTTCATAATCAGCTGAACGGTGACTCATCTCCATAACTGACATACCAGAACCTTCATAGTCCATCATTTGTTTCGCTGCTTTTTCCAGAACGGCTTCCGGTAACATGGAAGGGCCGGCGGAAAAGTTGTACACTCTACCCATTGTAAAACCTCCAATTTGTTAAAATACTAAACTCGTCGTTCATTTTTTCCAAAAACCACTCAACCTGCGGTTGATTTTAGAGCAAAAAAATAAACGAAATTTTATTATCTAAATTATTATATTACAATATAAAAAAATTGTCAATAAAAATCAGTTAAATAACTAAACAGTTACATGAAGAAAATTAAATAAAAAATTTTATAAATATACTTCCCTTTTCAAAATTTCTATGTTATAATGATTACGATATATGTTTTTACATATATCGACACGTAAAATGTGTATTGTGCTTAAGGAGGTGCTAAAATGGCTTATAAAATTACTGACGAATGCATCAGCTGTGGTGCTTGCGAAGCTGAATGTCCGGTTTCCTGCATCAGTGCCGGTGATGCTATTTACACGATTGACGCTGATAGCTGCATCGATTGCGGCAACTGTGCAAACGTATGTCCCGTAGGTGCGCCTCAGGGTGAGTAATCGCGTCGATACATAAGAAGTTTGCTTCTGTTAACAACGAGGCTGCAGCATTTTTGCTGCAGCCTCTTGTTTTATTTTCAGTACATCTCCCCTTTCCATATATTGTCCCTTGCCACGCCTTTTATATATACTGTATAATAAATATACAACCTACTGAAAGGAGTGGCTTTTATGAGGCACAGTCCAAAGAAAAATAAAAACAGAAATGCCCCGGGGCATATGCATTGGGCTGCCCGTTTTGTTATAAAATACGGTACTCTTTTTTCTCTTTTGCAGCTCATCATCGGTTTCCTCTTTTCTCCGGGCTCTTTTTATGCCATCTCGTTCTGCCTATCCGCCGTCTATTCCTTTGCCGTATCCGTTGTCGGCGGATTACTGTTTGACGTCGTTGCCGCTCGGCGGGGCATGCGGGAATAACCCCTTATGCCTCTATCAATTTTGCAACCAGAACTGTCATATCATCTTTCGGTATACCGCCACTTGCTGCTATGGCGTTTTTGAGAATTTCATCAGCCAATCTCTGAGGCGAATCCCCTTCATAGTTTTCAACCAGATGAAACAGCCGACCGGTCATACCGCAGTCTAGCACGTCAGTTACTCCATCGGTTACCATAACGACATAATCACCGGTTTTTGCATAGCGTAAATCCCGATCGGGGTCTAATTCGGAAACAATGCCAGCAGGCAAGGACGTACACCCGATTTTTTCAACGCCGTCACCCCGTTTCACATAGGAATTCACAGCACCGATTTTTATAAATTCTAAAGCACCGCTGTATAGAT
>JAFQWH010000073.1 GCA_017407515.1 Clostridia bacterium | reverse complement strand
TCCATCTTTCTGAGCGGCAATCAGTTCATCAACGCTGATTTTTCTCTCTTCAACATCATAGCCCCAGGATTTGCAAACCGCTATAACAGAATTTCTGGTGATACCCGGCAGAATACTGCCGTTTAACATGGGGGTAACCACCTTGCCGTCAATTTTGAAGAAGATGTTCATAGCACCAACTTCTTCGATGTACTTTCTGTCAACACCGTCAAGCCACAGAACCTGAGAATAGCCATCGTCATGAGCCTTAACCTGTGCAATTAAGCTGGCTGCATAGTTACCGCCGGTTTTTGCAAAGCCCATACCGCCACGCACGGCACGAACATAGTCATCTTCAATCCAGATGCCAACCGGAGCCAGACCGCTTTCATAGTAAGCACCGCTGGGAGAAAGAATGATAATAAAGAGATAGGTCTTACTGGGAGCAACGCCTAAAAATTCATCTGTTGCAATGATGAAAGGACGAATGTATAAGGAAGTTCCGTCTTCTGTGGGAATCCAGTCTCTGTCCACAGAAACAACAGCCTTAACAGCCTCTACAAAGTCTTCTTCCGGCAACTGAGGAATGCAAAGACGCTTATTGGTATCGTTGGTTCTTTTAGCGTTCATTTCAGGGCGGAACAATCTGACAGTGCCGTCAACACCTCTATATGCCTTTAAGCCCTCAAACATTTCCTGACCGTAGTGGAAAACCATAGCAGAGGGGTCTAAGGTAATGGGGTGGTAAGGCTCAATGCGAGCATCGTGCCAGCCCTTACCCTCGGTGTAGTTCATAATAAACATATGGTCGGTAAACACCTTACCGAAGCCTAATTTACCCGTCGGTTTAGCCTTCGGGGTTGTGGTTTTAGTAATTTTAATATCCATTTTTCTGCCTCCTAAAGTCTTTTTCTTATTTATTATACTGCTTTTGATAAAAATTGTCAACTAGAACAGACCGCTGATAACGCCCTCGTCGGAAACGGAAATGTTCATTGCCGCAGGGCGGGCAGGCAGGCCAGGCATAGTCATAATATTGCCGCAGTAAACCGTTACAAAACCGGCACCGGCATAGAGCCGAACCTCGCGAACATGGAAGCTAAAGCCTTCGGGTCTGCCTAACAGTTTTGCATTATCCGACAGAGAATACTGGGTCTTTGCCATACAAACAGGCAGATTGCCGTAACCGTTTTCCTGCAGGCGACGAAGCTCTTTATCTGCCTCAGCCGAATAGGTAACCTCTTTGCCACCGTAAATTTTTGTTACAACGGTATTGATTTTTTCTTTTAAAGAAAGGTTTGAATCATACAAGGGTGCGAAGTTTGATTCATTTTTTTCAAGGAGGGCAATCAGCTTCTCTGCAAGCTCAATACCGCCCTCGCCACCTTTAGCGAATACCTCGGAAAGGGCTAAGGTTGCACCCTTTTCTTCGCAAACTTTTTTAACTAAGGCAAGTTCTGCGTCTGTATCGGTACCGAAGCGGTTTAGGGCAACAATAACGCCCACGCCGAACTGCTTTAAGTTTTCAATGTGCTTTTCTAAGTTGCAGATGCCGTTAGAGAGTGCCTCTAAATTTTCTTCTGCCAGGTTTTCTTTTAAAACGCCGCCGTTATACTTAAGAGCACGAACAGTTGCCACCAGCACAACTGCTTCCGGCTTAAGATTTGCCGCACGGCACTTAATATCAAAGAATTTTTCTGCACCAAGGTCGGCACCGAAGCCCGCCTCGGTAATTACGTAGTCCGCTAAGCGAAGTGCCATTTTGGTTGCCGTAATACTGTTACAGCCGTGAGCAATATTAGCAAAGGGGCCACCGTGCATCAAGCAAGGGGTTTCCTCTAAAGTCTGGACGAGGTTGGGCTTTAAGGCGTCTTTTAAAAGGGCTGTCATAGCACCCTCTGCCTCTAAATCCCCGGCTTTTACTTCGGCCCCGTCATAGGTGTAGCCAATAACGATGCGGGACAGACGGTCTTTTAAGTCACGGATACCGTCAGATAAGCACAAAATTGCCATGATTTCCGAAGCAACCGTAATGGTAAATCCGTCTTCTCTGGGAAGACCGTTCTTTTGACCGCCAAGACCAACAACAATTTCTCTGAGGGCACGGTCGTTCATATCCATAACGCGGCGGAACACAATTTTCGTGGGGTCAATACCCAAAGCGTTACCTCGCATAATGTGGTTATCAATCATAGCACAAAGCAGGTTGTTTGCCGCGGTGATGGCGTGCATATCGCCGGTGAAATGCAAGTTAATATCCTCCATGGGGATAACCTGTGCATAGCCGCCACCTGCCGCACCACCCTTTAAGCCCATAACAGGGCCCATAGACGGCTCGCGGAGAGCAATCACAGCGTTCTTGCCCAGCTTACCCATAGCCTGACCCAGGCCTACGGTAGTGGTGGTTTTACCCTCTCCTGCCGGGGTGGGGTTAATAGCCGTTACCAAAACAAGCTTACCCATGGGGCGGTCAGAAATCCGTTCTGCCAAAGCATCGGAAAGCTTTGCCTTGTCGTTTCCATAATAAATCAGTTCTTCTTCGCAAATGCCAAGTTTTTCAGCGATTTTGCGAATATGTACCGGTTGTTTCTCCTGTGCAATTTCAATATCAGTTTTCATTTCTGCTGCTCCTTCCCACGGCTGTTTGTTTTTTCCATAAATTTATCTTTATAAATAATAAACCGTTCATGAACACAGTCTGCCACCTGGCCTACTTCATCATAGACAGAGATGTTAAACACCAGACGGCGACCGTCAACTTCTATCAGTTCAGACTCCGCATAGGCTTTCATACCCATGGGTGTTGCCGCTGTGTGATGCATATTCACGGCAATGCCCACCGTGGCACAGCCCTCCTCTAAATAGGGGCGAACGCTTTTATCGGCGGTCTGCTCCATTAAAGCAATAACATAGGGCGTTCCGAACACGTCCATCTCGCCGCTTGCGGCTTTTTTCGCACTGACAGATTCATCAACTACAAGTTCAATTCTTCCTTTGATTCCGACTTTCAGCATATGTATCACTCTTTCCTCCGGGTGGGAACTCCCACCCGAATTTAAAATTTATTTTTCTGCTTTGTTTTTCTCTATCATACCGTAAAGACATTCCAGAGCCTCATGGATACCGCCCACTTCGTCAATAAGCCCTAAACTAACGGCCTCATTTCCCAAAATAATGCAGCCTACATCGTTGGCAATTTCTCCGGTTTTCATCATCATTTCCGTGAAAACCTCTTTTTTTATATTCGAGTTTTTCACAACGAAATTAACGACCCTTTCCTGCATTTTATTAAAATATTCATAGGTCTGAGGCACGCCGATTACCGTTCCGTTCATGCGGATTGGGTGAATGGTCATGGACGCTGAGGGAACAATAAAGGACCGCTTGGCGGAAACCGCCAAAGGCACGCCGATGCTGTGTCCGCCGCCAAGAACTAAGGATACCGCTGGTTTTTCCATGCTGGCTATCATTTCAGAAATGGCAAGCCCCGCCTCCACATCACCGCCAACGGTGTTTAAAACCACCAACAGCCCGTCAACCTTTTCGTTTTGCTCAATGTTCACCAAAAGGGGAATCACGTGCTCATATTTGGTGGATTTATTCTGGCTGGGCAGCACCATATGCCCCTCTACCTGCCCCACAATGGTCAGGCAATGAATATTCCCCCTCGGGTTTTCCACATCGGTCATACCGAAGTCTTTAATATTCTGGGCGTTTTGCTCGCTGCCGGCATCGTTTATTTGGTCATCATTATTTTCGTTTTGTCCGCACCCGGACACGGTTTCATTTTCGAATTCATTTTCCATTACAATTCTCCCTTCTTTTTATGAAGTATGGGAGAAAATCCGACGTTTTATGCAATGAAAAATATACAGTATTATTTTATCATTTTTTTGCGATATGTGCAATCATTTTTTTCAAGATGTATGTTTTTGCAAAAAGTAAGGCAAAATAAGCTGTAAAACAGAGAAAGAAAGGTGTTTTTATGCAAAGCAAATATACAATTTTCTTGTTGTGCTTGCTTCTGCTTGTCGCTATGGTAAGCGGCTGTTATATTGACCGCGACAACAGCGGCGACGTAACAAAAGCATATGTAGAAAAAGGACTCAGGATGTAGTACATCCTGAGTCCTTTTTCTCTGAAAAGCCAACAACCAGTTTTTCCTTTTCTTGCCGGCTGAGTGCCTTAATTGCACATTCACGCTTTAACGCCTCTGACTTATCGGAAAAAGATTCATAGTACACAAGTGTTACCGGTCTGCGGGAACGGGTGTACTTTGCCCCCTGCCCGGCGTTATGGGTGTTAACCCTTTCCGCTAAATGGGTTGTCCAGCCGGTATACAGGCTTCCGTCAGAGCATTTTAGCATATATACATAATGTTTTATTTCTTCTTGTTCTTTCATAGGCTTACTGGTTCATAATTTCCCGAATGGTAGTGCTGCCCTTTTCCAGGGAAACACAGCCCGTCCGGCAGATTTCCAGAATAGAAAACTCTCGCATACGGTCAATCACTGCGTCCAGTTGACGGCTGTCGGCTGTGACCTGCAAAATAACCGATGCTTCGGTGCTATCCACAACTTTAGCATCGAACTCCCGGGCAATTGCCAGAACCGTGTCCCGCACAGACTGTGAAAGTTCCAGCTTAATCAGCATCAGTTCAAGGCTGACAGAGGCTTTAGGAGAAAGCTCTCTGACAAAGCAGACGTCCGGCAGTTTATACAGCTGGCTAATAAGCTGCTGCTTTTGCATTTCTGCCCCGTCAAAAAGCACAGTAATACGGGAATATTCCGGAACTTCCGTTTCACTAACGGTAAGAGAGCTGATGTTAAACTGTCTGCGACGGAACATACTGGTAACACGGTTTAAAACACCAAACTGGTTTCGTACCAAAACCGCTACGGTATATCGGTTCACGCCTCATCACCCGCCTTTACAATAATATCGTCCACTGTGCCACCGGGAGGCAACATCGGCAAAACAAATTCGTCCTGGCTGATGGCACAGTCAATCAAATAAGGACCCTCTGCCCGAAAGGCGTTGTCCAATGCTTTTTGCAGAGCCTCTAAATCCGAAACCTTCTCGCCTTCAGCACCGAAAGCACGAATCAAAGCCACATTGTCCGTCTTTTTATCCAAAACCGAGTTGGAATACCGTTTGTCAAAAAACAGAGTCTGCCATTGGCGAACCATACCTAAAACACCGTTATTCATGATTAAAATAACCAACGGCAGGCGACAGGAAACCGCTGTTGCCAGCTCCTGCAGCGTCATGGCAAAGCTGCCGTCACCGGTAACCAAAACGGTTTTTTCTCCTGTGGCAACCGCCGCACCAATAGCCGCACCAATACCAAAGCCCATAGTTCCCAAACCGCCGCTTGAGATAAACCGGCGGCTGTTTTTAAACCGCAGGTATTGAGCCGCCCACATCTGATGCTGACCAACATCGGTAACGATAGGCGTGTTGTCCTGCAGGTAGCCGTTTAAAAGAGAAAGAACATTTTTCGGGGTAACCCCTTGCCGACTGTCGGCATACAACGCACCCTCTTGTTTAAATCTTTCAATATCTGCCTGCCAGTCCGACCGGTTTTTTTCTTCCACGAAAGGTAAAAGCTTTTGCAGAGTCAGCTTTAAATCTCCTCGCAAAGAGTGAGCCTCCATAACGGTTTTGGAAAGCTCTGAGCCGTCAATATCAATATGTATAATGTTTGCGTTTACAGCAAATTTTTCTTTATCTCCAATAACCCGGTCGTTAAACCGAACCCCAAGAGCAATAATACAATCCGCGTTATGCATTGCCGTAGATGATGCATAGTGCCCGTGCATACCCTGCATACCTAAAAACCGGGGGTGATTGGTAGGCACAACGGAAAGCCCCATCATAGAGCAGCCCATAGGAGCATCAATGGTTTCCGCAAGCTCCAGCATTTCTTGCCGGGCATCACTTGCAATAACGCCGCCACCGAAATAGATAAAGGGTCTTTTGCTTGCGTTAATGCAGTCTGCCGCCGCTTGAATCCGGACGTCCTTCGCCGTTCTCTTTTCCAAGGGGCAAACCGCCTCCTGGGGTGTATATTCGCACAGTGCCTTTTGAATGTCTTTTGGAACGTCAATTAAAACCGGACCCGGTCTGCCGGACATAGCAAGCTGAAACGCTTCGCGAATGGTGTCTGCCAATTCTTCCACAGAACCAACAAAGTAATTATGCTTGGTGATGGGCAGGGTAATACCCGTAATATCAATTTCCTGAAAGCTGTCATAGCCAATCTGAGAGGTCATAACGTTCCCCGTGATAGCTACCATGGGAACGGAGTCCAGGTATGCCGTTGCAATACCCGTAACCAGGTTGGTTGCACCGGGGCCGGAGGTTGCAATGACAACACCTACACGGCCGGTGGCTCTTGCATAGCCATCTGCCGCGTGGGCCGCACCCTGTTCGTGAGCCGACAAAATATGACGGATTTCGCCGCTAAAGCGATACAGTGAATCATAGACATCTAAAATCTGTCCGCCGGGATAGCCAAAGACAACATCACAGCCCTGCTCTATTAAGGTTTTAACAATAATATCCGCACCGGATAGTTTCACTGCATCACGCCTCCTTTATCATCTGTACAATTGTTTCGCCCATTTTTTTGCAGCCAACAAGCTGACAGTCGGCTGCCTCCTTTGTATCCTGGGGCATAATATCCGCTGTGCGATAGCCTTTGTCTAAAGCCTGTCCCACAGCGTTTTCAATGGCATCAGCCTCTTTGTCTAAGTTAAAGCTAAAACGAAGCATCATAGCTGCTGCCAAAACAGTTCCGATGGGGTTCGCAATATCCCGCCCTGCAATGTCAGGTGCCGACCCGTGAATGGGCTCGTACAGGCCGCAGGACGAATCCCCCAGACTAGACGAGGGAATCATACCGATAGAGCCGGTAATCATAGAAGCTTCATCAGATAAAATATCCCCAAACATATTTTCCGTTACAATAACGTCAAACTGTGCAGGGTTTTTCACAATCTGCATGGCACAGTTATCCACCAGCATATCCGTAAGGGTAACATCGGGGTATTCTGCCGCCAGGCGGTGCATAACCTGTTTCCACAAGAGGCTGGAGTCAAGCACGTTGCTTTTTTCCACGGAGCAAAGCTTTTTGTTCCGCTTTCTTGCGGTTTCAAACCCGATTCTGCCGATGCGTTCAATTTCGCTTTCTGTATACATAAGCTCGTCCACCGCCACGGTTTCCCCGTCTACGGTTTCCGTTTTGTGTTCGCCGAAATAAATCCCGCCAATCAGCTCTCTGACGATGATAAAATCAATGCCCTGGTTGACAATGGACTGCTTTAAGGGCGAGGCAGAGGCAAGCTGAGGCCAGATTTTTGCCGGACGGTTGTTAGAATAAACCCCCATGCCGGCACGGAGTTTTAAAAGCCCTTTTTCAGGACGCAGATGGCCGGGAACACTGTTCCACTTTTCACCTCCGACAGCACCTAAAAGGACGCTGTCAGAAGCCAGGCATTTTTCAAGCATAGCTTCCGGTAGCGGTTCTCCCCATGTATCAATGGCACAGCCACCCATATCCACTTCCGTAAAAGCAAAGCTGTGACCAAATTTTTCAGCAACCGCCGAGAGCACCAAAAGTGCCTGGCGGATAATCTCAGGACCGATTCCGTCGCCGGGAATCACCGCTATCTGTTTATGCATGGGTTGTTCCTCCATCACAAAGCGAGGCAAGCAAGCCTCCCTTTTTGATAATGTTCTGAATAAAGTCCGGGAAGGGCTGAGCCAGATAGGTTTTACCGGTGGTTTGGTTGACAATTTCACCGGTGTCAAAATTCACGCTGACCGTATCCCCGGCACAAATTTCTTCTGCCGCTTCGGGACATTCTAAAATCGGCAGACCGATGTTAATGGCATTACGGTAGAAAATTCTTGCAAAGCTTTTGGCAATGACACAGCCTGTGCCGCAGGTCTTAATAACCAAAGGTGCGTGCTCACGGGAGGAGCCGCAACCGAAGTTATAGCCGGCAACCATAATATCCCCCGGCTCTACCTTTTGGACAAAGTCTTTGTCAATATCCTCCATGCAGTGCTTCGCCAGTTCCTCCGCATCAGAGGTGTTTAAATACCGTGCAGGAATAATAACATCTGTGTCTACATTATCATTATATTTGAAAACCTTTCCTTTTGCAAGCATTTCTTAGTCCTCCTTCGGTTCTGTGATGTATCCGGTTAAGGCACTGGCCGCCGCCACGGCCGGACTTGCAAGGTAAACCTCGCTCTCTGTATGCCCCATACGGCCTACAAAGTTACGGTTGGTTGTGGCAACGCAACGCTCACCGGCGGCTAAAATTCCCATATAGCCACCCAGGCAGGGACCGCAGGTAGGGGTGGAAACAACAGCACCGGCATCAATAAAGGCAGTAACATAGCCACGCTCGGTACACTCCCGCATAATCGCCATAGTTGCCGGAATGATAATACAGCGAACGCCCTCTGCTACTTTTTTACCTTTCAAAACGCGGTATGCCGCTTCCATATCCTCCATTCTGCCGTTGGTACAGCTGCCGATAACCACCTGGTCAATCTTAACATCAGAAAGTTCCTTTGCCCGTCTGGTGTTTTCAGGCAGATGGGGACAGCTGACCGTGGGGACAATTTGAGATAAATCAATCGTAATGGTTTTTTCGTATATCGCATCGCTGTCTGCCTCGTAGATAACAGGCTGACGTTCTGTGCGGTTTTTCATATAACTAAGGGTAACCTCGTCTACGGGGAAAATACCGTTTTTAGCACCGGCCTCAACTGCCATGTTACAAATACAGAGGCGGTCGTCCATGGAAAGAGATGCAAGCCCCTCCCCGGTAAATTCCATGCTTTTATACAAAGCACCGTCAACGCCAATCATGCCGATAATTGTTAAAATAACGTCTTTACCGCTGCAGTTTTTGGGTAATCGCCCCGTTAAATTGAAACGAATGGCAGCCGGAACCTTAAACCAGGCCACGCCCGTTGCCATACCTGCCGCCATATCGGTACTGCCCACGCCGGTGGAAAAAGCACCTAAGGCACCGTAGGTACAGGTATGGCTATCCGCACCGATGATACAGTCGCCGGCACAAACAACGCCCTGCTCCGGTAGGAGAGCGTGCTCAATGCCCATTTTGCCTACGTCGTAAAAATGGCTGACGCAATGAGAGCAGGCAAACTCTCTGCACTGCTTCGACTGCTCTGCCGCCTTAATATCTTTGTTGGGAACAAAATGGTCTAAAACAATGGCAATTCTGTCTTTATCAAAAACCTTCGTAAAGCCTGCTTTTTTAAATTCGTTAACCGCCACAGGCGTGGTAATATCGTTCCCGAGGACAATGTCAAGCTTTGCACTAATTAACTGCCCTGCTGTAACAGTCTTAAGCCCTGCATGAGCCGCCAGAATTTTCTGGGTCATTGTCATTCCCATTATGCTCTCTCCTTCTTCTTCATATTGTTAAAGGCACATAAGAGTGCGTCCGCACTGGCGTGGATAATATCTGTATTGGTGCCGGCACCCCAGTACATAGCTCCGCTTTCGGCTTTAATGCCGATGTAGGCTGCCGCCACACTCTTAGAGCCCTGCTCCTGCATACTGTGTTCTGAATATGCCTGCAGGGTATATGCTGCATCTGTATACGCCTTGAGTGCATTGCTGACAGCGTCCAACGAACCGTTACCGACAGCAAGAACTGTGGTTTCTTTTCCGTTTTCTTTAAAGGTAATTTCCGTCGATACGGTATCCTCAGAACGAGTAAAGTGCATATCCGAAATAGTAATGGGAGAATGTTCAATAAAGTAATGCTCTTTAAAGATGTTGAGCACCTGATCTGCCTTGAGTTCTCGGTGCTCGCGGTCGGAAATACCCTTACACAGATAGCTCAGATCCTCACGCATACCGGCAGGCAAAACATAGCCATAGGTCTGCTCCAGAAGATACCCGATACCGCCCTTGCCGCTCTGGGAGTTAACACGGATAACGTCAGCATCATAAGTGCGGTTGATGTCTTGGGGGTCAATGGGAATATAAGGCACATTCCATGTACCGGGCTGTTTTTCTTCTCTGTATTTCATGCCCTTGGCAATAGCGTCCTGATGGCTGCCGGAAAATGCCGCAAAAACCAAAGCTCCTGCATAGGGCGAACGGGCATGAACCGGCATTCCGGTACAACGTTCATACACTTCACAAATGGCAGGCATATCTGAAAAATCAAGCCCCGGGTCAACCCCGTGGGAATACATATTCATAGCAAGGGTAATAATGTCCACATTACCGGTTCTCTCGCCGTTTCCGAACAAGGTTCCCTCCACACGGTCAGCACCGGCTAAAAGTGCCAGTTCCGTATCGGCAACGCCGGTACCCCGGTCGTTATGGGGGTGCAGAGAGATGGTTACGTGTTCGCGATATTTTAAGTTTTCGTGCATATATTCAACCTGGCTTGCGTACACGTGAGGCAGGCTCATCTCAACAGTAACGGGCAGGTTAATAATCACGTTGTTATCCTTTGAGGGCTCTAACACGTCCAGCACGGCGTTGCAAACCTCTAAGGCGTACTCAGGTTCTGTTCCCGTAAAGCTTTCGGGGGAATATTCAAACCGGAAATTACCCTCATATTCTGCGGCCATTTTCTTAACAAGCTTTGCACCCTCTATGGCGAGCTTTTTAATTTCAGACTTTGACTTTTTAAACACCTGCTCTCGCTGAGCAACGCTTGTTGAGTTATAAAAATGAATAATGGCGTTTTTTGCACCCTTGCAGGCTTCAAAGGTTTTGCGGATAATATGCTCCCGGCTCTGGGTCAGCACCTGCACCGCCACATCATCGGGAATCATGTTATTATCAATCAACGTCCGGAGGAATTCATATTCCGTTTCGGAAGCCGCCGGAAACCCTACCTCAATTTCCTTAAAGCCAACCTTTAAAAGAAGCTGATAAAACTCCAGCTTTTCAGAGAGGCTCATGGGAATCACCAGACTCTGGTTCCCGTCACGCATATCAACGCTGCACCAGGCAGGCGCCTTGTCAATATGGTCTTTATTGACCCACTTGGTATAGCTCCCCGGAGCAGGATAATAACCGATGCTGTATTTTGATGCATCCATCATAAAAAACACCCTTTCCATACTCTGTTTAAAACAAAAAACACCCATCTCAAATATATCTTTGAGACGGGTGCAATCATAACACTCGCGGTACCACTCAAATTGCGTTTTAAAAAAACGCCACTTCAGGCTCTAACAAACCCTTTGCACTTACGCAGCAGTCTCGGAAAACGCTACTTAGTTTCACGCCTTCAGCTCAGAAGCGAGGGGTCATTAGGCAGCACCTTTATCGGCTCACACCAACCGCCGACTCTCTGGAAAAGAATCTGCCCGACCTTCTTCGTCACAGCTTTTAAACAGATTTCATTTAATTTTTCCTCATTATATCATTTGGTACCCATGTTGTCAAGCATCTTTTTTATCGTTTTTTGCTTTTCAAAAATCTAAAACTAACTTTTCCCCGCTTTTACGCTTGCGTTTCTTCTTTCGCACCAAAGGAACGTTTATAGACTATGGCTGCCAACACTGCTGCCAGCACGCCGCTTAAAAGCTTTCCGAGCACCATCGGCATGGCAAAAGCACGGTCAAAGGACAGGACAAAGGCAAGATGGTCGCCAAAAGCATAGGCCGCGGAAACGGAAAACGCCATGTTCATAATTCTTCCCTTTTTGTTCATGTTTTCAAGCATGGAAAAAACGGGAATGGAATTTGCCAAGTTGGTAACCAAGCCTAAAACCGAGGTGTTATCCAGCTTCATAACCTTGCCAAGCCATAAAAAGACCTTATTAAAGATTCGGGAGATAATGGAAAGCAAAGGAAACACGCCTGCTAAAATAATGGCAATATTACCGATAATTGTAAAGGATTCGCTCACCGGTGCAATTCCGGGAATCAGCTCTATGCCCAAAAGCTGGTGCACAATACCCACCGCCAGGCCAACGGTTACAAAAATCGTCAGCACGGCACCGATGATGCCAAATACTTTTTGGCTCAAAGTCGGGCACTTCCAAAGCCCCAGACAGATTATGCCTGAGATGATAATAATTAAAAGGGTGTCAAGTAGCAACACCCCCAAGGGAATTCCCAGCATCAAGCCCGACACCAGGCAGCCAATAGGAATGGTGGCAAAGCCGCATAGAAGACCAATTAAAACATCTTCATGATAGGTTTTTTTAACCATTTGCAGTGCCATAGGAATTACCGGGCAAAGGGTTGCACCGAACATAGAGGCAATCACGATACCGTTATAACCACGCATAGCCGTATCGGAAGATAGTTCGTAGGCCATAGAGGCACCGCCGGCATCTACCGCAAAAAAGGCAGAGAGCACAGACATATCCATATGCAGAGCCGATAACGCCGGTTGAAATACCGCCTTTAAGCCCTGGGCTAAGACAGGGGCTAAAACAATCATGCCGGACATGGAAATAATCAGCGGGCCGGCGGTCATAATACCCTTGTCAAATTCCTCGCCTAATTTAAAACGATTGCCGATGATTTTATCTAAGGCACCAACGATGGCAAAGATAACAAAAATAATTTCTAGTTTCATAAAAAGTTCCTCGCTTTCAATAGGCAAAGCAGGGATAAAAAGAGAAATGACCCTTTGGGTCGTTTTAAAACATATGCCCTGCCGGGCAGGCCTACTTTTGTGCGACAATACCCATTCTGGGCACGCGAAGTAGCAAAAGCATGGGGGACATGAGGTAGGAGAACGCTGATATTTTATCAGCGTTCCCTACGTCAGTTGTTCTTTTTGTTAAGACGAGCGGAGCGAGAATTCAAAAAGAACTTCTACTATACATAATATGGAGGTTCTTTTTCGGTTGTAACCACCCGACAAAAGAACGGCTGGATTAAGTGCATTCTATCATGATAGAATGCCTTACTCCATGCCCGCACCCCTTAAAACGACTCAGGGGCTTTGCCCCTGGACCCTGCGTAGCTCAGGGGAGACTTTAAATTTTATTCAAAGTAATGCTTTAAGAACTCTGCCACAGTTCCGTCATACTCAGCTTCCAGCATATAGTAGTAGCCCAGCTGGTTGCCGGCTAAGTAGTTAATATAGGTCTTGCCGTTCCAGTCGCACATATCCACATCAGAGCTGTTAATGTTAAAGCCGGTGGTAGTAATTTTTTCGATTAACTCAGGAGAAAGGTCAGCCGCACGGGGAGAGATTTTGCGGTCTTCTTCGTCCGGCATAATCATGGGGTTATAGTAGCCAACATACCAGGTCTTAAAGTCCTTGGTACGGTAGATGTAGTTGGTGTAATGCTTGCAGGGCAATTCCGCACAGGCAATCATGTAGTACCAACCCTCAGAATACTTCAGCCAGGGGCCACCCATGTAACGCTCTTTGGAATAGCCTAAATCATAGTCCATAAAGGTCCATGTTTTCATATCGGGAGAGGTTGCAAAGAAGTGAGTAAACTTCTCTCCAACGTGCTCGATGGGGTCAGAAGCTTCCATTAAAAGCACATACCCGTCAGGGCCTTTGGTAAGACCTGTGTTATAGTACACCCAGCCGGGGTTAGACAGCAGCACGCGTTCTTCCCAGTTGACTAAGTCTTTACTTTCGTAAATGTTAATGGTGCCACGGTCCTTCATGTCAACACCGGTAACATAAATGGTATCATCTTCCACATAAGCAGCATGGAAGTAACTGTTTTCTGCAAATTCAGAAATAACTTTACCGGTTTCAACGTCACGGATGATAGCATAGCGACGAATGGTAGAGTCTGTGCCGTTTAAGGGGTCGCAAAGCTCCATACGCATGAGTCTATTGTTCCAAACAAAAGGCGTCATCTCGCCGTTCGGGCTACAGGCACCCAGCTTTTTAATTTTTGGATAACCGTTTTTCATAATGGTATTTGCATCGTAATTGATTTCGATTGTTTTCATTCCCATAATAAATGCCTCCTGCTTCAAAATAATACTGTTACCATAACTATAATACATAACAGACGAAAATGCTATCACTATTATGCTAAAAAGTATAAAAATATTATGATGTTTGCATTTTTAACGGGATTATGTTATAATAAAACATAAATATTTTGCGTTTTAGGTGATTCTATATGAAAAAAGCCTTATTTCACGAAGCAGAACGGCGGGGAACTCCTAACTTCCCCATCAGCTTTTATCACGTTGACGAAAACCACCCCCGTTACCAGATGCGAACCCAATGGCACAGCGATGTAGAGCTTGACCGGGTGCTGGAGGGGACTCTGACCTTCCAGTTGGGAAACCAGACCTATGAAATGACGAAAGGGCAAAGCCTTTTAATCCCCGGCGGGGTGATTCACGGTGCTGAGGCAAAAAACTGCGTGTATGAATGCGTGGTGTTTGCCCCAACGGTGCTCTATTCCACTCTGCAGCACCGTACAGAGGCAAAAAGAAAGCTCAACAAGCCGGTGTTTTTTACGGATAACGAAAAGGTAGACCAAATTTTTGAAAGTTTGAAAATGCCCGAGCCCGGGTATGAATTTCAGGTCGTCGGCAATTTATATTGCCTGATTTATGACGCCATTTGTCAGCAAAAAAGTACTATTTCAAACACTACCGACTACCGCATAGACCAAATTAAAACCGCTATCAGCTTTATCGAGGAAAACTATCCCCGCACTATTACGCTTGCTTCTCTATCTGCCGCCTGCTCTATGAGCCCCAACTATTTCTGCCGCTTCTTTAAAGAGGTTACGGGTCAAACCCCGGTGGAATACATCACAAGCTACCGCATAGAGGCTGCCTGCGAAATGCTTCTTGCCGGAAGCTCCGTTACAGACACCGCCCTAACCTGCGGCTTTAATGACCTCAGCTATTTTATCCATGTTTTCAAAAAACAAATGGGTATTTCGCCGAAGCAGTATGCAACGGCATATAAAGAAAAAAAATAATATTTTTGTAGGGGAGGGTCTCTGTGCCCTCCCGAACATGCGGGCATAGTCCTAATATTACAGTTGCCTCCTACCCATAAATGGGATGTTATAGTGAACTTCTTAGTAAATCTTACGAAAAAAAATAGTCTCCCCTGTGCAAGGGGAGCTGTCGAACGCAGTGAGACTGAGGGGTTGTAGAAAATGCGTTGCATTTTCGTACCTATTGCC
>JAFQWH010000072.1 GCA_017407515.1 Clostridia bacterium | reverse complement strand
CAAACGTGATACAAAACATCGTCAATCGAAAAGGTGCCGTCTTCTTTGCCAATTTGGGCATGGAAAACAACCTGCAACAAAATATCCCCCAGTTCGTCTGCGAACTGGTCCTTTGTACCGTTATCCAAGGCGTCAATGGCTTCATAAGCCTCCTCCACCAAGTTCATTTTAACGGACTCGTGGGTTTGCACTCTGTCCCAGGGACAGCCATTTTCACCACGGAGTTTTTCGATAATATCCAGTAAATCAGCAAATGTATAAGTCTTTCTTTCACTCATCTTTCGTTCACCTGTTTCTAAAATTTCTAGGAAAGTAAATGCAGCCGTTCCATGAGTTTTGCAAGGGTTTCCCCTTTCGGCAGCATCACAACATCGTCTTTCTTAATAAGCCGCAGTACAAACGCCATAATCAGATATATTACAACTGCCACAGCAATGGCCGCACACAGAGCAATCACAATTTTCAAGCGTTCAGAAGATGCAACCGGCGTAAAAGGTGCTGATTGGGGCAGAAAATTTAAGGAAAGATGCATCATTTCTGTCTGCAAAAATTTTGCTACTCCCTGATAGGTAAAATACGCACCAACGCCCATAGCCGCACTGGCAATTACAGGCCGCAAGATAAAGCCGGAGATTGTTAGGTCAGGCTTCATAATCTTCTTAACACTCATAATGTTTAAAACAGCAATGGTTAAATAACACAGGTTTGTGCTGATGGGGGCACCACCGATGTTGATTGCCGGAATAGCAATTAAAATATAATTCGTCACAATTTTAACCACACCACCGATGGCCATATTCCGCACGGGAATCATAACGTGACCGGCACCCTGGAGCATCGCCGTTGTAACGGAAACCAGGCTGACAAAAATAACCGCATAGCCTAAAATCGCAAGCATGGAAGCGGCTCTTGCGTTGTTATACACCGCTGCCAGAATAGGCTGACTGAGCACCGATAAGCCCACCGCACAAGGCAGGGAGAACAGCATGGTAATTCGCAGAGTGGATTCTGAAAGTTTCTTTACCTCGCTTGTGTTTTTTACTGCAAACGCCGCAGAAATAAAGGGCACAACGCTCATGGAAAGCGACATAATAATTGTAGGCGGCAGGTTAAACATAGGGATTGCATACCCGGAATAAGCACCATATAAAATCTCAGAGGGCTTAATTTTCATCAGCTCTCCGATCACCACATCCGCAGAAGAAAGCCCGTAAAACTCCGTTAAGGTATGAAAAATATCCTGGGTTACGGGAATGGTTTGTAAACGCTGACGAATCATAACCACGTCAATGATATTGGTTAAGGAAGAAACAGCCGCACCGATGGTAATGGGAATTGCAACCTTGGCAAGCTCAAGAAAAATTGCCTTAGTGCTTCTAGAGGTGCCTAAGGTTCCCCCAGAAACCGGAAACTGCTCTTTTTTCTTGGACATATAGGTAACAACCATAATCAAAAGTGCAAAAAACGTTCCGGCGGTAACGCCCAAAACCGCACCGGCAGAGGCATTCACAATCCCGGTAGGCAGTAATAAGTAAGATAATAACAGCCCTATAATGAGCTTACCCATGGCTTCTGCAACCTCTGAAAGAGCAGTTGGAACCATGTTGGAAAAACCCTGGAAATATCCACGAAAGGCAGACAAAAGAGCTACAAAGAAAATAGCAGGTGCAATAGCTATAATACTTAAATACGACGAGGGCGAGTTAACCGCATACACGGCAAACAATTTGGCTCCCAAAAACAAAACCAAGGACCCTGCAATACCGATCAGTGACAACAGCGTCACGGCTGCTTTAAAAATCTTATTAACCTCGGTATAGTTCTTCTTTGCAAGGCTTGAAGATACCATTTTTGAAACCGCAACCGGAAGACCTGCTGTTGCAATTACGAACATACAGGCATATAAATTATAGGCTGTGTTAAAAATAGCCATGCCTTCTTCGTGAATGATATTGGCAAGGGGAATTTTGAACAATGCACCAATGACTTTAACCAAACCATTGGCAATGACCAAAATCATCGCACCTTTTAAATAGGATTGTTTCTTCAAGCTTGTTCCCTCCTAAAGGATATGTCCGATACTCTATTCTATGAGAGTCAAATAAAATCTACTACTTTCCAAGGCAAAACCGGGAGAAAATTTCGTCCACGATTTCGTCTGATACCGTTTGACCGGTAATAGTACCAAGGGCTTCTAAAGCACCACGCAGGTCAACAGACAATAAATCTAAAGGCATGCCTGTAGAAAGCGTATTAAGGGCATTTGTAAGGCAGGTTTCCGCCTCGGAAATTGCCTGCTTGTGCCGCATATTTACCACCGCGGCATCTTGCTTCTGGGTGATAGCACCCAGCGAGAACAAGTCCTCTACCGCCTGTGCTAAGCGGTCAAGCCCCTCTTTTTCTTTTGCAGAAAGCACCACCTGCGGCATCTCTTCCGGTAAATCCGGCAGGGCCACTTTTTTGTCTAAATCTGCTTTATTTAAAACCAAAACAGTCTTTTTTTCCTGAATTAAAGCTAAAATTTCTGCATCTTCCGGTTCAAAAGGACGACTAGAGTCTACAACAAAGAAAACTAAATCCGCTTTTTCTAAGTATTCCTTTGCTTTTTTTATACCCATTTCCTCAATTTGCTCAGCACCGCTTCGAATACCGGCTGTGTCAAACAAATTCAGGCATACATCTCCCAACCGCACCCGTTCCTCTATAACATCACGGGTGGTGCCTGCCTGCTGGGTAACTAAAGCTCTGTCCGAGCCGGACAGGGCATTAAGCAGAGAAGATTTTCCAACGTTTGGTTTTCCCACAATAACAGTATTGATGCCATCACGAATCAGCCTACCCTGTTCTGCCTGATTTTTCATTGTCTTAAGTGCCCCAATCAACTCAGAAAGGGTTTGTTTTACGCTGTCGTCCGGTGTTTCTTCCACGTCTTCATCAGGAAAATCTGCCATAACGTCAAGGCTTGCTGCCAGGTTTAAGATTTTTTCACGAAGCTCAGAAATAGGTACTGATAATTTCCCCTTTAGCTGATTCACAGAAAGAGAAACCGCCGCATCAGACTCAGCCTGAATTAAGTCAATAACCGCCTCTGCCTGCGATAAATCCAGCTTACCGTTTAAAAAGGCACGCTTGGTAAATTCCCCGGGCGATGCCATAACCGCACCTGAAGAAAGCAAGGCAGATAAAACAGAACGGGTTACAAAGCTGCCGCCATGGCAGTTAATTTCAACCACGTCTTCCCCGGTAAAAGAACGAGGGGAACGCATAACGGCGGCTAAAACTTCGTCTAAAATTTTGCCGTCGTATGTAATATGACCGTATGAAAGAGTGTGGGTCTTAGCTTCAGACAACCTCTGTTTTCCTTTAAAAACACGGTCACAAATTAAAACCGCCTCAGGGCCGCTGACTCGAATGACAGCAATTCCACCTTCGCCCGGCGGGGTTGCTATGGCCGCAATGGTTGTTTCTTTCACTCATTTCACCTCTTACAAAAGCTGATAATCATCTAAAATATAGGATAATTCCTCTAAAAAGTCTGCCACCTCCGGCACTTTAACAAGCACCCGGAAGGCATACTCTACTTCCCTGAAAAACACCGGGTCAATGCACCCTGATGCTTCGGGATGGGTTAATGGGCAGATGCTCGCCCTGGGGTCATGGATAATTTCCAGAGTACACCCTTTCCGGTACATAGGCACCAAAGGGAAAATTCTGCAGGAAAGGGGTCGGTCCGTACGCGTGCACGGACCGTCACAGACCAATAAATTCACCCGTCTGCCCCCGGCTACAATATCCGTAGGCAAAACAGAAAAATTCGGATTGTTTAAAAACAATTGTTCCTCACCGGGGAAAAGATACATTCCGCTTTCAGAGTCCCCCTGACAGCACAGCTTGCCGCAAAGCTCACCGCAATCAAAGGGAACGGGCGTTAAGGTATCAAACCGGCGATAAATCTGTTCATAAAGTTTAGTAATCGCTAATTTACTCATGCCTGATCTAAAGCGTCCTTTAACATTTTGCTGATAACCTGGGGATTTGCCTTGCCTTTAGAGAGCTTCATAACCTGACCCATCAAGAAGCCCAGAGCTCTGTCCTTACCGGCTTTATAGTCAACGATAGACTGAGGATTCTGTGCCATAACCTCCTGCACCATTTTCTGTAGCTCCCCGGTATCGGAAACCTGAGAAAGACCTAAGCGTTCAACAATCTTTTCCGGATTTTCGGGGTTTTCAAACATCTCGTTTAAAACCTTTTTCGCCGCACTGTTGCTGATTGCACCTTTTTCAATTAAATCAATCAGAGCTTTAAGCTGAGACGGTGTAAAGGGAATATCGCCGGCTTCTAACTCTTTATCGTTTAAAAGCTTTGCAATGTCCCCCATCAGCCAGTTGCTGACGGTTTTCGGTGCCGCACCCAAGGCTACGGTTTCATCAAAATAATCTGCTGTTTTCTTAGATGAGGTTAAAAGGAAAGCATCGTATTCCGGCAGGGCATATTCTTCTATATACCGCTTCTTTCTCTGCTCCGGCATTTCAGGAATCGTACTCCGGATTTCTTCAATCCATTCATCAGAAACAATAATCGGCAGCAGGTCCGGTTCCGGGAAATACCGGTAATCCTGAGCATCTTCCTTGGTTCTCATAACGGTGCTGATGCCCTTTAAATCGTCCCAACGACGGGTTTCCTGGTTAATCACGCCACCGCTGTTTAAAACCTCTTCCTGACGCTTCTGTTCATACTCCATAGAACGAACAGCGGCACGGAAAGAGTTAATGTTCTTCATTTCGCAACGAGTGCCGAACTCTTTCTGCCCCTCAGGACGCAGAGACACGTTAACGTCGCAGCGAAGTGAACCCTCCTGCATCTTACAGTCAGAAACTTCTGTATATTCCAAAATAGATTTTAAAGTTTCCAGGAAAACTCTTGCTTCCTCCGGAGAACGCAGGTCCGGCTCGGAAACAATTTCAATCAAAGGCACGCCGCAACGGTTATAGTCTGCCATGGAGGTGTTACGGTAATCGTCATGCACCAGCTTGCCGGCATCTTCTTCAATATGGATACGGGTAATACCGATACGACGGGTTTCGCCGTCAACCACAATATCAACATAACCGTTCTGACAGAGAGGCAGGTCAAACTGAGAAATCTGGTACGCCTTCGGCAGGTCAGGATAGAAATAGTTCTTTCTGTCCTGCTTACCATACTTGGTAATACTGCAGTTCATAGCAAGACCGGCTTTAATTGCAAAGTCAACTACTTTCTTGTTGAGCACCGGCAATGTTCCGGGCATACCTGTACAAATCGGGCAGGTATGGGTGTTGGGGTCACCGCCGAATTCATTTTTACATCCGCAATATATTTTGGTATTGGTTTTGAGCTCTGCATGAACCTCAAGACCAATGACTGTTTCGTACTTCATTGTCTGTCCTCCTATCTTACAGTGCCGGTTTAACTTTAGAAATGGTTTTTTCTAAAGCATATGCCGCATTGAGTATTGCTGCTTCGCCAAAAGGCTTACCGATAATCTGCAAGCCAATAGGCAGACCGTTATCATCATAACCGCAAGGCAGAACCACAGCAGGAAGACCTGCAATGTTAACAGAAACGGTACAAATATCTGCCATATACATTTGCAGCGGGTCAGAGGTTTTCTCGCCGATGCCAAATGCCGTGGTGGGCGTTGCAGGCGTCACTAAAACGTCATAGGTTTCAAAGGCCTTTTCAAAGTCCTGCATAATCAGGGTTCTGACCTGCTGAGCCTTTTTGTAGTAAGCATCATAATAACCGGAAGAAAGTGCATAGGTACCGATCATGATCCGACGCTTAACTTCATCACCAAAGCCCTCGCTTCTTGTCTGAGCATATAAATCCACCAAATCCTCAAACTTCTCTGCTCGATAGCCATATTTCACACCGTCAAAACGAGCCAGGTTAGAGCTTGCCTCAGCAGAGGAAATCATGTAGTAAGCAGGCAGAGCATATTCATTTAAAGGCAGGTGCATTTCCTGATAGTCAGCACCCAGGTTTTTAAAGGTCTCTAAAGCTGCCATAACAGCATTCTGAACCGGCTGGCTGATGCCCTCGCCCATGTATTCGGCAGGCACGCCGATTTTCAATCCGGAAACTTTGCCGGTAAGAGCCCCTTCAAAAGACTCATATTCCTTGTTAACGCTGGTAGAATCCATCGGGTCGTGACCTACAATGTTGTCATAAACCATAGCACAGTCGGTAACGTCTTTTGCCAAAGGACCAATCTGGTCTAAGGAAGAAGCAAAAGCAACCAGACCAAAACGGGAAACCGTTCCATAGGTCGGTTTCATGCCGACACAGCCGCAAAGAGCCGCCGGCTGACGGATAGAGCCGCCGGTATCAGAACCCAGAGTAAATGCTGCTTCGTCAGCAGAAACGCAGGCAGCAGAACCGCCGGAAGAACCGCCGGGGACCTTGGTTAAATCATAAGGGTTCTTGGTTTTCTTAAAATAAGAATTTTCTGTGGAAGAACCCATGGCAAACTCGTCCATGTTCACCTTACCCAGCAGTACGGTATCAGCATCTTTCAGCTTCTGGGCAACTGTTGCGTCATAAGGCGGACGGAAGTTATACAGCATTTTAGAAGAACAGGTGGTTAAAACATCTTTGGTGCAAAGATTGTCTTTTAAGGCAATAGGCACGCCGGCTAAAGCACCGACGGCTTCACCCTTTGCAATCTTTTCGTCAACTGCCTTTGCCGCCTCCATGGCCTCTTCCGGCAGAACGGTTACATAGCTTTCAACCTTATCTTCAACAGCATCAATTCTGTTTAAAAATGCCTTGGTAATTTCCTGAGAGGAAAGTTCCTTGCTTTTAATTTTGTCACGTATTTCGTGTGCAGTTAATGTATGCATAAT
>JAFQWH010000071.1 GCA_017407515.1 Clostridia bacterium | reverse complement strand
TAAAGATGATATTTTAAGTCACGATGCCGGCAGATGCAACAGTGCTGCAAACTTTGCCATTGATGTCTGCGGCGGCACAACCGCTATCACAAATCATATCAGCTCAAACATGGGCTATTCTCTGACCTGCTTCGGCCGCAAATTTGGTCAGACAAACGCTGGCGGCGAAAACTACACAACTGCCGGCGAAGCTGCACGAATGCTCTACGAGTTTAACCAGAACGATGACTATACAAAGCTTTGCTATAATCCTGCAAACTACGGTGTGTTGACCCCCGCCAATGCAAATGTCTACGCTCAGATTGGTACAGAAAATATTAACGAAATGAAGAACCTGAATGTGTTTGCCATTGTCAAGGGTAACAACAGCGATTACAGCATTGCCATCTTATCCCAGGGTGGTGCCTGCCAGAACGGTATTGTTGACTCTGTTTTAGAGGCGGTACATACAGAAATGGAACGTGTTTCACAATGAGAAAAAACAGAAAAAATCTCGTAAAGGCTTTAGTCCTTTTGTGCGTTCTTGTCCTCTTGGTGTGGTGCTTGTTTTATCTGATACCCTCTTTTGTGAAAAAAACACCCACAGAGACCGGGCAGAACGGACAAACGGAGACTGTCAGCGAAACAGAGCAAGAAGCGGACTCCAACACTACCGAAGAAGAAAACGAAGCGTATAAAAAGCTTATGACAGACGGGTTTAAAAATTTTAACGGAAACCTCAGCTACAGTCTGCACGTTTACGGCTCCGGCTCTGCTTCACTAAACGATTCTGCACCTATGAAGTCTGCAAGCGTGATTAAGCTGTTTATTATGGAATATGCTTACAGCCTTATGGAAAGCGGCGAGCTAAAAAGCGATGCTGTCATTTCCGGCAGAAGCCTTTCTTCTTTGCTGGAATCTATGATAACAATCAGCGACAACACCGCAACGAACATTTTAATTGACTATTTTACCATGGAAAAGGTAAACGCTTTTATCCAGTCCCAGGGGTATACTGAAACCAAGCTTCAGCGACGTATGCTGGATACCGCTGCGGCAAGCCGGGGCGAAGAAAACTACACCTCCGCCAGGGACGTTATGAAATTTTTAGATAAGCTCTATGCTAAAAAAGACAGCTATCCCTACCATGATATGCTTGCCATTATGAAACGCCAGCAAGTTTCCACAAAGCTCCGGCGGAATATGCCGGCCGGCGTAGAAATGGCAAGCAAAACCGGCGAGCTTTCTGATACGGAAAATGACGTTGCCATTGTCTTTACCCCAGAAGGCGATTACGCCATTTGCTGCCTGACCGGCGGTGGTTCTGCCCCGGTGGCAAGAGATGCTATGGCAAATCTCTGCAAGCGTATTTATGACACACTGCAGAAAGGGGCATAATTATATTTCTGCGGATTGCCCTTTTGCTTACAGATTGACAAAAAATACTATCTTTGCTATACTGTAAATACAGATTTTTGATAAGGAGTTTATCATATGAAAAAACTAATTGCTTTGTTATTAGCACTTTTCTGTGCCTTTTCGTTAGTCGGCTGCAGCCTTCGCGGCATGGAGACCCGTTCCGGAAACAATTCCTCCGATGCCCCAAAAGCAAATGAGACTGTTCAAGCCTTACAAAAAGCTATTGATGATTTAGACCTTGAAGGAATAAAAGCAGTTGTTGACGAACCGGATAAGCTTACCGACACCCTCGCAAAGATTGACCTTAACACCTTTAAGGGAAACCTGAAAGACGAGTGGAAAGGTGAAGCCGTTCAACCTCTCGTTGCTGCTGTTGACACTAAAATGAAAGACGCCATTACATGCAAAATTGACGAGGCAGCTAACAAAGATGCAAAAACCAACACATATACTGCAGTCATTAGCGTTGAAATACCGAAGGTAAATAACTATCAAACTCTTCTTGATGATGCCGTTAAGGCGGTGGATTCTAAAGCAATTGGAGAAGCTTTAGCTCAGGACGAAAAACTGAAAAACGAAACAGAAAGCGTAATTAAGGAAAAAATTACGGAAAAAGTAATTGAAGCTGCCATTAAAAACATTAAGGAAAAAAGTCTTGATACCGAAACCAAAAAATTTAACCTGGTTCTGGTTGAAAAAGACGGCAATTGGCTCGTTAGTGTTAAAGACAGTAAGCCGACAAAATAAATAGATAAGGGGCTGTAACAAAAAGAAATGATTTTGCTACAGCCTCTTTTCTTTCCCTTCGTTCCTTTCTTGACTTATTTTACAAAAAATGATATACTATGCTTACACTTATAGTGTAAAAAATTTTAGGAGGAATTTTACTTATGAAAAAACTGATTGCATTATTACTGGCCGTTATCTGTGCCTTTTCTTTAGTTGCCTGTGCAGGTGGCGGCAACGAAGCTAAAGCCACTAAGTCCATGGAGAATTTTCTGAACGCTTTAAAAGACCTGGATGTTGACGGCATGAAAGCTGCTGTTGACGATCCGGATGCTTTACCGGAGTCTCTGGAAAATCTGGATATTGACAACATTATGAAGACCATCCCCTCTGAGCTGAGTGCTTACTCAGAAGATTTTAAGGGCGTTATTACTGCTTTGTATGACAGAGCTAAAAGCCATATTGCTTACGACATTAAAAACGTTGAGGAAAACGATGATGAATTTGTCTTTACCGTTGAGGTAACAATGCCTGAATTCAATACTGACTTCCAAAACTTATTTACCAATTCTCTGGACGAAGATGCTTTAATGAACATTGCACTGGATTTATATTCCAGCGGCAAGATTACTCCTTCCAGCACCCAGAGCGAAGTAATGGATGCACTTATGCCTGAAGTCGTTAAGATTATGAATGACACGATTAACGATATTGAAATTAAAACTACAACCGCAGAAAAGGAATTCGTTGTTGTTGAAGAAGACGGCGAATGGTTGGTTAGTGTTAAAAAGAGCGATCTGGACTAATTGAAAAGAACATAAGACCCGTGTTTTTAGCCGGGTCTTATGTTTTCCTTGATTGTTTAACAGGTAACATAACCGCAACGAGTAAATGAGTAGTAGGGGGTTATACATATGAAAAAAATTGCAAAACTTTTGACTCTTGTTTTTGGACTCACAATGATACTGATGCTTTCCGCCTGCGGAACCAGCAATGAACCTTGCGTTTATTGCGAAAAAACACCTACAAAAAGCTATAAAACTGCAACCGGAGATACAACCTATATTTGCAAAGAGCACCGCTCAACTTGTTTCTTCTGTAATAAAAAAGCGACTAAGCATTATACCAGCGGTCTTGGCTTAGAAATTTTTACATGCAAAGACTGTTACAAGGAAGCAACAAAATAATATAGCTCAAATTTTTCTATCATACAGAAAGACTAAGGCCTGCCCATAAAAGGCAGGCCTTTATATTTTTTAATTTTCAGGAACATGTCTCTGTTTTCTTCTGCTAAATGTAATGTTTTGCGTGAAAGCCCTTGAATTTACAGCCGTAATATATTATAATAAATACAAGTATATAACACTTTGAGGGGGAAATTTAATATGTTTTGCAAAAATTGTGGTACAAAATGTGATGACTTCGCTGCTTCTTGTCCTAGTTGCGGTACTGTTTTAAATCCTGTTATATCTCGCCCTGTTACGGGTCAATCAACTCCGATGGCAGGTCAGCCGACTCCGGTGGTAGGACAGCCGACTCCGGTGGCAGGTCAGCCGACTCCGACGCCCGGATATTCTGCTCCGCCGGTATATCATCCGCCGTATACACCTGCCGGCAGCTCTGCACCTCTCCCGGCTAAGGGCTTGGGAATTGCCGGTATGGTTCTTGGTATTGTATCTTTATTCTTTGTTTGTTTTTGTTATGTAACCTTTTTTGCCGTCTTCAGTGTTTTTGGTAGCATTGCAAGTATTATTTTATGTGCACTGGCAAACAGCAAGGCAAACGCTATTGGTAAATCAAATGGTATGGCAAAAGCAGGTATGATTTGTAGCTGTATTGCTCTTGGAATACTGACTTTAATTTTCATGATTGCCGTTCTTTTCCTTGGTTCGCTGTTTTATTACATCTAATTAAATAATAAAAAAAAGCACCTCTTACGAGGTGCTTTTTTTTATTATTTAATATTTGTTTCTGCCCAGTCAACGTAAGGAGAGAAATCAATTTTCGGGCGGCAGTCAAAGGTGATATAAACCTCAACATAGTCGCCGTTTTTGGTTCTTCTTTCTTTTCTTGCCTCTACTAAGCTACGAATAATTTCTTCCTGAGAAACGTAAGCTGCAATCGCATCGGCAATTTTCTGTTCTACCGCACCGTCTACCACAAGCATACGGTTTGCACGCAGGTTGGTAGGTCTACCGGCAACCAGGGCGTTTTCCGGGTCTAAATCTGCCCAAACGGAATACTGCAGGGTGGATTTCACGCCGTGGGGTGTGCCGTAATCCACCAGGCAAACGTCACCTGCCTGAGGCACGGTGTAGCTTGACATATTATGAGCTGCTACATGGTCAATATGCTCATGGTAGTGGTTAGGAATCATCACCCGGGTGACTTTCTTCTCACGCAAAAACCGCAGGATTACTGGCATATCACCGGGTTTGCCGTCTGCCTTTTCCCAGCCCCAATGACCGATGGCGGAAAAGTCGGGGAAATTAAGGCGAATAATATGGTCGCGGGGAATTCCTAAACGCTCGTAGCAATCGTAGGTCTCCCGCTCTCTGACTGCTTCAATGGTATCCTTTTCTTCAACGGTGCTGTAACCGGCATCGCCACGGCAGAAAATCATAACATACACATCGGCTCCGGCTTCTTTTGCCGCCAGCATGGCATAGCCTGCTCCGATGATAGCATCATCGTCATGGGGGCTCATAACGGCAAGCACTTCGTTTTCTGAGAAGTCGGGGAAAATCTGATTGATGTCACTATTTACAGTCTTTGTGTTTAAATCGCAATATGTAAATTTCACGGTCAGCCCTCCTTAATAGCCGCAGCCAACTAAGTGCTGAACACGGATAGGCAGGTCGTTAAAGACTTCAACCTTTCTGCCGAACTTACCTAAGGTTTTTTCAACTAAGATATAGTCAAATTCCGGAATGATAACTTCGTTCCAGGTGCTGCCGAAGCCACGGGCAGCCACGTCTAACATCATAACAATCTGGTTGCCTAAGGGTTCGTTAGAATTTAAGGTGATAGCACCGTAGAATTCCTGACATTCGGTATAACCTGCGTTATGAGTACCGGTGTAGGGCTTGAGCATGGCAAGATCAATGGGTTTACCGATTCTCTTGCTGACTTCTTCGCGTCTTGACTCAAAATAGTCAACCAAAGCCTGTTCCTGCAGTCTTGCCGGTAGGTTGTTTTCGGCAACATTGATATAAGCTTCAAGGCCAACGCGATAAGCATCTTCAACAAAGCTCATCCAATATTCCTGAGGCTCAGTGAGCTTGCCTCCCTTTTGGGTGCAGACAACGCTGCAACGCTGGCAGGCAGTTAAGCCGTCCATAGCAGGGCCAACGCCTAAGTGCACGAAGTCACCTTCCTGAATAACGCGGTTTAAGGCTTTACCAACGATAGAACGGTTTGCTTCACCGCTGGTGACCATAATGTCAATACCCATTTCTTCAACGCCCAGCTCGGAAGCAATAGCATAGCCCCACTGAGCTACCTGGGTTTCCATCATGCCCGGCTTCATAACAGAGAGCATACCCTCAATCATGTAGTCCGTAATTTTTGCTGCCTGACGGGTTAAGGTCATTTCAATGTCGGACTTTTCATATTTAATTTTGTAGTAAATTTCCTGACCGTCTAACAGATTACCCTTGCCTACATAGCCTTCGAACCACTCATAAATGCTCACCGGCATAACCGCACGGGGGGTGAGCAGAGCCAGACGCTTGGGCTTGCCGCCACAGATGTCTTCTACAACGTCTTCTAACCGGTCAACTTCAACGGGATAGTCTTCATCGGCAAGTTTTAACATTTCAACACGTGCCACCTTGCAACCGCTTCTGACAGACAGCTGTTCTGCCACATAGCAGCCCTCCAGGCCTGCAATGATAGAAAAACCGTTTTTGCCAACGATACCGGCAACGGGTTCAACAGAAATGTTAGTGTTACCGCCAAGGTAAGGCACGTCACCGTGATAATGCTCGTCGGAATACACAATACCGCCGTCAAAACCGGCTTTTTTAAGTGCCTCATACACAGCTTTTTGTCTACGCTCGAATTCAGGTTTTTCTACACGCAAAGTTTTGTCAAATTTCGGAGCCTTTGCTAAAACATCGGCGACAATGTTTGCCTGTTTGCTCCATTCTTTTATATTAACCATAACGCTTCCTCCTTTAAAATTTTCCTATTTTATACTTATATTATAAAAAAAGCAAACAAAAAAAACAGTAGAACATTCCTACGGGATAATGGAATATTCCGACTGTTTTTGAGAATACTATTTTTTTGAAGTCTGCTCCCTGTAATATCCCGGCAGAACCCCCATATGCTTTTTAAAAACGCTGTAAAAAAATTTCATATCATCAAAGCCGCAGGCAGCGGCAATATCTGTCACCGTTCGCTGGGTAACAGATAACAGATGACAGGCGTGCTCAATCCGCACCTTCTGAATCATGGCACCAATGCTCATGCCTGTTTCCTGCCTGAAAACCCGACCCAGATAATCCTGATTTAAATATACTTTTTCCGCTAAATCACGAACGGACAGTCGCGAAGAGAAGTTTTCGTTAATATACTGAATAATATACGCCACCGTTTGCTTGTTTTTCAGACCGCTTGTGCTTTTTAAAGTGGTGTTATCTAAGCGGAAAATCGTAATAATCAGCTGCAGAAGGTAGGCACGGATAATTTCAATATAGCCTTTTTCCCGTCCCCGGTGCTCTAAGTAAATTTTGTTAAAAAGCTCCCCGAACATGGTGTAGGTGCTGCCGGAAACGCTGAAATAGGGCGGAAACTCGCCACGGTCGTGAAAGAGCGAGTAAAACATAAAGGAACTATTGAGCTTTTCTAAGGACTGACTTCCCACTAAGGACTGGTCAAAAAAGTCTAGGGTAAACATTAAGTCATACACCACAAAAGGTTCTTTTGATGTTTTATCCTGGTAAAAGGCGTGGGGCGTGTTCATGTTAATAATAAACAAATCTCCCCGTTTAACATCATAGGTCTTTCCGCCGATTTTGTGGGTTGCTTTTCCCGAGATTACATACACAACCTCAATATATTCATGGCTATGCATAACCCCGATGTAGTCCGGGAATTCGTTAGACATCTGAATATGCACATTCTCGTCCGGCCTGAAAAAAAGCTCTTTTGTAAGTGCTACAACCTCTATTTTCTCCTGTTGGTTTTTCATACTTTTCACCCACTTTGTCGGTTATGACTATATCGTATCACAAATACAAAAGAAAGTAAATCTATTTCCTCGGAAAACATGATATAAAAAAGCAAAGAAACATACAAAATTTATGAATAAAATAAAAATTATTTGCCGGAAAACCTTGAAAATGAAACTAATTTGTGCTATACTTTCATACTGAGGGGAAATTGATTTTTCTCTCTTTGACAATCATTATGTAAACTTTGAGATATGATGGACTTCGTCCTGACATCTCTGGCATCATAGATGTCTCACAAAAATTTTAAAAGGAGTGTTAGGAATGATCAAAAACAAATCCGTAAACGCTTGGATTGAGGAAATGAAAGCACTCGTTTGCCCCGATAACGTTGTTGTTATTGACGGTAGCGAAGAGCTTTACGAGAAGCTCCGTGCGGAAGCTTGCTCAACCGGCGAAATGATTAAGCTTAACGAAGAAACACTGCCCGGCTGCTACCTGCACCGTACCGCAGTGAACGACGTTGCCCGTGTTGAAGACAGAACCTTTATCTGTGCTAAAACCAAAGAGGCAGCAGGCCCCACCAATAACTGGATGGATCCCCAGGAAGCATACAAAATGCTGTATGACATTGCTAAAGATTCATACAAAGGCAGAACCATGTATGTTATCCCTTATTCCATGGGTCCCGTTGGCTCTGAGTTCTCCAAAATCGGTATCGAGCTGACTGACTCTATCTACGTTGTACTGAACATGGCAATCATGACCCGTGTTGGTAACGACGTTTTAGACGCTTTAGGCGACAGCGAAGACTGGATCAAAGGTCTCCACTGCAGATGCGAAATTGATGAATCCAAGAGATACATCTGCCACTT
>JAFQWH010000005.1 GCA_017407515.1 Clostridia bacterium | reverse complement strand
GTTGGTCTTACCGCAATCGGAGGGGAATGCAGCATCGATGTACTTTACTTCGCCCTTGGGATTTTCCAGACCTAAAATCAGCATATGTTCTGCCATCCAGCCTACGTTCTTACCTAAGAAAGAAGCGATACGCAGAGCAAAGCATTTTTTACCTAACAGAACGTTGCCGCCGTAACCGGAGTTAACAGAGATGATGGTGTTATCTTCGGGGAAGTGGCAGATGTATCTCTTGGATTCATCAATTTCGCAACGGCAATGCAGACCCTTAATCCAGTCTTCGCTATCGCCTAAAGCGTCTAATACATCGTTACCAACACGGGTCATAATAGCCATGTTCAGTACAACGTAGATAGAGTCGGTCAGCTCGATACCGATTTTGGAGAATTCAGAGCCAACAGGACCCATGGAGTAAGGAATGACATACATGGTTCTGCCTTTGTAGGAGTCCTTAGCGATGTCATACAGCATTTTGTAAGCTTCCTGGGGATCCATCCAGTTGTTGGTGGGGCCAGCAGCTTCCTTGGTTTTTGCACAGATGAAGGTTCTGTCTTCAACACGTGCAACGTCGTTTACAGCGGTGCGGTGCAGATAGCAGCCGGGGAGCGCTTCCTCGTTCAGCTTAATCATTTCGCCGGTGCTGCAAGCTTCTGCACGAAGCTTTTCGTACAGCTCTTCGCTACCGTCAATGACAACAACGTTATCAGGCTTTACGAGCTCTTTCATCTGCTCGATCCAAGCATTTACTGATTTGTTTTGAATCATTTTATATCTCTCCTTTTACATTATTTTCATTTTGTGTGGAATAAAATTCCGTCACCTTATATTATGTCACAAATACGTCTCATAGTCAAGTTATATTTGTAACAAAGTTGTGAATTTTATCCGTTTTAGAACAGAATGATTAAGAACTGGGATACCAAAACCACAGCAATAAGTGCAATAGGATAGGTTGCAGCATAGGCTGCAGCAACGTCCTCGGTGCCTGCTGTGTTAATCAGGGTACCCAGAGCCGGGGTAGATGTCATACCGCCAGTGATGGAGCCTAAGTTGTTTAAGAGGCTCAGCTTTAATACATATCTGGCAAACAAATAACCAACAATCAAAGGCAGGATGGTCATAATGATACCGTATACAAAGTACATAATATCAAAGTTTGCCACAAAGCCTGCGCCGCCGGGGATGCCTGCACCGATTAAGAACAGCATCAGACCCAGCTCACGGAGCAACTTTAAGGTAGAGTTTTTGGGCATAATGGAAAGCTTGCCGATTCTACCGAAGTGACCGAAGACCAGGGATGCCAGGAGACAACCACCGGTGGTGGTTAAAGCAAAGCAGGTGCCGCCTAAACCGTCGCCGGACAGGGGGATTTTGATGGCGCCTAAGAGAGCACCAACCACAGCTGCCAGGGCGAACACGCCGAAGCCGTGTTCATCCAGCTCTAAAAGCTTGCCGGTATAAGCTTTCTTTTTGGGAGCGTCGTCTGCTAAAATCAGTTTAGCCCGTTCTTCGTCCATATTTGCTTTTGTCAGCTTGGGGATAATCTGAACAAACAGAACAACACCCAAAACGCCGAAGATGTAAGCGATACCGTGACCTACGGATACTAAGGGCTCGTAGATTTCGTTTACCGTTGCCTTTGCTGCGGCAAAGGCAGGAGTAGAAGTCAGGGAGCCGGACAGAAGACCAACAATCATAGCGGTGAAGCCTTCTGAGGTATCAATGGTGCTGCCGAAGCCGATGCTTCTGCCAATCGTGATACAAAGAACAGCAGAAAGGCCGCCGGCTAAAATAATTACCAGACCTAAGAGCACGTAGGATTTAAAGTTTTTCTTCATATTACCGAAGAATTTGGGTCCTGCGATGAAACCAACAGAGGTAACAAAGAGGATGAGCCCCAGGCTTTCGATAATCTTTAAGGCGCTGTTAGCATAGCTTAAGGATTCTGCTGCGCCCTTGATCATCAGCTGTCCTTCTAAGTTTGTGAAGAACAGAGCGCCAAACACCAGAGCCATAATAAATACGGCGGCATCGCCCAGGCAAATACCCTTTACGGTAATACGGCCTAAGGCATAGCCAGTTGCGGCAATGGCTAAAACACAAAACATCAGGAATGTAATCCCCGTTACGGGGATTACGCCTCCAAATAAAGTCATTTTAAAAACCTCGCTTATCAGAAAATGTCATTAGATTTCGCTTTTCTGTCCGGTGTAGTTGGGCAGAAGCTTGGGAGAAATTTCTTCAGTTTCGATGCCGGCAGCGGCGCGTTCTGCATCAAACTTATCAATGTGAGATAAGGTGAGGGCGCCAACGCTTACGTCCTTTGCCTTGGCTGCCGCATTCTGACCTGCATTTCTACCGAATACGATAATGTCTAAGAGGGAGTTACCCATCAGACGGTTGCGACCGTGGATACCGCCAACAGCTTCACCTGCAACAAACAGGTTTTCTACGTTAGTGGTTTCGCCGGAAACATCAATATCCAGACCACCGTTCTGGTAATGCAGAGTGGGGTAAATCAGGATGGGTTCTTTTCTGATATCAATGCCGTACTGGCCGAACATTCTCATCATAGCGGGAATTCTCTTTTCAATGGTGCCTTCGCCACCGATGGCTTCGATCATAGGAGTATCCAGCCAAACACCCAGACCATTACCGGTGTCAACACCATTTCCTCTGTCGTTACATTCACGAATGATGGATGCGGCAGAAACGTCACGGGTTTCCAAGGGGTGCATAAAAGCTTCGCCGTTAGCGTTAATCAGCTTTGCGCCTAAGGAACGAACCTTTTCGGTTACCAGTGCGCCGAAAATCTGTTCCGGATAAGCGGCACCGGTGGGATGGTACTGCAGAGTGTCAGCATACAGGAGCTTAGCACCGGCACGGTAGCCCAGCACCAGACCATCGGCAGTTGCACCGTAGTGGTTGGAGGTGGGGAATCCCTGGTAGTGCATACGACCTGCACCACCCGTAGCGATGATAACGGTTTTTGCTTTGGCAACCAAGAGTTCCTTGGTTTCCATATTTATCAGGACTGCACCGGCAGCCTTGCCGTTTTCATCTAAAATCAGCTCAATGGCTGCAGTAAAGTCAATAACGGGAATCTGACGGTTTAATACTTCGTCACGGAGAGTACGCATAATTTCTGCGCCGGAGTAATCCCGGGCTGCGTGCATACGTTTTCTGGAGGTACCGCCGCCGTGGGTGGTAACCATTGTACCGTCTTCCATTTTGTCAAATTCAACGCCCAGGTTTGACAGCCACTGGATGGCTTCGGGAGCATCGCAAACTAATTTGGATAACAGTTCGCGTTTTGCGGCAAAGTGACCGCCGCCGAAGGCATCCAAAAAGTGAGTTGCCGGGGAATCGTTAGGCTTATCTGCCGCCTGAATACCACCTTCTGCCATCATAGTGTTAGCATCGCCGATTCTCAGC
>JAFQWH010000070.1 GCA_017407515.1 Clostridia bacterium | reverse complement strand
ATTTTGTTGATGACGGGCATAATCTCCAGGTCGTGATCAATGGCAAGGTAGGTATTTGCCAGGGTCTGCGCCTCTATACCCTGAGCCGCATCCACCACCAAAATAGCGCCCTCACAGGCGGCTAAGCTACGGGAAACCTCATAGTTAAAGTCCACGTGTCCGGGGGTGTCAATCAAGTTTAAGACATACTCCTCCCCGTCCTTTGCCTGATACAAAAGGCGGACAGCACGGGCCTTAATGGTAATACCACGCTCACGCTCTAAGTCCATGTTATCCAGAATCTGTGCTTCCATTTCACGCTCAGTTAAGAGACCTGTCTTTTCCAAAAGACGGTCTGCTAAGGTGGACTTGCCGTGGTCAATATGTGCAATTATCGAAAAATTTCTGATATGATCCTGATTTACCATAGGTTCCTCCGCTATATTTCTGCTATCATGGCACAAATCAGTGCCTTAAAGTGGTCAACTGCCACTTTTGTAAAGTCTAAATGCTGAATTTCTTTTTCTATGCCTGCCGCCATGTTGGTGCAGAAAGACAGACCGAAAACACGCATGCCGCCATGCACCGCCGCCAAAACCTCCGGCACGGTAGACATACCCACCGCATCGGCACCCAGAGTTCTCAGCATTCTGATTTCTGCCGGGGTTTCATAGTTTGGGCCGGACATATAGGCATAAACCCCCTCTTTTAAAGGAATTGACAAAGCTTCTGCTTTTTTCCTTGCCAACTCTCTCAGTGCCGGCGTATACGCCTTTGACATATCAAAGAACCGGGGGCCGAATTCGTCTATGTTTTCGCCACGCAGAGGGGTATCGTTAAAGAACTTGATGTGGTCGGAAATCATCATCAAATCCCCCACACGGTAGTCTAAATTGATGGCACCCACGGCGTTGGTTACAAAGAGGGTTGTAACGCCCAGGAGCTTTAAAACCCAGACGGGAAAGGCAATTTCTTGCATAGAATAGCCTTCGTAGTAGTGGACTCTGCCCTGGAGAACCACCACCGGTTTTCCCCCAAGCCGTCCCGCCACAAGCTGACCTTTATGATACGGTGCTGTGCTGACGGGAAAGCCGGGAATTTCTGAATAAGGAACGGTGACCGCGTCTTCTAAAAGCTCTGCAAAAGAACCCAGACCGGTGCCCAGTATTAAGGCAATTTCCGGACGGACAGCAATTTTCTTTTTAATACATTCAGCCGCTTGGGTCAGCTTTTGCATCAACATAGGGCACGCTCCTGTTTATTATTTAAAATATGCTACACCGGAAGCAAAAATCTTCTGATCCAGCTCGCCGTAAATGTTCTTGGAAATCTGGTCGCCACGACGCTCGGAGTGAGCCATTTTACCTAAAACTCTGCCGTCGGGGCTGGTGATACCCTCAATAGCACAAACAGAGCCGTTGGGGTTAAAGGGTGTTTCATAAGTGGGGTTACCGGATAAGTCAACATACTGGGTTGCAATCTGACCGTTTTCAGCCAGTTTCTTCACCCACGCTTCATTTGCCACAAAGCGGCCCTCACCGTGAGATACGGGAACGGCGTGAATGTCACCCACATTTGACAGTGACAGCCAGGGAGACTTGCAGGAAGCAACACGAGTGTAAACCATCTGTGAAACGTGTCTGCCGATGGCGTTATAGGTCAGGGTCGGGGAATCTTCTGTGAGTTCGCAGATTTCGCCGTAAGGCACAAGACCCAGTTTAACTAAAGCCTGGAAACCGTTACAGATACCCAGCATCAAGCCGTCACGCTGTTTTAAGAGCTCGGTAACCGCTTCGCAGATTGCCGGGTTACGGAACACGGTTGCGATAAACTTACCGGAACCTTCCGGCTCGTCGCCGGCAGAGAAACCGCCGGGAATCATAATAATCTGGCTCTGCTTGATTCTCTTAACCATTTCATTAACAGAATCTGTAATGTCAGAGGGTGTTAAGTTCTTGAGAACGAAAATGTCGCCCTCAGCACCGGCTTCACGGAAAGCCTTTTCGGTGTCATATTCACAGTTTGTCCCGGGGAATACGGGAATAAACACTTTAGGACGAGCAACTTTATTTTTTGCCACGATGGGGCATTTTGCTTCACCAACAAAGGCAGGAATTTCGCCCACGCCACCTTTTGCCTTGGTGGGGAAAATGCTCTCCAGCGGTGCCTGCCAAACAGCAAGCATTTCATCAATGGAGATGGCTACATCGCCGATGGAAATTTCGCCGGAAGCGTTGGTTGAACCAATCTTCTTACCAAAGGAAACGTCGGTATCTGCCGCCGTTTCAATGATAATAGCACCTAAATCGGGCACGAACAGGCGGTTCTTTACGCACTCGCAAAGCTCTGCACCAATCTTGTTACCAAAGCTCATTTTAGAGATAGCCGCTGCAATGCCGCCCTCTTTGATGGTGTAAGAGGAGAGCACCTTGCCGGACTGAATTAAGGCATAGAGTGCATCGTACTTTTTCTTCATATCGTCAAAATCAGGCAGACCGTCAGCCATTCTGTTGGGGCTGATTAACCACAAAGCGTTACCTGCTGCCTTAAGTTCGCTGGAAACCACGGTTTTTGCAGAGGTGGGAACCACAGCAAAGGAAACCAGGGTCGGGGGAACGTCTAAGTCGTTAAAGGAGCCGGACATAGAGTCCTTACCGCCGATAGCACCGATGCACAGAGCTTTCTGAGCACGGTAAGCACCTAAGAGTGCCGCAAAGGGCAGACCCCAACGAGCCGGGTCAGCACCGGGACGGCAGAAATATTCCTGGAAAGTCAGGTACACTTCTTTTCTGTCACCACCGGCTGCTACGATTTTAGCCAGGGATTCAACAACGGCGTAAACCGCACTGTCAAAGGGGCTTTCCTTTGCAAGGCGGGGCTGATAACCGAAGGACATTAAGGTTGCCGTGTCAGTTTTTGTGCCGGTGGGCACTTTAGCTGCCATGACATCTTCCGGTGTCAACTGATATTTACCGCCAAAGGGCATCAGCACGGTGCCGGCACCGATGGAAGCGTCAAAACGTTCAGCTAAGCCTTTCTGTGAACAAACGTTTAAGTCAGATAAGGTCTTAAGCCATTCTGCCTTAACATCGCTTGCTTCGCTTTCAGCAAAGTAAGCCGGAGTTTCGGGAGCAGACAGCTTAACGGTGGTCTTTTTGGTTGCACCGTTTGTATTTAAAAAGTCTCTGGAAATATCGCAAATTAACTTGCCACGCCACTGCATACGCAGGCGAGCTTCTTCTGTTACAACCGCAACACGGGTTGCTTCTAGGTTTTCTTCTTTAGCCAGAGCAAAGAATTTTGCCTCGTTTTCTTCGCTAATTACAACAGCCATACGTTCCTGAGATTCGCTGATGGCAAGCTCAGTACCGTCTAAGCCGTCGTACTTTTTAGGTACTTTGTCAAGGTCAATGAAAAGACCGTCAGCCAGCTCGCCCACAGCAACAGAAACACCGCCGGCACCAAAGTCGTTACAACGCTTAATGAGCTGTGCCGCTTCCTCTTTTCTGAACAGACGCTGGAGCTTTCTTTCAACCGGGGCATTACCCTTTTGCACCTCAGCACCGCAGGACTCTAAAGAGTGGTCGTCGTGAGCTTTTGATGAGCCGGTTGCACCGCCGCAACCGTCACGGCCGGTTCTGCCGCCTAAGAGGATAACCAGGTCACCAGCCTGGGGACGCTCACGAACAACGTTTTTCTTGGGAGCCGCCGCAATAACCGCACCGATTTCCATTCTTTTTGCAACATAGCCCTCGTCATAAATCTCTGTAACCTGACCGGTTGCAAGACCAATCTGGTTACCGTAAGAGCTGTAACCTGCTGCCGCACCGGTGGTAATTTTCCGCTGCATCAGCTTGCCGGGCAGGGTTTCGGCTAAGGTCTTTCTCGGGTCGCCGGAACCGGTTACACGCATAGCCTGGTAGACATAAGAACGGCCTGATAGCGGGTCACGGATAGCACCGCCAAGGCAGGTTGCCGCACCGCCAAAGGGCTCAATTTCTGTGGGGTGGTTATGGGTTTCGTTTTTAAACATAATCAGCCAAGGTTCGGGAGTGCCATCAACGTCAACAGTTACTTCAATACTGCAGGCGTTGATTTCTTCTGACTGGTCAAGACGGGTTAAATACCCCTCTTTTTTCAGCTGTTTTACTGCAATGGTGGCTAAATCCATCAGGCACAGAGTCTTATTTTTACCGACATAAAGAGTTTTTCTTGCCTCTTCATAGTCAGAAAGAGCATCTTTCACACGTTTCGGTGCATCAGTTGTGTCAATGTCTGTCACTTCCGTGGAGAAAGTGGTATGACGGCAATGGTCAGACCAATATGTATCAATCATACGCAGCTCCGTTAAGGACGGGTTGCGGTTTTCGGTATTTTTAAAATAATCACGGCAGAAGCAAAGGTCTTCAAAATCCATAGCAAAGCCATAGGTAGAAAGAAGCTCAGAAAGACCCGCATCATCTAAAGTAATAAAGCCGTCAACGATGGCAACGTCCGCCGGAACATCTGCTACTGAGTCCAGAGTTTCGGGCTTTTCGTCAGATACTTCCCAGGCTTCAACAGGGTTAATGAAATATTTCTTGGCAGCTTCAAGGTCGCTATCCGTCACGTTGCCCTCTAAAACGATAATACGGGCAGCCTGCACTTTGGGGCGTTCCTGCTGAGTCAAAAGCTGAACACATTCAGCGGCAGAGTCTGCACGCTGGTCATACTGACCGGGCAGCAGTGCTGTTACAAAATATTTTACATTCTCCGGCATGGGGTAGGTTTCATCATAAACAGTATCTACCGGCGGTTCGCTGAAAATAGAGGTTCTTGCCATTTTAAACGCCTCGTCGGACACCCCCTGAACGTCATAACGCTGAATGACTTTTACGCCGGAAAGACCGGAAAGATTTAAATTATCTTTTAAGTCATTAAAAAGGTGGGTTGCTTCAACATCGAAGCCTTTTTTCTTTTCTACAAAAATTCTTCTGACCGTATTCATAGCGTACTCCTTTATTGTAATTGTCGTTACATACAAACCTTTTTTTACCAACTGCAAACAGCATTTCTGCATTTTTGCATAGATATACTATATTTTATCATATTTTGACATCTCTTGCAAGGGTGCGGGGCATTTAATTTTGAAAATACCTCGTTTTATTCGTAGGTGAGGGTCTCCGTACCCTCCCGAATATGCGGGCGGGCATGGAATCCCGCCCCTACACCGTCACCTCAGCTTTTTAGAGACAACATAGAGACCAACGCCCCCTGCAGATTATCAAACAATAAATATCCACCCGCATAGCGGGTGGTTTTTCCTTTTCGGGCATAGCCCTAATACTACAGTAGCTTGCAGCCGCTCCGTTTTCGCCTTCGGCTCAACGCTCACGGGCAAGCCTTGCATGGGTGTCGTTCTCCTCGCTTACGCTTCGGACTCCACCCCAACTGGCAACGCTACATAGCATCTTTGTATTGGCCTGCCAGCCATGCAACTACTAGCTACCCATAAATGGGTTATACAGATACTTCGTCTATGTAAAGGGGTCCAGGGGCAACGCCCCTGTGTCGTTTTAAGGGGGTTAAAGGGGGAGAATCGAAACTCCCCCTTTGTTTTGCTACTTTTGCATTCAAAAGTAGGCCCGCCCGGCAGGGCATTTCATACGAAAATGCAAAGCATTTTCTACACCTCATCCGTCAAAACCTATGGTTTTGACACCTTCCCCTCAAGGGGAAGGCTTTTAGGCAGTTTGTTTGTACTATACTT
>JAFQWH010000069.1 GCA_017407515.1 Clostridia bacterium | reverse complement strand
GGCAAGAAGATTGTCATTGTCAAAGGTGCTTTTGATATGATGGCAAGCCGTTGCATCAAGGGCGATTTGGACGCGGCTCGGAAAATGAACGAAACAATGAGCGAAAAGGCTCTTCGTGTGCTGGCCGTGGGCTATAAAGAAATTGACGCTCTGCCGGATGTTATCAGTACAGACACCTTAGAAACAGAGCTTACCTTCCTGGGTCTTCTGGGTATGATTGACCCGCCCAGACCGGAAGCAAAAGATGCGGTTTCAGTTTGCCGGAAGGCAGGCATCAAACCGGTGATGATTACCGGTGACCACGTGATTACCGCATCAGCCATTGCAAAAGAGCTTGGCATTTTGGGAGAAAATGACGATGCCATCACCGGTGCCCAGCTTGACAATATGACGGATGCGGAGCTGGATGAAAGAGTAGAGCACATAGCAGTTTATGCCCGTGTTTCCCCAGAAAATAAAATCCGAATCGTCAAAGCCTGGCAGAGAAAAGGCCACGTGGTATCTATGACCGGTGACGGCGTCAACGACGCGCCTGCCCTAAAAGCGGCAGACATTGGCTGTGCGATGGGCATCACCGGTACCGATGTTGCCAAGGGTGCGGCAGATATGACCTTAACAGACGATAACTTTGCTACCATTGTTGATGCCGTCAAAGAAGGCCGTGGCATTTATGCCAATATTAAAAAAGTTGTGGGCTTCTTATTAGGTACTAACATCGGCGAAGTGATTACTGTTTTTGTGGCAATGCTTCTATGGCATAAAACCCCGCTGCTTTCTTTGCAGCTGTTGTGGATTAACTTAGTTACCGACAGCCTGCCTGCTATTGCCCTGGGTATGGAAGCTGTGGAAAGTGACGTGATGGACAAAAAACCCAAGCCGAAAAATGAGGGTTTATTTGCCGGCGGCTACGGCTTGAGGATCGCTTTCCAGGGCCTGATGTTCGGTGCTTTATCCCTGTTTGCATTCTGGATGGGTGAAAGAGTCACCGGTCAGGATGCCGGTGGCCAGACCTTGGCCTTTATGGTGCTGGCTCTTTCTCAGGTGGTGCAGGCCTTTAATATGCGTTCAGAGCATTCCCTGTTCAGAATCGGTGCATTCAAAAATAAAACCTTAAACAAGGCCGCCCTGGTTTCTCTTATATTGGTGCTTTTGGTTCTCTTTACGCCGGTTTCCGTTGCCTTCGGTCTGATTTACCTGCCCTGGCAACTGTACCTTTTCGGCCTTGCTTTGATTTTAGTTCCTCTTGTGGTTATGGAAATTTCAAAAGCAGTCGGGCTCATTACGCATAAGGCATAGAAAGGAAACGTATGATGCAAGCAAATGTAAAAGAACAACTGAATGCATTTTTTGAAGGGAAAACATCAGAGGAACTTTCGCAAATGCTAAGGGATTTTAACACCTTAATGACCTATTACCGCTGTGCCATTTTAGAAGTGGAAACCAAATTCAACGTATTAAATGAACAGCTTTCCTTGGTCAGTGAGCGTAATCCCATAGTGGGTATCAACAGTCGCTTAAAGTCTTTAGACAGCATTCGCGAAAAGCTATTCCGGAAAGGCTTTCCTGTTACCCTTTCTGCGGTGGAGGAGCAATTAAAGGACGTTGCCGGTATCCGTGTAATCTGCGGATTTGTAGACGACATTTATATGCTGGCAGACTG
>JAFQWH010000068.1 GCA_017407515.1 Clostridia bacterium | reverse complement strand
GTTTTGCCTTAAGGGTAAAGTGAATCGTTGCCTCTTCGCTTTCGGGAGCTTCTAATCCCTCCTCCAGCCTTGCAATCGCCTTTAATTTGCTTTCGGCGGTTTTAATATTGCGTTCCCGGTTCCATTGCCGTTGCTGACGGACAATACCCTCAATTCGTTTAATTTCTTTTTGGGTATTTTCATAATGGCGTGCAACGGCTTTCTCCCGTTCCGCTTTTAGCTTTTGGTATACGGAATAGTTCCCCTCATACACGCTGACCTTTCCATATTCCAGGGCAAAAATGCGGTTGGTGATTTTATCTAAGAAATAACGGTCATGGGAGATAACGCAAACAGCACCCCGGTAGTCACGAAGGAAATTTTCCAGCCACTCCACTGCCGCTAAATCCAGGTGGTTGGTCGGCTCGTCCAGCAGCAGAAGATTCGCCCCGGAAAGCAGCAATTTACAAAGAGAAACTCTTGTTTGCTGACCGCCGGACAGCTGAGAAAAGGGAACGGAAAGCTCGCCTTCTGAAAAACCCAAACCCATCAAAGAGGATTTGGCACGGTTTTTATATGTATACCCGTCTCTTTGGGTAAACCGCTCTGTCAATCTGTGCTGCCGTTCCGTTAAGGCAGAAAGGTCGCCCTCTTTTGACTCAATTTTGCGGGCAATGTCCGCAAGCTCCTCTTCAATGTCAATCACATCTTGATACACCGATAAAACCTCTTCTAAAACTGTTTTATCAGAGGTTAAATTGGTATGCTGTTCTAAGTATCCGATAACCGTTTGCTTGTTTTGAAACACCTCGCCGGAAGAAGCACGCATCTTTCCCAGTAAAATTTTGAACAAGGTAGTTTTTCCGGTACCGTTACTGCCGATTAAACCGATTTTATCTGTTTCACCAATGGTGAAAGAAACATTTTGAAACAACGTCCGTTCGCCGAACTCCATGCCGACATCAGACAAGCTGAACAGATTCATCTTATGCCTCTATTCGTTAAATTTTTCTTTGACTTTTTCTTTAGCGGCAAGCATATGCTCGCTGAAGAAAAATTTTTTAATCCCTGCAATATACCCCAAAGCTCCTGCTAAAAGGTTCAAAGCCGGAACAATGAAAAGCACTGCCGCCGGTGTTTTCCCCTGCATAAAAGCCAAGAGCGAGCTGAACCAGGTACGAACCCAGGGGGTAATTTTGTCAAGGAGTAAAACCTCTCGTGCCACTCGCGGTGCGTTATCAGGAAACGTGTAAACCGTGTTTATAACAATATCACGAATCGGAATAATGTTTGCCTGAATCAAGCCGTACAGTGCGGCGATAAGTAGGTTAAAAAGAGCCAAAGGCAGAACCAGAATCAGCCCTTCTGATAAACCGGGACGGTTTTCTTTTAAATGGGAATCCCGTTTAGCTGCCAGCCAGGTTCTTCTGTAAATACCGGTAAATAAAAGTACCGAGAAAAAGACCGTATATAAGTACACACCCCAGGAATAATCCAGTATTTTATAAAATGCCACCATGGCAATCAGCTGCAGAACCAGGCAGAACAGATAATCGCCAAACAGCATAAGCATTGTTTTTTTACGGTTTGACATTCGGTATGCCTCCTTTGTTTATCTTGTAAGAGAAAGGGCAGATAAAACCTGCTCCTGTTTTTGAAACATTTCTTTTTCCTCTTCTTCTCCAAGCTCATGGTCATAGCCCAATAAGTGGAGAACCGAATGAACGGTTAAAAAACCAAGTTCCCGCAAGAGAGAATGGCCGTAAGCCTCTGCCTGTTCTATGGCTTTGGGCAGAGAAATTACAATATCGCCTAAGAAAACACAGTTATCTAAAATATCGCTGTCTTCTACAATTAAAACTCCGTCTTCCGTATCCAGCATAGGAAAGGAAAGAACGTCTGTCACCCTGTCAATTCCCCGATTTTCCCGGTTTAACTGACGAATTTCTTCATTATCTGTAATCGAAAAAGAAATTTCAGCATCAAAGGGAAATTCCTCCATTAAAAGGGTCTGTTCCACGCAACGCTTAACCATTTCTCTGACGCTTTCTTCCAGCTGTTCCGCTGCTTCATTTAGAACGAGATTGATCATGCTTATCACTCCGTTCATTTTTATTTCTCTTGGCGTCATATTTTTCATATGCCTGAATAATCCGCTGTACTAAAGGATGGCGGACAACGTCTTTATGCGTAAAATAGCAAAACGCCAAATCTTCAACATCGGCTAAAATTTTAATGGCCTCTTTAAGACCACTTCTCTTGCCCTCGGGCAGGTCAATCTGGGTAATATCCCCGGTGACAATAGCTTTCGAACCAAAGCCGATTCGGGTTAAAAACATTTTCATCTGTTCCGGCGTGGTGTTTTGTGCCTCGTCTAAGATAATGTAGGCGTTATCTAAGGTACGGCCACGCATATAGGCAAGGGGTGCTACCTCTATAACCCCTTTTTCTACATAATTATTATAGCTTTCCATGCCAATCATTTCAAACAAGGCATCGTGCAAAGGCCTGAGATACGGGTCAACCTTGTTTTGCAAATCGCCGGGCAGAAAACCCAGCTTCTCCCCTGCCTCAACAGCAGGGCGGGTAATAATAATCCGGCTGACTTCTTTTTTACGGAAAGCGGTGACCGCTTTTGCCACCGCAAGGTAGGTTTTACCCGTTCCGGCAGGACCGATACCGAAAACCACGGTGTTATCTTTCATAGCACGAATATATTCTTTCTGACCTAAGGTTTTGCTCTTAATGGGCTTACCCTTAGCGGTAATATAGATGCAATCCTGCCCCAAATCACGAAGGGCGGTTTCTTCACCGGCTTTTGCCATCATAATGGTGTAGGTAATCCCCTGTTCATTTAACCGGTCACCCCGGCTCACAGTTTCAATCATGGCAGAAATGGTTTTTTTTGCCGTCTGGGTTTCTTCTTCCCCGCCTAAAATCTTCAAAACGGAATCACGGCAGGAAACAGTAACACCCAGTTCTTTTTCTACCTGTTTTATATGGCAATCAAACTCGCCGAATAGGCTGCCTAAATCAACGGCTGTTACATCTAAACTTTTTTCTGCCACACAATCACCTCAAGTTGTAAAATCTATAATTTATCATTATCATTTTTATTATACATTATAGTATTATACCATAATTTTTCTTTATTAAAATCATTCAAAGAAATTTATGGTGCAATGAACGCAACATATAAAAATCTAATAAGGTATGCATTCATTATACCACAGTTTTGTCCGAAAATAAATAGTATAACCATAAAATAAGCGGCTTGTTTAATAAACAAGCCGCTTTTTCTGGTATAAACATTAAAATGACATCAAAATAGCTAAAAGAATAAAGAAATAAACACCCCAGAAGGCTGTCAGAGCAATCCCGGCAATTTTTCCGATTTTTCCAAGTACGTTCGCCGCAACAATTTTACCGCTCGGTCTGACCCCACGCTGAGCTGCCAAACGTTTTGCTCGGTCTACTAATCCCAAACCGGTATTTCCAAACACAATAGCAATAATGGACGCAACAGGAAATCCACACATAATGGTAGCGGCAAGTGATTTGCTAAAAGCAGCCTCCACAAGAGCATCTACTTCGGCATCAGGTAAAGGATAAGGCTGATACGGCTGATAAGGAGGTTGAGGCGGTATAGAACCCGGCCCGCCGGGCTGATAAAAACCATTATTGTTTTCGTACATCATAAGCACTCCTTTGTTAAAAGTTTTCTCTTTTTTATTATTATATCATATAGAATTTCAGCATTCAAGGGCTTCACAATGTTTTTAGCCAGAAAGCCATATACGAAAAAACCTAGCATTTTAGCAAAGTCAAGGGTCTAATATGAAAGAACCGAACGGTTTAGAGTCATGTTGATAGTTTAGAACCATGTCGCAAACTTCGTTTGCAGTTATGATATATTTTCTCTCTATAAGACAAACATTGACAAAGTCAATTTATAACTTGCGAAGCAATCATAACGCATAACTTGCCGCAAGGCAAATATAACTAAAAAAACGACTTGTCGAAACAAGTCGTTTTTTCTGGTGACCCGTAGGGGACTCGAACCCCTGTTTTCGCCGTGAGAGGGCGACGTCTTAACCGCTTGACCAACAGGCCATTATATCAATGTTTGCTGTCTCTATCAGTACAGCAGAATTATTGTACCACAATTTTTTTTACTTTTCAAGCCTTTTTTTAAATAAATTTTAAACCGCCGCAAAAAGATGCGGCGGTTTATATTTTTTATTCTTGTGGAAGCCGGCGACTAAATCGCAGAGTGAAACTATCACCATCTAAGGACCGGACGCCCTCAGGTAAATCCAATTTCACGGTCACTTCCCCACCGGCACTAATGTCCCGCAATGTAATCGGCTCTGTCTTAATTTTCTCCATACTATCTACCATAGCTTGCACGCCGGCGATACGAATGGTTTTAATGCTGTTTTCATCTAAAACATATTCGCTGGCAAAATACTGTGCTGCCTCTGAGAAAACAGGTTCCAGATTAACTGTTTTTGCCTTTAATATTTCAACATGATATTCAATTTCACCGATAGAATAGGTTAAATTTTGATTAACAATTTCTTTTTCGCCGGTGCCCAATGCCAACACGATGCCACGTCCGGCTGTATCGGCTGATTTTCCGTCAACAGAAACGGAAACACCCACAGACTGAATACTGTCAATAATAGACTTAGGCCCTTTTACGGTAATCTCCTCCGGATTTGTGGAGGTATTCCCTACAATATATGAGTCCTTAGGCGTACCCTGAGCAAACACCTCAACAGGCTTTGTTACCGTAATTAAGGTATCAACATCAACAGAAACGGCAGAAGGGGATTTGCTCAAAACCTCCAGGCTGCTGTATGGCATAACGACATTGGTGACAACGGTATGCCTGCCCGTAGAATCAATAGCACCCAGGTCAGCTAAAACCGATATGTTTTTTCTGTTAACTTTCATAACGTTCTTTCTGGGGCCGCGGATTTCAATATCAACCGTATATTCGCTGTCGTTTAACATAACAAGATTTTTTTCTTCTAAAAGACCGCTTTGGCTAAAAACAACCGGAACGCCTTTTATGGTCTTCTTAATTTCAGGATTCTGAACCTGAACAACATAGAACCAAAGGGAAATCGCAATAATCGCTGCAAAAATCTTAAGGGCACGGTCGCCACTGAACGCCTTTTTCATATCAATTTTTTTCATGCTTTTGCCCTCCCTTTAAAGTTAAAGAACTTGGACGGGCCGGTTTTTTCTTCACTTTCGGTAGATAAAACCTTATTTAAAAGCTGACTTAAGGAAGAAATGGAAAGATTTCTGATCATATCTCCGTTAATCATAGCAGAAATTTTTCCTGTCTCTTCAGATACCACAAGGGATACACAGTCAGACAGTTCGGAAATCCCCAACGCTGCACGGTGACGCGTACCGAATTCCTTGCTCAGGTTTTTGTTGGAAGAAAGGGGCAGGACTGTTGCTGCCATATAAATTTTTTCGTTGCGGATAATAACCGCACCGTCATGAAGGGGTGTATTGGGAACAAAAATGTTTTCCAAAACCTCAGAGGAAACTTCTGCATTGAGCACAGTTCCGCCGGTTAAAATATCGCTTAATCCGCTTTTGCGTTCAAAGACAATTAAAGCACCGGTTTTTGTTTTAGCACAGCTTGCCATGGCAATACAAACCTCATCAACCAAGTCTGCAACGGATTTTGGTTCTTCAAAACTTAAAATACCGCTGAGCTTACTTCTTCCCATATGCTCCAAGGCACGTCTGAGCTCCGGCTGGAACACAATTAAAAGGGCTGTAACACCAACCTGCATGGTATTAAGTAAGATAAAGTTAATAACGTTAAGCTGTAACCATTCACTGACATACATAACCACCAGCAAAATACCTACGCCTTTAAGCAGTTGCATGGCACGGGTTCGCCGGATAAATTTCATAATGTGATAGATGATGACTGCAACAATTGCCACATCTAAAACATCTGTCAACTGAATCGTCCCAATAAACGGAATAACCACGTTTTCCAGATAGCTCACAATATCTTATATAACAAAAATCTTCCAAAGGAATAATTTTTGTTATGTCTCCCTTCCTTAAATATTTTTATGTACATGACTCTTATAATTAACCTATCGTAATGCTTTTAATAACAACCGGCTTAACAGGTACATTTTCATATCCCAAAGCGTTGGTTTCGGTTTGTACGGCAGAAATTTTTTCTATAACCTCAAGGCCCTTTGTAATTTTACCAAAGGCTGCGTAGTTGCCGTCAAGATGCTGGGCTGCTTCGTCCATAATAAAGAACTCGCTGGAAGCTGAGTTGGGGTCGTTAGTTCTTGCCATGGAGATAACGCCTTTTTCGTGTTTTAAAGCATTCGTGATGCCGTTGGCGTAAAATTCGCCCTGAATGGGAGCTGCTTCTTTAGGATTAAAGTTCCGGTCAAAACCACCGCCCTGTATCATAAACCCATCGATTACCCGGTGGAAAATCAGACCGTCATAAAAGTGGTTTTTTGCAAGGTTTACAAAATTCTCTACGGTTTTAGGTGCTACGTCGGGGTAGAGAACGCCTTTCATAACAGAACCGTCTTCTAAGGTGATGGTAAAGCCGATGGTGTTTTCCAAAAGTGCCGGTAACGCTGCAAGGTCCTTAGCCTTTTGTTCCGCTAACGCCTGTTCTGCTTCCGCCTCTGCTTTTGAATTCAGATAATCCTGCGTATCAATTAAAACTCTTACATAACGGAACTTCGTGTCAAGAGTGTATTCATCACCCAAATTATAAGCCTCTTTGATTTGCTCAAAGGCTTGTTCAACACTCATGCCGTATTGAGCGGGATTTAAAAATGCGTTAATATAGTTCCCCATGGAAACACCGCCGACAGCCACGCCCCAAGGTGTGCTTTCGGTTACAGAATCTGCAAGGTTAAGAATGGTTTTTAAATCTTCAAGGCTCATACCGTTTCCTGCCGCAACAGCTCCTGAAGTAGCCTCATTATCTGCCTGCACATACAGCTTATCTTTATAGGTTTCATAGTCAAGACCTGTTCTGCCTGTAAATTCTTCCGGCGTCATGCCCACCATCTCAGTAGCCTGTGCTACGGTCATGCCGTCATAAAAATCTACATAAGGACAACCCTCCGGGCTGGTAATCAAAACTGTTTTTGTGCCGCCGTCCCAATCAACGGTAAGGCCAAATTCCTCTGCAATAGCACGAATCGGTGCGTATGTAGTGTCGTTCCAAAGAATCGGCGTGGTATCCATCTTCCTTTCACCGGAAGGTGTTATTAAAACATCGCTGTCAATATGGAGACTAATGGTTTTACCGTTGCGGGTAAGGTCAACCCTTCTTGTATCGCCGTCCCAGTCAACCAAAGCCCCTACGCTTTCCAAAAGCTTACGAACGGGAATGAGGGTACGGTCATTAAAAATAATCTTCTCGCCGTCGATAATTTTATTGTCTGAAATCAATTTCGTCGCCACAGCCGTTGTACTGATGTCACCGGTACTGCTGATAACAATATCTCCGGCAGCTTTATCGGCAAACACAGGGACGCTCATACACAGCATAACCACAAGAATAAGAGAAATAATTTTTTTCACAAGAACCTATCCTTTCTGAGCAGTTTACATTAGAACTGCTGTTAATAATTTTATTTTAGTAACGGTATTTTTTAAATAAAGCTTCTAACGCTTGATGAATCCCCGCTGTTGCTTCGGCAGGGGGCTTCTTTTGCTCCAATAATTCATAAACGCCCTCTGCAACCAAGTTGTCTACCGCTTCCTGAGGAATAATCTCCCGACCCGGTTTATGAGGCGGCAGAATTGGCTCAGAGAAGGGATACATATCGCGGTACAGCGGCAGCCAGGGATACAGACTGATGAGCTCGTTGTTATCAAAGCTGGCACTGATAGCAGATTGTCCGGCTAAGATTGCCGAATAATTTGCCATGTAAGCACCACAGGCCCATTTAATGAATGAAAACGCCTCGTCCTTTTGGGTGCTGTTTTCTAAAACACCCAGGCTCCAGCCACCTAAAATCGGGCATTTCCCGGGTACATGGGCAAAGCCCAGCATACCCCGTTGTAACCACCGATGTACGTCTACTGCATCGGAAAGGTGAGACGGATACGTAATCTGCATAGCACTCTCCCCACGGAGAAAAGCCTCCGCAACATCACGGTCTGTCATCTTTTTCGACGCAGCACCTGTTTCCCGACACAAGTCAGCCAGGGAAGAAAGGGCTTTCACCGTCTTGTCCGTTCCGAAATTCACGGAAAAACGGCTGTTATAAATTTCACCGCCGTAGGCCCGCATTCTCATGTAAACCTCCGGCAAGAGGCATTCTTTATATGCCGTCGGAACCACAGTTCCATAAGTTACCGGCGAGGAAGGATTCAATTTTTTATCAAAAAACTTAGCCACCCGGTTAAACTCTGACCAGGTCTTTGGCGGTCTGAGACCTTCATTATATTGCTGGAAATACTGCTTGCCGATGACCGGATCCTCAAACAAATCCCGACGGTAAAACAGCATTTGGGGTGCATAGTTAAAGGGCAGCCCATAATATTTTCCGTTAAACTTACCATAGTGCTCCAGGCATTGATGGAGGTAAATACTCTCGTCAAAATCTTGCATATAGCAACTAATGTCAGCCAGAACGCCGGATTGTGCCAAAGAATACAGCCAGGGCATATCAAACATAGTCACATCTGCCTGCCGCTTTGCTATATGAGACAAAATTTCATGCTCGCCTACCCGAAGAATTTCTGTCTGAATCCCGGTTTGGTTAACAAAATGAGGCATCAGGCCGGAAAACAATTCAACCTGCTGGGTGTTCAGCATCAAAACTCGTAAGGTTTTGTTCTGCTTCACCTTTTTAGAAACCGGCACGGAAGCCGTTCCCTGTTGGCGATACCGCCAAACATCTTCAAAAACCAGTTCTTTAGGGGGTTTTTGTGGATGCTTGATTTTTTCAAATAACTGCTCGCCGGCGGCAATTCCCATAGTAATTGCCTGACGGGCCGTATATAAAATATCAGGACGGTCGTGTTCCCGAGTCCAGTTATCTTCGCCCAGGGCACCGACAAACACATCAGTTCCCGGTGAAAGACCAACCAGCATCAGGCTTTCCAAAATACCTGCCGCAACGGGCTTAGAAGTAGCAAGAACAGCGTCAGGCTTCGCTCGCTGCAGATATAAAAGCATCACCCGAAACGCCGCTTCTTTGTTGAGAGCCGTATGCAGTACTTCAAACTCTGCCCCGGTTGCCTCGCCAAGAGCCTCCCGAAAGCCAAGCTCTGCCTCTTTTTCACAGCTAAAGTCCTCCGGACCGCATAAAAGAGCCAACCTGCGGCAATTTTTGTTAAGGTAGTCCTGGGTCAGCTGAAACATTGTCTTTTGATTATCAAATCGGAGTAAATCCACGTCCGCACCTTCAATCCGCCGGTCAAGGCAGACAAGCGGAACACCGGATTTCTCCACGGTCTCTTTAAAAAATTCCTGTTTTTTGGGCATACAGGATACACAAATAATACCTGCTGCCTGGTTTTCCAAAAAGTGATGAAAGTATTGCTTTTCCTGCTCGGCATGGTCTCCGGAAATGCCCAGACTGACAAAATAGTTCCGAGCATGAAAATATTGCTCAATCCCCTGGAGAATTTGCACATAGTACTGGTCCTGAATATTCGGCAGGATTACGCCAACATGGTTGCCGCTGCGACGACGCAGAGTTCTTGCCATCTGGTTGGGAACATAGCCCAGCTGTGATATAGCCGTGGCAATTTTTTCTGCCTTTTCCCTGCCGATGGGTTTGGTTTTATTGATATAATTCGATACGGTGGCAATGGAGACGCCGGCCGCCTTTGCCACATCACGAATGGTTGCCATGGCCTCAACTCCGATACAATCAGGCTTCGCTTCCTTTTAGCATTTCGCTCTGATGGGTGGTAATCAATGTATCAATAATTTCGTCAATATCCCCGTCTAAAATACTGTCTAAACGGTGAAGAGTCAACCCTACACGGTGGTCTGTTACACGACCCTGGGGATAGTTATAGGTTCTGATGCGTTCGCTTCTGTCACCGGTTCCCACCTGGCTTTTACGTTCCTGAGCAATCTGTGCCTGTTGCTGGCTCTGCATTAAATCGTAAAGACGGGAACGGAGAATTTTCATAGCCTTATCTTTATTTTTATGTTGAGATTTTTCGTCCTGACAGGAGACCACAAGACCTGTGGGCAGGTGGGTAATACGTACGGCAGAGTCCGTTGTGTTAACGCACTGACCTCCGGGGCCACCGGCACGGAACACGTCAATTCTAAGGTCGTTCTGGTTGATGTCAACCTCAACTTCCTCAACCTCGGGAAGCACTGCAACCGTTACCGTTGAGGTATGAATTCTGCCGCCGGACTCCGTTGCAGGGATTCTTTGTACACGGTGCACACCGCTTTCAAATTTCAGCCGTGAGTAAGCACCGTCACCTTCAATACTGAAGGAAATTTCTTTATAGCCACCCATATCGGTAGCATTCTGGTTTAACACCTCAATCCGCCAACGACGGGATTCGGCATACATAGAGTACATACGGAACAAGTCTCCGGCAAAGAGAGCCGCTTCATCGCCACCGGCACCACCGCGGATTTCCACGATAACGTTCTTTTCGTCGTTGGGGTCTTTGGGAAGAAGCAGAATTTTCAGTTCATCGGAAAGACGCAAAATCGCTTTCTGACCGTCTGCCACTTCGTCTTCCAGCATAGAGCGAAAGTCCTTATCCTGGGTGTCAGACAAAAGTTCTTTTGCTTCGTCCACCGTTTCTTTCACCTTTTTATATTCACGGTATTTTTCTACAATCGGTGTAATATCCGAATGTTCCTTACAGAGTTTTCGCCAGGTTTCCTGGTCGGCAATCACCTCAGGGTCACTGATTTTTGTTGCCAAATCTGTAAACCGTTCTTCTATAAATGATAATTTTTCAAACATAGTGTGCTCCTTCTATATTTAATGAAAACATTGTCTGTCAAAAAGCCTTGCGTCACAACGCGTAAGACTACATATGTTAATTATAGCATATTGACAAAAACAATGCAAGCAGATATAATACAAAGGAAAAGAAATTGTTACTTAAGAAAGGACTGGTTTTCCCATGGAAAGGCAAAAACGCGTAGCCGCTATTCATGACATTTCCTGTTTTGGTAAATGCTCGTTGACAGTTGCTCTGCCTATGCTTTCTGCCGCCGGGCTTGAAACCTGCTGTATTCCCACAGCGGTGCTCTCAACCCATACCGGTGGCTTTTCCGGCTATACATACCGGGACTTAACCGGAGATATTTTGCCCGTTGCCAACCATTGGAAAAGCCTGAACCTGCAGTTTGACGCTGTTTATACCGGCTTTTTAGGCTCTGAGGAGCAGACGGAAATCATCTGGCGGGTTATAGACGAAATTGCCACAGAAGATACTCTGATTATGGTAGACCCGGTTATGGGCGACGACGGCGTTCTCTATCCCGTTTTTTCAAGCTCCTTCCCTGCCGCTATGAAAAAGCTTTGCAACCGGGCTGATGTTATTGTTCCCAACATGACAGAAGCCTTTCTCCTGTTGGACGAGCCCTACCGTCACGGGCCTTACACCGAGACCGAAATCAACGACATTTTAGACCGTTTAGCTGACATCTGTCCCGGTCAGATTGTGTTAACCGGCGTGCACTTTGACGAAAATTCTTTAGGTGCCGCCACCTTAGACAGGAAAACCGGCAAAAAAGAATTCGTTTTAAGAGACCGGGTTGACGGATTTTATCACGGCACCGGCGACGTATATGCTGCCACGCTGCTGTCAGCCCTCATGCGCGGCTTTTCTCTCCATGATGCGGCAGCTACGGCAGCCGATTATACGGTGCTTTCCATCGTGACCACAAAGAAAATGGATAAAGACCTGCGGTACGGCGTAAACTTTGAACAAAATCTTCCCACGCTCATGCGTATGCTGGGCAGGAATGAGGGATAAAGATGAACGTAATGATTGCTCTCTCCGGCGGTGTTGACAGTGCTGTCTGTGCCGGTATATTAAAAAACGCAGGCCATACGGTCTGCGGTGCAACGCTGCATTTAGTCGGCGAGCCGCAAAACGGGGCGAAGCTTGCCGCCAAAGCTTTAGGAATTCCTTTTTATGAATTTTCCGAGCAAAAAGCCTTTGATGCTTTCGTCGTTCAGGCGTTTCAAGAAAGCTATAACCGGGGCGAAACCCCTAACCCTTGCATTATTTGCAATAGCTTAATTAAATTCGGCTTGCTCCTTGACCATGCTAAAAAGCTGGGGCAAGACTATCTGGCAACCGGGCACTATGCCATCGTGGAAAAGGACGCCTCTACCGGCAGAATGCTGTTAAAGCGTGCTAAAGATACAAACAAAGACCAGACCTACATGCTCTATCTTTTAACCCAGGAGCAGTTAAAGCACACACTGTTCCCTTTAGGGGAGTTGACAAAAAAAGAAATCAGGGCCATGGCAGAGGACATGAAGCTACCCAACGCCAAAGCTCCTGACAGTCAGGATATTTGCTTTGTTCCCGACGGTGACTATGCCGCATTTTTGGAAAAACGACTGGGCACAGCCTACCCGAAAGGTGAATTTATAAACGAAACTGGTGACATCTTAGGCCGACACCAAGGGATTATTCGCTATACCATCGGCCAGCGAAAAGGTTTGGGAATTGCCTTAGGTGAACCGGCATTCGTTCTGTCTAAAAATGCCGAAACGAACCAGGTGATCCTGGGGCCGGAAGAAAAGTTATTTAAAACCCGGGTTCTGGCAGACCGTGTCAATTGGATTGCTTGTGAAAAACCTCAGGATAAAATCAAGGTAACCGCCAAAACAAGGTATAGCCATAAAGAATCGGAAGCCGTGCTGCATCTTTTGGAAAACGGCAAGGTGTTAGCAGAATTTTCCCAGCCGCAACGTGCTCCGGCACCCGGCCAGGCTATGGTTTTTTACGACGGTGATGTGGTCGTAGGCGGCGGTACCATTATAAGCGGGGATAGATAGAAATGAAAAAGTTGATTGACAAGCTGGCTCTCCTGCATGGCTTGACAAAAGAAGAATGGTGTCTTTTGCTTGCCGGTTTTGATTGTGAAACGGCAGAATACGCCGCTAACCTTGCAAGAGAAACCGCACAAGCACGGTTTGGAAAAAACATTTATATTCGCGGACTCATCGAATTTACAAACATCTGTAAAAACGATTGCTATTACTGCGGCCTGCGTTGCAGCAACAGCCTGTGTAACCGGTATCGCCTGACACCGGAGGAGATTTTAGCCTGCTGCAAAAACGGCTACAATCTGGGCTTTCGCACCTTTGTCCTGCAGGGCGGCGAAGACCCCGGTTTTTCTGATAGCGAGCTTTGCAAGCTGGTTGAAACCATAAAACAGCAATACCCGGACTGTGCCGTAACGCTCTCTGTGGGCGAACGGTCCCGCTCTGAGTATGAGGCCTTTAAAAAAGCAGGGGCAGACCGTTACTTATTGCGGCACGAAACTGCCGACGATGCACACTACCGCCTGCTTCACCCCGAAAGCCTTTCCCCCACCGTTCGAAAACAATGTCTCTACGATTTAAAAGAACTGGGCTTTCAGGTGGGAACCGGCTTTCTAGTGGGCTCACCCTTTCAAAAAACTGAACATATTGCTTCTGATTTATTATTCATTCAAAAATTGCAGCCCCAGATGATTGGCATCGGCCCTTTTATCCCTCATAAGGATACACCTTTTAAAGACTATCCGGCAGGAAGCTTAGAGCTGACCCTCTTTTTAATCTCCCTGCTCCGCCTTTCTCAGCCCGACGCCCTGATTCCGGCCACAACCGCCGTAGGCACCTTGCAAGAAGGCGGCCGCGAACGAGCTATCTTGTGCGGTGCTAATGTTGTTATGCCGAATTTATCCCCCGGCGACCACCGGAAGGATTATACCTTATATAATAACAAGCTTTCTGACGGTGCTGAAGCAGCAGAAGCAAGAGAGGCACTAGATGCCCGACTTGCTAAAATCGGGTATAAAACCGTTACCCATCGTGGCGACTTTCAGAAGCATTAGTCACCAGCCCCAGCATTTCTGCCACAAGGTAGGCAAATCGACTGCGATATAAATTCCAGCTCCGTTTGGCGGCACCCATATCCCGCCCGTTCGGGGTAAACATAAAGGAAAAATAAGCATAATCAAAAAAAGCATGTAAAGGTTTCAGCGTTCCAAATTTATTGGGACGCTTTTCATATTCTAACCGCAAAACCGCAGCAGCTCGTTCCACTGCCTGCCATTGCCACAATCGCTCTCCGCTTGACTGTGCCTCGGTTTTTGCCGTTTTACTCTCAAAATCCCGAATCAGGTACAGCATCTGCATATACAGATTGTGCGGTAAATAATTCGGGTTGTTTTTCTTTGGTATGTAATGCCTCATGACCGGTCACTCTTAGGCTTGTAATTTTTCTGAAAGCCATATTTTTCCCGGTCGGCCTCTGCTTGCTCCTTTGTTTTATAAAAACTGCAGTTATGCCGACGGCAAATTGTTTCTGTCATAATAGAGCACCCACTGATGCGGTATGCAAAACAATCTTTCTTCACTGTCATCGTCCTTCTCCTTTGCATCAAAAATAATTCCGGTCTTTCCCAACGGACAGGCCTTTCATATACACCGAAAAATTTGTCAATATTTTGGTCTTCTTGTCTAAACATTTTAACCTTTTTCACGCTAAAAGTTGCATTATGCAACTTTTATCCAGATTTTTCTATACAAAAGATACATAACGTCATCTGGCCTCTCCTACAAAAAAATACTCCATAACCCGTTCCGGTGGAATTTTTAAAATGCTGCGGATGGCTTCCACCTCGCCTAAGGTCATATCGGCTTGATTCTTTATTTTTCGCCCAAGAGTGCTGGGAGATATGCCAATCATTGACGCAAGACTTCCTATCGTCAATCCCTGTTCCATAATTCTGCCTCTTAATTTGTTTGTGTTCACCAAGGTTGATCCCTCCTAAGTTTTTTGTTGCATTTTGCAACTACAAAAATATTACCATATCCGACGATTTTTGTCAATACTTTCAGTGACACATTTTGCAACATTTTTCTATAATTCTTATAAAAATTGTTGCATTTTGCAAATTCCTGTGTTACAATAAAGACAGATTAAGAACTATATTTTAAAGACCGATAGTAAATATCTTGACTATGCATACCCTTTTCCGTCGGCGACTAATCTGTAAAGGAGTTGTCAGTATGAACCAAATTAACATTGGTCAGAGAATTAAGAAAAAAAGAGAACAACACAAACTTTCGCTTCAATATGTAGCAGATAAACTGGATGTAAACCGTTCCAGCGTTATGCGTTGGGAGAACGGCGAAACCAGCCGCATTAAATTACCCATGTTGGAGCGTCTTGCCCAGATTCTACAGACCACACCCGAATATTTAATGGGTTACGAGGACGAGGAAATCTCTGACAGTACCGTCCGCAATGTTCTACCCGAAAGTGCTTGCATGATTCCTGTGTTAGACAGACTTCAAATAGAAAATGGCAGCCTGGATTGGAAGTATATCATTGACTATGAAATTGCCGACACCAAATATCGTCACGACTGCTTTTTCCTTCGGATTTCCGAAAATTCCATGGCACCCCGTTTAGAGGAGGGAGACCGGGTTCTGATTTCTCTGCAGAGCACACTCCAAAACGGAGAAACCGGCGTTTTTTTACTGGACGAAACAGAAAGCTTGATTCGTATTTATAGCTGCGAAAAGGAGCCGGAGCTTCATTCCTTTAACCCCTATTACCCTACATTGCGGTTTAATGAAACAGAAAAAGAACGATTAAAAATTATCGGCAAGGTAGTTGAAAGCAGGCGGAGCTGGTAATTAGCGTCCTATATTAGGAAACAAACTAAACTTTTCTGTATATAAATTGACAGAATATAAATTTTTTATTGAAAAAAAGATAGAAAAGTGATATAATAACTTATATATTGTTTTTTTGTATATTTTTATTCAGGAGGAAGATAAATATGAGTAATGTTCGTCCGGAGTCTATGGCTCGTATCGAAACAAAAGAACTGGCAGATAAATTTATTGCCGAGCAGGTTGCCGAAGTTCGTGCACAAGTTGGCGATAAAAAGGTTCTCCTGGCTCTGTCCGGCGGTGTTGACAGTTCCGTTGTCGCAGCACTGCTGATTAAAGCAATTGGCAAACAGCTGATTTGTGTTCATGTAAATCATGGTTTAATGCGTAAAGATGAAAGTGAAGAAGTCATCCGTATTTTCCGTGATGGTTTAGACGCTAACCTGGTTTACGTTGACGCTACTGATAGATTTTTAGGAAAATTAGAGGGCGTCTCTGACCCTGAAAAGAAACGTAAAATCATTGGCGGCGAATTTATCGTTGTGTTTGATGAAGAAGCAAGAAAATTAACTGACGTTGACTTTTTAGCTCAGGGTACTATTTATCCTGACATTTTAGAAAGCGACGGCGTTAAGGCTCACCACAACGTTGGCGGCCTGCCGGAAGATATGAAGTTTGAACTGGTTGAACCCATTAAGCTGTTGTATAAAGACGAAGTCAGAGTGGTTGGTAAGGCTTTGGGCCTGCCTGCTTCCATGGTTGACCGTCAGCCGTTCCCCGGCCCCGGTCTGGGCGTTCGCTGCTTAGGTGCCATCACCCGTGATAGACTTCATGCCCTCCGCGAAGCTGACGCAATTTTGCGTGAAGAATTTGACATCTGTGGCCTGTCTCAAAAGGTTTGGCAGTATTTCATCGCTGTGCCCGACATGAAGAGCGTCGGCGTAAAAGACAGCAAGCGTTACGAAGGCTGGCCGGCAATTATCCGTGCGGTCAACACCTCCGATGCTATGACTGCTACCATTGAAGAAATCCCCTACGAGGTTCTCCATAAGATTACCGCCCGTATCACCGCCGAAGTTGAAGGTATTAACCGCGTTCTGCTGGACCTGACCCCGAAGCCGGTAGGAACTATCGAGTGGGAATAATAAAAAAATAAAAAAGCTGACTGAAATATTCAGTCAGCTTTTTTATTTTCTCAATCGCCTGCAATACTGGGTACACAGTTTATCGGTACACTCCGAGCACTTTAAGGCCATGTTACTGTTCTCCCAAAACCGTTCGGGGTATGTGAAAACACAGATTTCCCAAATCAGCCATATAACAAAAGCGAAAATGACCAACGTCCAGGTGTAAAAGCCTCCTACCGCAATAAGGGGCGAGAACATCATTAAATGGTCCCAGTTAAAGATACGGCAGGTGGTACAGCATTTGTTTTTCATAATGAGCCGGAAGGGACACCAGATTAAAACACAAATCAGGTCGCATACATAAAAGAAGATGGAAATCAGTAAAACCGTGGCCGTATCAAGGAGCCTTACTGCATACAAAACGCCAATAACAAGAGTTAAAAGGAGCCAAATTACCATTACCTTAAAGGCGGCGGCAGACGTATCTTGAATATACTTTTTTAAATTCTGATAGTTAATTTTCTCCTTAATGGGTTTAAACATTGCCGAGAAAACTTTTTGAGAGCCAATGGAGATGTGGGCTCTAACGGGTAGCAGTTGCAAAATCATATCCCAAATCCAAATGCCCCAAAGAAGATGCAAGGGAGAAAAACGCCGGAAAAAGGAAAACCCCTCTGCAATATTAAATTCTTCCTTACGGAAAACATAAAGCCAAAGGGCTATCAAAAAGACAACGCATCTGCCCAAAAGCCGCAGAAAATAAATTTTTCTTGTTTTAGAGGTTCGCTCGTTACTGCTTCCGTGCCGCATTTTATCTGTTCCTTTTCACTAAAATTTACCTTTTATATTGTATCACAAATCACGAAAAAAGTAAATGAACGCAATGTTAAATCTTCCGAAATTGTCTTGTCGGTCATTGACAACTCCTCCCCGACTTGTTACAATAAACAAAAGGAAAAACAAAGGAGAATTTTCATGCATTACGATTATAAAACCCAGTACACCTGTGCACGGCAAATCAGCTTTGACTTAGAAGGAAACACCGTGCGAAACATTGCATTTTACGGCGGCTGCAACGGCAACTTAAAAGCCATTGCAAAGCTCTTAGAGGGTGCTACGGTTGAGGAAATTGAAGAAAAGCTTTCCGGTAACACCTGCGGCGGCAAGCCCACCTCCTGTGCTGACCAGTTGGCGAAAGCTGTTAGAGAAGCATACGATGCTAAAAAAGGAAATGTAGATTAAACTAAACAGCAAAACAAATGGTATTTTGTCAGAACAAAAGAAAAAACTCAAAATCTTGAGTTTTTTCTTTTGTTCTTTTCTTTAGTAGAACACGACTATATTCTGTATCAAGCCTTATGACAACTTGATTATACTAAACCGCCATAAGATAATCAAATACTTATTAAAATATGATTTGTTTCCTATTATTTTGCCCTTTATATAATTAGGAAGAATCTGAAAAAAATGTTGTCTTTTCCTGCAAAATATGATAAAATATAAAAGTTAAAATAGGTTTTTAACCACAAAATATTCCCAAGGAGGAAAGGTTTATGAATAAATCCCCGAAAGCCGCTGTCATTATGGGCAGTGACTCTGATTTTCCCGTTGTTAAAAAATGCATTGCTATGCTGAAAAAGTTCGGCATTGAAGCTGATGTTAACGTCATCTCTGCTCACAGAACCCCCGATGCAGCAGCGGACTATGCTAAAAACGCAGAAACAAACGGTGTTGATATTATCATCGCTGCTGCCGGAAAAGCAGCCCATTTAGCCGGCGTTTTAGCTGCTTTTACCACCCTGCCCGTTATTGGAATTCCCATGAAGTCTTCAACCTTAGACGGGCTGGATTCTCTGCTTTCCATGGTACAGATGCCCAAGGGTATTCCCGTGGCAACCGTAGCCATTGACGGTGCTGACAATGCCGGTATTTTAGCCGCACAAATTCTGGCCTTAAAATACGAGGCAATTAAACCCCTGCTGGCTCAATTTAAAAAAGACATGGCAGAGGAAGTTGAAAAGAAAAATTTAGCTATCAAAAAAGAAGCTGAAACGCTTTAAGGATAGGATATTACTATGATTACAGCAAAAAATTCTCTGGCCGGTGTGGCTCCCTATGCCCCTGGCAGACCCATTAGCGAAATCAAGAGAAAATACGGCCTGGAGCATGTTGTGAAGCTGGCTTCCAACGAAAATCCTTTGGGTGCGAGCCCGAAAGCCAAAGAGGCTGTTAAAAAAGCCGCTGAAGATGTTTTCCTCTACCCCGACCCGAATTCTTATAATCTAAGAACTGCCTTAGCAGGTCACCATGGATTATCTCCTGAGCAGTTTGTATTTGGTACGGGAAGTGACGGACTCATTGAACTTATTTGCAAAACCTTTTTAGGAGAAGGGGACGAAAGCATTATGCCTGCCCCCTCTTTTTCCTTATATGCCTTAAATGTTTTGGCAACAGGTGCAAAACCCGTCGAAGTTTCTTTAGATGAAAACTTTCAGTATTCTCCCCTTGCTATGTTGCCCTATGTTACGGATCGTACCAAGGTGATTTGGCTGTGTAACCCCAACAACCCTACCGGCGGTATTTTTTCCGAAAAGGAACAGACAGAATTTTTAGAGCGTGTACCGGAAAACATTCTGGTAGTTATTGACGAGGCCTATTACGAATACGCCTGCCACGCCGAGGAATACCCTGACAGTTTGGCACAGCTTAAGACCAGAAAAAATGTTCTGATTCTCAGAACCTTTTCTAAAATTTACGGTTTAGCCGGTCTTCGCGTAGGCTACGGTATGGGAAACTCTGCCGTTATTTCCGAAATGGAAAAAACCCGCCCGCCCTTTAACGTTTGCTCCCCTGCTCAAGCAGCAGCTGAGGCAAGCCTTTCTGACTGTGAATTTGTAAACCGTTCCATTTCAGAAAACAGAAAGAATCTGGCATTTTTGGAAAGTGCTTTTACCTCTATGGGGCTCTCTTTTGTAAAAAGCTATACAAACTTTATTGCCGTCAATACAGGAAAGGATTCTAAAACCGTTTATGAGCGTCTTTTAGAGCTTGGCTACATTGTAAAAGGCGGTCATGTTTTGGGAATGCCCGGCTACCTTCGTGTAACCGTTGGTACCCGAGAAGAATGTGAAGGTTGTGTAATCGCTTTAAAAAAAGTGTTAGAAGAATTAGACTAGGAGATATGTAACCCTTATGAAAACCGTTACCTCTGAAGAAATGAATCAGCAATTTTCTTATGCCGAGCAGGTGAAGCACTTAGCCTGTGCCGGCGGCAAAACCCCTAAGGCACTGGTTATTACCTACGGCTGTCAGCAAAACGAAAATGACTCTGAACGAATTCGGGGTATGCTGGCACAGATGGGCTATGACTTCACCGAAGAAAAAGAAGAAGCCGATCTAATTTTATATAATACCTGTGCGGTCCGCGAGGGTGCAGAGCAAAGGGTTTTGGGAAACGTGGGTGCACTGGTTCACGAGAAACGCCGCCGTCCTAACCTGTTAATCGGCATCTGCGGCTGTATGATGCAGCAGGAACACATGGCAAAAACCATTAAGCAAAAATACAGACACGTTTCCTTTGTTTTCGGTACACATACCTTGCACAAATTCCCGCAGATTTTATGGCGGGCACTCTCTGAAGAACAAACGGTTATCTCTGTTGAACAGTCTGATGGTGTCATCTGCGAAGAGGTGCCTGTTCGTCGGGAAGAAGGGCCTAAAGCATGGGTTTCTATTATGTATGGCTGTAATAATTTTTGCACATACTGTATTGTGCCCTATGTCCGTGGCCGTGAACGTAGCCGTCAGCCGGAAAAGGTTTTGGTGGAAATCCGCGAGCTGGTAAAAACCGGTGTTACGGAAATTACCCTTTTGGGTCAGAACGTAAACGCCTACGGTAAGGACCTGCCTGAAGATATTGACTTTGCTGACCTGCTTTACCAAATCAATCAGATAGAGGGGCTAAAACGTATCCGTTTTATGACTTCCCACCCAAAAGACATGAGCCAAAAGCTCATTGATACCATGGCGGTTTGTGACAAGGTTATGCCCCAACTACATTTGCCTTTCCAGGCAGGCAGTGACCGAATTTTAGAAAAAATGAACCGCCGCTATACCCAGGAGCAGTATCTGGATTTGGTGCGGCGTGTCCGTGAAAAAATGCCGGATATTGCTCTGACAACAGATATTATCGTTGGTTTCCCCAATGAAACAAAGGAAGATTTTGAAGAAACGATTAAAGTGTTAAAAGCCGTTCGGTTTGACAGCGTTTTTTCCTTTATCTACTCCAAGCGTCAGGGCACCCCTGCCGCCGTTATGGAAGATGCTATCTCAGACAGCGAAAAACACGAAAACTTTGACCGACTCTTAGAGGTCCAGAATCAAATATCTCGCGAAATCAATGATGCTTGCTTCGGCAAAACCTTTGAGCTTTTGGTTGAGGGTGAAAGCAAGACGGACGAAAATATGCTGACCGGCAGAACCCCCGGCGGTAAAATTGTTAACTTCCCCAAAGAAGAAGGTATTAAAACCGGTGACTATGTTAACGTTACCGTTACAAAAACAAACACTTGGTCGCTACTCGGCGAAATCTGCCGCGACTGAGCAGAAAGGAATATGAACATGGAAGAAATTTTAAAAAAAGCACACGAACTCGGCGAACTGATTGCAAAATCTAAAGAACTTATCCGTTGTCAGGAACAGGAAATTACCTTTGCCAATGACCCGGATGCTCAGACCGCCGTCTCTGAATATGACAAAAAAAGTAAGGCTTTAGCTGAAGAAATGCGTCAGGGCGGTATGACCCCTGAAAAGCTTGAATCTTTCCGTTCCCGCATGAACGAAAACATGAAAGAATTAACTAAAAATACTACTGCTAAGAATTATTTAGAAGCAAAATCTGCTTTTAATCAGCTGATTAACCAGGTCAATGAAATTATCGGCTATCATATCCGTGGCGAAGAAGAAAGCGGCGGTTGCAGCGGTAACTGTTCCGGCTGCAGCGGTTGCCACTAAACCAAAACCAAAATATTAAAGGAGGAATTTCAGATGACGCCGGCAATGATCCGTTATTATGAATTAAAAGAAGAATACCCGGATGCGATTCTGTTTTTCCGCATGGGCGACTTTTACGAAATGTTTGGCGAGGATTCCAGAATCGCCTCAAGGCTTCTGGATTTAGCTCTGACCAGCCGGACAAAAAACGAAGAAGGCAAGCCCGACGTTGAAAATAACCCTATGTGCGGTGTACCCTTTCACGCGGCAGATACCTACATCGGTCGTTTAACAGACCGGGGCTATAAGGTTGCCATCTGTGAACAAATGGCAGACCCCGGCGAGGTAAAAGGCATTCTCCCCCGTGACGTTGTCCGGGTTGTAACACCCGGTACGGTGACAGACGCCGCCCATTTAGACGAAAAAAACAATAATTTTCTCTGTGCGGCTTATAGTGACTCAAGCGGCTTTGGTGCTGCCTTTGCTGACATTACCACCGGGGAACTTTTCCTGGTGACCCTCCCCTCCTGGCAAAAGCTTGTAGACGAATTAGCACGGTATAATCCGGCAGAAATGATTTTTTCTGCCGCCCTTTATACAAATGATGCTTTCATAAACGATGTTCGCCTGCGTTTTACCGCGCGCATGGACCAGATAAGTCACGAGCCGAACTGGGAACACTCACGGGATTTAATTTTGCAGCAATTTAAGGCTTCTTCCCTGGAGAATTTGTCTCTCCCGGAAGATAGCTGTGCAATAAACACCTTAGGTATGCTTCTTGATTATCTGACGCAGACCCAAAAAACCTTTTTGTCCCATATCCGTCAGGTAAATTTTTACGCCACTAACGACTATATGGAGCTGGACGCAAACAGCCGCCGGAATTTAGAGCTGACTAAAACCATGCGTCGTGACGAAAAGCGAGGCTCTCTCCTTTGGGTGCTGGATAAAACCAAAACCTCTATGGGTGCCAGAATGCTCAAAAGTTTTCTGGAAAAACCCTTAACAAACTGCACAAAAATCCAAAAACGCCTCCAAGCCGTTGATGTGCTGGTGAAAAACGCTGAACTACGGCAGGACTTAATGGATATTTTGGGTACCATTCAGGACCTGGAGCGTTTAATTGGCCGTGCGGTCTGCAAAACTGCCAGCCCTCAAGACCTTTTGGCAATCCGGCGTTCCCTTTCAGCACTGCCCGAAATTGAACTCTTGCTCTCCAGGCTGGAAGCTCCGCTGTTTAACGAGCTCTCTATGGAGCTCGACACCATGGGCGATTTTCTCGACCTTTTAGAAGCCGCTATTTCTGACGATGCTCCGGCAACAGCCCGGGACGGCGGCATTATTAAAAAAGGCTACTGTGAGGAAATTGATGCTGACCGAAACCTCCAGGAAAACGGTCAGGACGCCGTTCGGGAAATGGAAGCCGCCGAGAGGGAAAGCACCGGCATCAAAACCCTTAAAATCAGCTATAACCGAGTGTTCGGCTATTATATTGACGTACCGAAATCCTTTAAGGGCTCGGTACCTGAAACCTATATCAGAAAACAGACGCTGGTTAACAACGAGCGATACATCACCGCCGATTTAAAGGTCTTAGAAGACCGCCTGCTGGGTGCTGAGGAGCGTTTACGGCAACGGGAATACAAACTGTTCTGTGATATTCGGGATACCCTAGCACAAGACGTTGCCCGGTTCCAGGCAACCGCAAGTGTTTTAGCTGTGACAGACGTGCTCTGCTCCTTTGCCGAAACGGCAGCAAAAAATAACTATGTAATGCCTACTGTGGATATGTCTGACACAATTTCTATCCGTCAGGGACGGCACCCCGTTGTGGAAAAAATGCTGAAAAATGAGCTGTTTGTGCCTAACGACGCAACCCTAAACTGCAAAGACGACCGTTTCTTAATTATCACCGGTCCCAACATGGCAGGTAAATCCACCTATATGCGTCAGGTGGCGTTGCTGGTTATTATGGCACAGATTGGCTCCTTTGTCCCGGCAGAATCCTGCACCATCGGCATCTGCGATAAAATTTTTACCCGTATTGGTGCATCAGATGACTTGGCCGCCGGCCAAAGTACCTTTATGGTTGAGATGACGGAGCTTTCCGGAATCTTAAAAAACGCCACACCCAAAAGTCTGTTACTCTTGGACGAAATCGGCCGCGGTACCAGTACCTATGACGGTTTATCCATCGCCTGGAGTATCGCTGAATACATATCCGGCTCCAAAAAGCTCGGTGCAAAGACCCTCTTTGCCACCCACTACCACGAGATGACTGCGTTAGAGGGTAAGCTCCCCGGTATTAAGAACTACTCCATCGCCTGCAAAAAGCGGGGCGACAGCGTAACCTTCCTCCGCCGCATTGTAAAAGGCGGTGCTGATGACAGCTACGGTATTGAGGTTGCAGCCTTAGCGAACCTCCCCGCACAGGTTATCAGCCGAGCCAAGGAAATTCTGGCAGACATCGAGGCAAAAGACGGCCGAAAGACCCTGGCACCCGAAACGGTCACGGAGCAAGATCCCACCGGACAGATGGGCTTTTCTGACCTGCGAGGCGCTGAAATTGTCAGCCGATTAGAAAACTTAGACCTAGCCACCTTAACCCCCATTGAAGCACTGAATTTACTCTACGATCTACAAAACACTGCAAAAAGCTAAAAGGAAGTGACGTCATTTGAAAACCCTTTCCGAAAACCGCAAAGCCCGGCACGATTATTTCATCGAAGAAACCTTTGAAGCCGGCATTTCTTTAAGCGGTACAGAAGTTAAATCCATCCGTAAGGGAGCCTTAAATTTAAAAGACAGCTTTGTTAGCTTTTCAGATGGCGAAGCCTGGATTAAGCATATGCACATCAGCCCCTACGAGCAGGGTAACATTTTTAATAAGGACCCGCTCCGTGACCGGCGGCTGCTACTCCACAAGCGTGAGATTAACTATCTCTACGGTGCCGTTAAACAAAAAGGCTATGCTGTTATTCCTCTTTCTGTGTATTTAAAGGATAGCTTGGTCAAAATTCAAATCGGTCTTGCCCGAGGCAAAAAGCTCTATGATAAACGAAGCGATATAGCCAGCCGTGATGCAAAACGCCAGATGGATAGGGCATTAAAAGAAAAAAACCAATAAACGGGAATGTTAAAAAAGTTCAGAACGCAAAAAAGATGAAAGTTTTAGGAATGCTCAATGTCTCATAGATTTTGTTCTTTTTTGCTACGAACAAACTTCACCTCTCGGCGTATCTGTATACGCCTACGGATTCAGTTTGTCCGTTCTGAAGCTTTTTTCCCTATTCCCGCCTAAGAAGAGAACGCAAAAATTTTAAACATAAAAAAACCACCCCAAGGGGTGGTTTTTTTATATAATCTCCACGATAACTTTTTTGTTCTCGCGGCTGGCAGCTGCCTGCATAACCTTACGGATAGACTGTGCAATTCTGCCTCTTTTTCCGATAACCTTGCCCATATCGCCCTCGGCAACACGAAGCTCCAGAGTAACGGCTTCTTCGCCCTCTACCTCTGTAACATTTACCGATTCGGGATAATCAACCAAGGATTTCGCAATAACTTCCAACAATTCTTTCATGTTGTTAGCCTCCTACTTGATTGAATTAAGCAAATTAGTCAATGATACCGCTTTTCTTTAAAAGACCCTTAACAGTATCAGTGGGCTGAGCACCGTTACCTAACCATTTCTGTGCTTTTTCTGCATCAATCTTAATTTCAGAAGGACTGGTCAGCGGATTGTATGTTCCGATTTCTTCGATGAATCTACCATCTCTGGGGTATCTGGAATCTGCAACAACAACTCTGTAAAACGGAGCCTTCTTCGCACCCATTCTTCTTAATCTGATTTTAACTGCCATGTATTTCACCTCCTAATTAGTATCAATTCTATATAAACCACTTTGTGGTTTAACGCTTTTTCTTTCGCTTCATCATGCGGCCCATCATGCCGCCATTAAACTGCTTCATCATCTTCTGCATATCTTCAAACTGACGAAGAAGCTGGTTAACGTCCTGCACCTGCATACCGCTGCCGGCTGCAATACGTTTTTTGCGGCTGGCATTGATAATGGACGGATTCTGCCGTTCCTTTTTGGTCATGGACTGAATAATCGCCTCAACACGAACCAAACGTCTGTCATCTAAATCAACGCCCTCTAAGGCTTTTGCGTTGACACCGGGAATCATTCTAACAAGCTGAGACAAAGGACCCATTTTTTTCATCTGCTGCAGCTGGTCTAAGAAGTCTTCCAAATCAAACTGATTTTTGCGAAGCTTTTCTTCCAAGGCTGCCGCGGTTTTTTCATCAATGGCCTGCTCTGCCTTTTCAATTAAGGAAAGAACATCACCGCTGCCTAAAATTCTGGACGCCATTCTGTCCGGGTGGAATTCTTCAATATCAGAAAGCTTTTCCCCTACACCCACAAATTTAATGGGCTTTCCGGTAACAGCTTTAACAGAAAGAGCCGCACCGCCACGGGTATCGCCGTCAAGCTTTGTCATAATCACGCCGGTAACAGAAAGACGCTCGTTAAAGGTCTCAGCAATGTTAACCGCGTCCTGACCGGTCATGGCATCAATCACCAACAGAATTTCTTCCGGGTCTACCGCCGCTTTAATGTCTTCCAGTTCCTGCATAAGCAAATCATCAATATGCAGGCGGCCGGCAGTATCAATAATCACAAAATCGTTACCGTGAACTTTTGCGTGCTCTATGGCACTTTTTGCAATGGTCACAGCACTTTTGCAGTCCTCCATTTTAAACACGGGGACGTCAATCTGCTTGCCCACAACCTCCAGCTGAGTAATTGCCGCAGGACGATAAATATCACAAGCCACCATTAAGGGGCGTTTGTTGTGCTTTTTTCTCATGTAGCCGGCAAGTTTTGCACAAAACGTTGTTTTACCGGCACCCTGAAGACCTGCCATCATAACAACGGCCGGTGTTTTTTTACCAAACTCAATACGGGCGTGTTCAGAACCCATAAGCTCTGTCAGCTCATCGTTGACAATTTTAATAATCTGCTGACCGGGGGTCAGGCTTTCCATAACGCTGCTGCCGGCAGCACGCTCAGACACACGGCTGACAAATTCTTTAACAACTTTAAAGTTAACGTCAGCCTCTAAGAGTGCCAGCTTAATTTCACGCATGGACTCTTTTAAGTCCTTCTCCGTTACAACGCCTTTGCCCTTTAATTTTTTAAAAGCCATGCTTAGCTTTTCTGATAAACTTTCAAACGCCACAGTCATGGCCTCCTTTTAGCAATATTTATAATTCCTTCGTCAGCTCAGCAAGCTTTTTTTCAAGAGCCGTAAAAGCATCGGAAAGCTTTTTGGAATGAACATAGGAGCGTTCATATTCGTGCATAGAGGCAACCTCTTTTATAACCTCCTGAAGCTTTTCGTCCTGGTTCATAAACCGATTAACAAGCCCTAAACGTTCTTCCATGGAAAGGAGCAGTTTTTCGCCGCGTTTAATCGCATCCCGAACTCCCTGGCGGGAAATACCCAGCGGTTCTGCGATTTCAGCTAAGGATAAATCTTCATTATAATATAAATCAATTGCCTGGGCCTGCTTCGGCGTTAACAACTCGCCGTAAAAGTCATACAGCATGGCAATACTTAAATCTTTACCCACTTTGCTCACTCCTGTTTGTTTATGTGTAAAGGTCATCACCTGTACACTCGTATTATTTTACCCTATTATAACCCGTTTGTCAAGAGTTTTTTCTATTTTTTCAG
>JAFQWH010000067.1 GCA_017407515.1 Clostridia bacterium | reverse complement strand
AGGGAAACAAACGCCCTCGTCATCTGCAAGCATTAAGAGATAGCAGAGCACCCTGAATTCATATGTATCAATCTCTGTATTTGTTATATGCTTGTTCAGTATAATCGTAAAGTTTTCAGTATACAATTTCATAAATAAAGTTCTCCTTTGGTAATAAAAAAAGCCGTATCATTTCGATACGACTTAAATCCATTCAAGCAATTCTGCTCCAATTCACGAGAATTGAAAATTGCTCATTTTATTGAATTTTTCAAACCACATAAGGCTTAAAAGCTTTGATTTTATGCGGTTTTTCGTTTTATCACCAAAGTGTCGTTACCATCAGGTCCATGTGAAAGCAATTTCATGGAGGTTCAAGTCCTCTTATCCGCACCAAAATCGACAAGATTCGATAGAGTCTTGTCGATTTTACTTTTTACCTATTCACTCTTCACTATTCCCTAAAATCAACCTTGTCGATTTGAAGTAATAAGTAATATGTAATAGTGAAAAAGTAAGGTACAAAATCGCAAAGCGATTTTGTTTTCAGAGGATAAAATCTTATTATGACCATCGAAAATCTTTGATTTTACTGCATTTACGCACAAATCCTATAAGAACATCCGCACCACGTCGAAGCAAAGTACGCTTTGCTTCGACTTTTTTATGTACATATGTTATAAATACTTGTATTTAAAAAGCGACTTGCTCATGCAAGTCGCTTTTTATAATTTTCTAACGGAATTTCCTGAGGTGTAAATTGCTTTTGCAATTTCCGCATGGTGGGGAAGTATGCAATGAGCAGCATAGCAATTGACAGGATCCAGCCGATAGGCCAGATTAAATAGAGGAAAGTGAGATTAGGACACAGGGGGAAGATACCATATACCCAAACGAAACGGATTGCACACATAAAGAGGAGTGTTGCAACTGTGGGAATAATCGGTTTTCCCATACCCTTTAGAGCACCGCCCATAATCTCGTTGATACCGCAGATAAAGTAGGTACTTGATATAATAATCATTTTTTGCTGTGAATATTGGATAACTGCAGGGGTTGAGGACATTGTGGCTGATAGCTGACCGGAGAAAATAGCCGACAAAGAGCCAAAGGTTGCACCGAAGACGACTGTAATAAAAATAGAACGGGTAACGGTTTGTCTTGCCCTTTTAATGTTGCCTGCACCAATGTTTTGTGCCACGTAGGGAATGGTGGCAAGAGACGGTGCACAGGAAATGGTATACAAAATACCATCAAACTGGTTGGCAATAGAGATTCCGGTCGTTGCATCGGCTCCGAAGCTGTTTACGGTTGCGGTAATAATAACATTAGCAAAGGAGTAGAGAGCCAGCTGCAGGCCGGTTGGAATACCTACATATAAAATAGCCTTTAGCTCTTCGGCGTAGAACTTTAGAGTCTTTAAGGAGACATAGGTCTTGTCATTTCCTTTTGCGATAACAAAATAAGAAAGTCCGGCGGCTAATGCGTTGGAAATAATAGTCGCAACGGCAACGCCTTCAACGTCCCAGTGGAAGATTACAATGCATCCAACAGTCAGAACAACCTTGGTTACACCACCGATTAACGAAAACATCAGGGGCCGTTTTGTATCGCCTGTTGCTCTTAAAACAGAAGCACCGAAGTTATAGAGTAAGAGAACCGGTACACCTAAGAAAAATATCCGGAAGTAAATGACGGCCTGGGGCATCAGGCTTTCGGGGCAGTTTGTCCACCGTAGAAAGGTTTCTGCAAAAACAAGACCGATAATCATCAAAACGAGACCGCCGACAACGGAGAATAAAAGGGATGTTCCTGTTGCCCGGTCTGTTTTCTCTCTGTCGCCCTCACCGATGTGTTTAGCGACGATAACATTAGCACCGGTGGATATACCGGTTAAAAGACCTGTGCATAGGGTAATCAACGTACCGCAGGCACCAACAGCACCAACAGCCTTATCATTGACAAACTGGCCTAACGCCCACATATCTATAACGTTAAACAAGGTTTGTAAAACGTTCATAACCATAATCGGCATTGTCAAGGCAAGCAAGCCCTTGACAATCGGCCCCTGTAGCATATCAACGGTTCTCCTTCTAAACATAACGGATGCTCCTTTTTATATGTTAGTTATTTCTTTATGAATTTAATTTTTGAAAGCATCAGGTTGCCAAAATCGCTGTGGCCGCATACGGTACAAACCTCGCCAAACATAAAAAGTCCAAGGGAGTCGGTTGTAATATCGGAGGTTAGGGTTTGCTTTAAGCCGGCACAGCCGAAGATGATAGAATTTTTATCGTCATAAAAGTTCTGAATTCGCTCTTGTGCTTTGTCCTTGGGTAAAAAGCGAAGAACCATTTTTTCCGAAAGATCACGGCCGGAGAACAGTTTACCGTCTTTTACGGACAGGTGGGCATTGATACCTGTTGTATCTGCTAAAGTCAGGTGCTCAAAGTCGCTTGATGCAATCCCAATTTCTTCCCGCATTTTGTTAAACCAGGAAAGGGCGTCAGTTCCGTCAACGGTGTCAATATATCTGCCGGTGAAGGTAACAGAATGTTCGCTTATTATATCGTAGTGTACATTTTCACAAATCACCGATACATCAAATCGGTCATCGTTTATTAAAAAAACCGCCGCTTCGCCATGACCGGTAATTAGTCCGCTTTCGCCGGTTGCGGGACAAATTGCACCGCTGCCGCCAACTAAGGGAGCGTTTACCTTTTTCGATAACCCACGGATAAATTCGTTCTCTCCGCCTGCGTTTCCTAACAGAACAATGCCTGCCTGGTATGTACCTTGGGGGACTTTCTCTAAAATTTCCCCGTAAGAACCAAAAAAGACAGTGCCACAGATATCTTCGGGAAAACTTTTAGAAAGGGAAAGGGTTTCATCTTCCGCTCCTGCAAACCCGAAGGTGGCACCGCCAAAACCTTCTGCATCTTTATATGAGGGGGTATAAAAAGTAAGTTTCACGTTCTCTACCTCTTTACTGCTAGTTTCACCTAGATTATACATCGGTTCACAGTAAAAGTAAAGAGATTTTTCTTAATATTTTCCTTTTTTCAACTTGACACCTTTGGTGGATTTTAGTACAATAAAAGAAGCGAGAATTTGACGAAAAAAGGAGTGCTTAACGTGAAAGCAGGTTACGCAAAAGTTTGTATCAATCCCCCATATGGTGCACCGGTGGTGGGTTATTATGAAGAGCGTCTTACTAAGGGAATGTTAGATAGTATTTATGCCCGTGCCGTTGCCTTTGATGATGGTGAAAAGCAGGCAGTGGTTATTGCTCTTGATCTTTGTACACTGGCACAGGTATATTTTGACCGTTTTAAAAATGCTATTGCTGAAGCTACCGGTCTTGATAAGAATGCAATTTTTATCAACTTATCTCATACGCACACAGGTCCTTTAGTTGGTAAGGACTTTGCTTCAGAAAAAAGAAGCTCAGAGGCATATGACGAATTTCTAACCACTTCTATTCGTGATGCAGCCATTTATGCTCTGGCAGACCTTTCTGAATCTACCATGGAAACGGCTCAGTCAGAAGCAAAGAATATTTCCTTTATCCGTCGTTACCGTATGAAGGACGGCTATGTTGCCACTAACCCGGGCGTTAAAAACCCCAACATTGACCATGCACTGGGGACGCCGGAAGAAACTGTTAAATTACTTAAAATTAAGCGTGATGATGCAGATGACATTGTGGTTGTGAACTTTGGTACCCATCCAGATTGCGTGGGTGGTGAATATATCAGTGCAGACTACATTGGCTATGTATGTTCTATTTTAGAGGATGCTATCCCCGGTACAAAGGCAATCTTCCTTCAGGGTTTCCAGGGCGATGTAAACCATGTAAACGTAAACCCCACGCCGGGTGAGGCTGCTATTACCACGATTGATTTTGACAGCGTACCCCGTGGTATTCGTCATGCAGAGCATATGGGCCGTATTATTGCCGGTGCTGTGCTGTCAGTTTATTCTATTACCGAGCCTGTAAAGACCGACAAGATTTCCTTTGCATCAAAGCGTGTAGAGCTTCCCTCTCATCAGGAAAACGACCGCTTAGACGAAGCAAGAAAGATTTGTGAATACTATGATTCCGGCAGAAAGGCTGAACTGCCTTATAAAGAAATGGAGCTGACCACAGCTGTTGCTGAAGCAAGAAGAATTGTGAAACTGGAAAACGGTCCCGAATCTTTCCCCTTCTTCCTGTCTGCAATTAAGCTTGGTAATTTGGCTATCGCTGGTGTCGGTGGCGAGCCTTTTGTTGATATTGGTCGTCGCATCAATGCCCTGTCTCCTTTTGACAGCACCATTCTGTGTGCACTTACCAATAGTGCAGGTGGCTATATTCCCACCTCAAGTGCGTACGACGAAGGCGGCTATGAGGCAAGAGGGTCTTCTCTGGCTGCCGGTGGCGATGACATTATTGTAAACGGTATGATGGAGCTGTTTAAAGAACTTGCATAAGATAATATAGAAAAAGCTGAACGATAAATCGTTCAGCTTTTTCGTTTTTAATAGCTTACCTTGCTCCGGAGAAAGTCTAAAAAGCTTTTTATGTTGCCGTGAGCGGACTGTTTTTTGTAAAACACATAAATCGTTTGTCTGGCAATAAAGTCCACCACGTCTAAATACTGAATGTTAGGATTTGGTGGCCCTGCGGGGTTGTATCTGCCAATGCCGATGCCAATGCCTGCCTGGATATATTTATTCCAGCATTGCAGGTCGTTGGTATGGACAACAAAGTTAGGGGTAAACCCCTCATTTTTGCAGGCGGCAAGCAGCATTTTGTGGGTGCTGGTATGTTCGCCCATGGAGATAAAGGGTTGGTTCCAAAGCTGTTTTATATATAGCTTTTGTCCGCAAAGGGGACTGTCTTTTGCCGCCACCAGCAAAATCCGCTTACTGGAAAACTCAAAATAATCGTATCCGGGGTATTTTTCCGGGTCATCACCAATGATAATGTCATCGTTTTCAAAATCTGTCTTGCCGAAGTCGAAAAAGGTTTTAAAGGTGACCTGAGGGTGCAGGGCGGCGTATTCAATAATATGGTCTGTAATTTCATTTCTGAGGGCACGAACGGAAATCTTAATTTCTTTTGTTTCCGCTTGGGCAGGGGATAGATTTTGGGTGACACTTGATAGCTCATCAAAAATCATACACAGTGAATTTTGCAATTTTTTTCCGTTTTCGTTTAACACAATGCGGTTTGACTGACGATCAAACAAACTGCAGCCCAGCTCGGTTTCCAGACGCTTGACAGAAGCGGAAACAGAGGAAAGGGGGACTCTGTATTTTTGTGCGGTTTTGGCAAAACTTTCGTTTTTGGCACTTTCAAAAAAATAACGCAGTTGTAAAATCTCCATACCATCTCTCCTTATGGTAGTATATGCTTATTATACATTACCTTTAAAAATAATACAACCTTAATTTAGATAATTATTTACAATAATATATGTCGGTGATATAATAAAGTCGAAAAATGCAAAAAGGGCGTGAGATGATGAAGGCTTTGGATTTACTTAAGTCAATTGATGCACAATCTCAGGAATATGTGGAATTTTTAAAAGATATTTGCACTTTTGAAGCAACGGCATGGGATAAAGAGGAATTGGATAAAATGGTAGATTTTATCGAAAAGTTTGCCCGTGATAAAGGGTTTACCGTAACGAGAACACCATTCGAAAAATGCGGTGATTTTTTAACCATTGATTTAAACGAGGGTGCAGAAAAAAGTCATATGTTTTTAGCACATATGGACACGGTACATAAAAAAGGCGTTTTTGGTGAGCCGGCAGTCACGATATATGGTGATATGTTAAAGGGCCCCGGTGCCACCGACTGTAAGGGCGGTATTGCGGTAGCACTTCTTGCTATGAAAGCCCTTAAGGATTGTGGTTTTACAAAACACACGCGTTTGATTTTAACCTCTGATGAGGAGATTTCTAACATTTTAGGCGGCGAAAAGGAGATTCAGTTTTTTAAAGATAGTGCGACAGGCTTTAAAAGTGCCTTAAACTGTGAAGGTACCGGTGGCGACAGAGTGGTTGTAGCCCGGAAAGGCATCTGGCGTTTGGAAATGGATATTCAGGGAAAAAGCGGTCACTCAGGCGGAGCTTATTTTGACAGTGCCAGTGCTATCCGCGAAGCGGCATATAAAATTGTGGAGCTGGAAAAACACAGCGAGCGTGGCGGCAACACCTATAACTGCAGTATTATTCAAGGCGGCAGCGTAGGCAATATCATTCCCGATTCCTGTAAGTTTACGGTTGACATCCGTACTGTGGGTACAGAGGGCATGGAGCAGGCAAAACAGCTTGTAGAGCAGGTTGCCGGTCAAAGCTTTGTGGAAGGAACAAAAACAACAGTCAGAACCATTAGCAGCCGTCCGCCTATGCTTGAAAGTGAAGATACGATGAAGCTTTTCGAAGCTTTGCGGGCAGTCAGCAAAAAATATGACCTGGGAGATTTAGAGGCCATCAGTGCCGGTGGCGGTTCTGATTCGGTCTACACCCAAATGGCAGGTGTGCCCAGTATCTGTCAGATGGGCAGCATTGGATCAAAGATTCACACAGATCAGGAATTTACATACATCAGTTCGATAGCAAGACGTGCAAAATTATTAGCGGCGTTTTGCGTTGAAAACTAGGAGGAAACACCATGAAGATGAAATTTACAGCAGCCGGCGATATGCTGATTCAGCGTCGAATTCCGGCAGATTATGAGGGCATGGAAGAAATTCGCACACAAATTGAAAAGGGAGATGCCCGATTTTTCAATTTGGAAACAACCCTGCATAACGGGGAGTACTTTGGTAACCAGTTCTACGGCGGCAGCCACCTGCGTACAACCCCAAAAGTGCTGGAGGACGCCAGAAATTTTGGCTTTAATATGTTGACCTTTACCAACAACCATTCCATGGATTTTTCCCATGGGGGTCTTATGGCAACCAAGACTTATGTAGATGCGGCAGATTTCCCCAACTCCGGTGCCGGTGCCAATTTAGATGAAGCGGCAGCTCCGGCCTATTTAGATACGAAAAACGGCAGAGTTGCTTTAATTTCAACGGTTTCAACCCTAAATAATGATGCGGCAATGGCAGGGAAGCAGTCCCGTCGGTATCCCGGTCGTCCCGGTCTTAATGGCCTTAGAATTGATAAGCACCTTCAGGTGACACCGGAACAGTTTAAAGTTATTTGTGACATTAGTGACCAAAGCAAAATTAACGCTCAGACGGAGATTGAACGTGCTGAAGGCTACCACCCGGCATTGCCTGAGGGCGTAGCGGTTTTAGGAGATTTACAGTTCCGAGAGGGCAATGAAACCAAGTATGTAACCCACCCCAACAAAGAGGACATGGAGCGGATTGAAAAGGCGATTTATGATGCCCAGATGCAGGCGGATTACATCTTAATCAGTATCCATTCCCACGAGCTTTCCGGCGATAAAAAGGAAAACCCCTCAGATTTTCTCCAGGAGTTTGCTCATCGCTGTATTGATGCCGGTGCTCACGCTGTGTTGGGTCACGGCCCCCATCTTTTACGGCCTCTTGAAATTTACAAAAACCGCCCGATTTTTTACTCCTTAGGCGACTTTGTGATTCATAACGAGTGTATTCCTTATGCTCCGGAGGAAATGTTTGCAAAGCAGAACCTGACAAGTGATGCTACCATGCGTGACCTTTTCTATGACCGCTCGGCAGGCTACACGAGAGGCCTTATGCGTGACAGACGCATGCTGGAAACCATCATTCCTTATTTTGAAATGGAAGACGGGGAGCTTTCTTACTTAGAACTGATGCCCGTGGAACTGAATTTTGATAAAAAAGAGGTTTGGCAGAAGGGCAACCCTCGGTTCAGCCGTGAACATGGCATTATAGAACGGCTTGCCGATATGTCTGAATCCTTTGGCACCAAAATTACGATTGATGAACGTGGGTTTGGTATTGTAGAACTGTAAAGAACGTTTAAAAACCACTTGCCATACAGGGCGTACTCTTAGGGATAGGTATATAAAAAGCCTGATTTTCCAACACGTGGGAAATCAGGCTTTTTTCTTGGCTCCCTCTGATGAGGGAGCTGTCAGCGTAGCTGACTGAGGGAGAGACAATCAATGTAAAATTCTTTCTCTCCCTCCGTCAAAACCTACGGTTTTGCCACCTCCCTCGTCAGAGGGAGGCGAGATTATATGTCCTTAACAGTATAGTCCATATGGCAAGTGGTTTTTCTTGCTTTTTTTTAAAAACTGTGGTACAATCGTTTTAACAAAATAATTTCATATGTCACACAAAGTGTCGGTTATGCTGTGTCGGCTTTGCCGGGCGTAACTGGTGGAAAGGGAATGGGGTGCGAATCCCCTGCGAGAAACTGTCGGTGTGTGCGTCGAAGTTTTTATATCCGTCGGTGAAAGCCGGTCATTGGGAAACTGAGAAGGCAGGGTATAAAAATGCGGACTATTAGAGTCTATATGGCGTAAGTCACAAGACCTGCTTTGGTGTTGTCAGGCTTTATTGTTGATGGCATTTTTACTTGCGTAACATTTTTGCGGCAAGTAGTTTGTGACTGAATCACAGAAAAACACAGCTGTGGTAATTTTTAAAAAATTACCACAGCTTTTTTATTGCAGAAAAAGGAGGTGTACCGTGAGGGAGTTTAAAACCTATCACCCCGTTGTAAATTTTATATATTTTGTTTTTGTCATTGGGTTTTCCTGCTTTTTGATGCACCCCGTCTGCCTTTTCGTGTCCCTGGCCTGCAGTTTTTTGTACTCTGTTATGTTAAAAGGCAGACAGGCGATTAAAACCAACTTGCTCTTTCTGCTGCCGGTGATGCTTCTGACAGCCCTTATCAATCCTGCTTTTAACCATGAGGGCATCACGGTTTTAACCTATCTGCCCGGGGGTAACCCCGTTACGTTAGAGTCCGTCGTTTACGGGCTTTGTGCCGCGGCGATGCTTGTCAGCGTTATCTGTTGGTTTTCCTGCTACAATCAGATTATGACCGGTGACAAATTTATGTATTTGTTTGGCAAAATCCTTCCGGCATTGTCCCTTGTAATTTCCATGACGTTGCGGTTTGTACCGAAATTTGCCGCCCAGCTTAAGGTGGTTATTAACGCCAGACGGTGTCTTGGGCAAGATATATCGTCGGGAGGCATTATAAAACGGGCGAAAAACGGCCTGGCTGTTTTGTCTGTTATGACAACCTGGTCCCTGGAAAATGCCATTGAAACAGCTGACAGTATGCGGTCTCGCGGCTACGGTATACCCGGCAGAACGGCGTTTTCCGTTTTTACCTTTGACAGGCGAGACAGGAAAGCTCTTATCTGTATAGTTGTGTTGGGCTTGTATCTGCTCGTCGGTTATGTTGCCGGTGGTCTGACTTTCCACTATTTTCCGTTTATAGCAGGGGTTCAGCCCTCGTTTTACAGCATCAGCGTATTTCTTTCTTACATAGGGCTTTGCCTGTGTCCGATTATAATTGAACTCTGGGAGGTGAGAAAATGGAGAATTTTGCAATTAAAAATCTGAGTTTTACCTATCCGGGCCGGGAAGAGAAGGCCTTAGACGCAGTTACCCTTACCGTTTCTCAAGGTGAATTTTTAACCCTGTGCGGAAAATCCGGGTGCGGAAAAACAACCCTTCTCCGTTTGCTCAAAACCTCGCTATCACCCTATGGTAAAACGGAGGGTACAATTCTTTTTCAGGGAAAAACTTTGGCAGAGTATAGTGCAGAGGAGCAGGCGGCGGCAATCGGTTTTGTTATGCAAAACCCCGACCATCAGATTGTGACGGACAAGGTTTGGCATGAGCTTGCCTTTGGTCTTGAAAGCTTGGGGTATTCCACCCCCGAAATCAGAGCCAGAGTTTCGGAAATGGCGTCATTTTTCGGCATAGAAACCTGGTTTTATAAAAACGTAACAGAGCTTTCCGGCGGTCAGAAACAGCTGTTAAACCTTGCCTCTGTTATGGCAATGCAACCCTCGGTTTTAATTCTAGATGAGCCAACCAGCCAGCTTGACCCCATTGCGGCTCAGGAATTTTTAAAAACCTTAGAGAAAATTAACCGTGACCTTGGAACAACGGTGATTTTATCGGAACACCGTTTGGAAGATGCCTTTCCCATGTCGGACCGGGTAGTGGTTTTGGATAAAGGAAAAATAATTGCAGAGGAAAAGCCGGCGGCGGTTGCGGAATTTTTACGGCAGAACCGTCATGATATGTACAGAGCCCTGCCTAGCCCCATGCGGATTTATGCAGCGGTGGAAAACGGAAATGACTGTCCCCTGACCGTTCGGGAGGGCAGAGCCTGGCTGGAGGCATACTCCAAAAAACAGGCTTTTATCCCCGAGGCTATTCCTGAGGCTGAGCCGGTTGCGGAGACCGATGCCGTTGTTGAAATGAAAGACGTTTGGTTTCGGTATGAAAAGGCGTTGCCTGATGTCATCAAAAATCTCAGCGTTACAATCAGAAAAGGGGAGCTTTTAGCGATTCTGGGCGGTAACGGAACGGGGAAAACCACAGCAATTTCTTTACTTGCCGGTCTTTATACTCCCTATCGGGGCGAGATTTTTATAAAAGGCAAAAAGATGACCGACATAAAGAACTTATACAGAGGTCTTTTGGGTATGCTGCCGCAGAACCCCCAAAGTGTGTTTGTTAAAAAAACGGTCTGTCTTGATCTTTTGGAAGTTCTGTCTGATGCCGCTTTAACGCAGCAGGAGAAAGAAGAAGCGGTTTATAAGATGGCGGCCTTGTGCCGGATTGACCATCTTCTGCAAAGCCACCCCTATGATTTATCCGGCGGCGAACAGCAGCGGGCTGCCCTTGCCAAGGTTTTGCTTTTGTCCCCTGAAATTTTGCTGTTAGATGAGCCAACAAAGGGAATGGACGCCCATTTTAAAGAGGAATTTGCTGATATTTTAAAGGAACTAAAGGCAAAGGGCATTACCATCGTTATGGTATCGCATGACGTTGAATTCTGTGCGGAATTTGCTGACCGTTGTGCCCTGTTCTTTGACGGCAGTATTACCTCAGAGGGTGTCCCCAGGGCCTTTTTTGCCGGTAAAAGTTTTTATACCACCTCGGCAAACCGCATGGCAAGGGACAAACTGCCTAAGGCTGTTTTAGCTGAAGATGTTATTCTGGCCTGCGGTAAAACCGTAGAAAAAAAGGAAAGAAAAAAAACGGAGATACAGCCACCAAAAGCCGAAGAAAACCATAAAGACAATAAGAAAAAGACAAAAAAAATAACCCCTATCAGGGCGATTTTCGGTGGTGTTTTTGCTGTCCTTTTCCTGCTTGTTGTTTTGTCCTTTTGGCAGGAGACCGATATTTTGCATTTAGCAGACGTTTTTTGGCGTTCCCCCCTGGCCTTGCAGCTTATTTCCATCGGTTTGTTAACAACAGCCCTTTTGTGCTTACTTCCTCAAAGGGAATTGGGAGTACGGGTGGTGCAGCAGGCAAAAACAAACCGCCGGTTGGGAAAAAGGACGTGGGTTGCTACCCTTTTAGTTTTATTCATTATGCCTCTAACGATTTATGTTGGGATCCGCTTTTTAGGCGGTAGAAAATACTACTTTATCAGTCTTTTGCTGATTTTGGAAACCATACTGCCTTTTTGCATGGTGTTTGAAAGCCGAAAGCCCCGGGCGAGAGAGCTGGTTGTCATCAGCGTTTTATGTGCCATCTCCGTTGCCGGCAGGTCAGCTTTTTTTATGCTGCCCCAGTTTAAGCCCGTTGCCGCCTTGGTAATTCTTTCCGGTGTTTGCTTTGGGGGCGAAACCGGATTTTTAGTAGGGGCTGTTACCGGCTTTGTTTCGAACTTCTTTTTCGGCCAGGGACCCTGGACACCCTGGCAGATGTTTGCCTTGGGTATGATTGGGTTTCTTGCCGGCATTCTCTTTAAAAAAGGAATGCTCCGAAAAACGAAGCTCTCTTTAAGCGTTTTTGGATTTTTAGCGGCGTTTATAGTATACGGCGGTATTATGAACCCTTCGTCTGTCATTCAAATGCAGGCAAAACCAACGTTAAAAATGTTCATAGCGGCATATATAAGCGGTGCCCCCTTTGACTTGGTGCACGGCGTTTCTACTGCCTTTTTCCTTTGGTTTATCTCGGAGGCGATGATTGACAAGCTGGAGAGAATCAAGATAAAGTACGGTTTAATAGAAAGATAAAAAACCGATGCAACTTACGGTTGCATCGGTTTTTCTGTTTCTGTTTCATTTAAAACACTAAAGCAGTTTGCAATAAATAAAATATGCGATACTGCCATCATAGTACTGCGGAGCATAGATTTAACTTCCGTGTTAGAAGCCCCAATCTCGTCTACGGTGTCTTTTAAACCGCTGGTGTAGGCAAGCATATTTTCAAGCTCCGAACAAAAATAGTTAAATGCCGTTTCAGAACCATAAGTTTCTTTTTGCATGGTAAACAATTGGGTAATGTTTTCCAGCGACAAAACGCTTTTAATAAAACTGATGGCAATTAAATAGGCAATTTGCTCAGCGTCATATTGCTTTTTAACCGGCGGGGCAATTACGCCCTTTTTCACGTAGTTACTCACCATAGAGGAGGTAATTTCCGGGCAGCCCAAAGGCAAAATCAGTCCGTTTATATATTTAGTTACTTGTTCTAAGTACAGCCCCATGTTCGGCAGCTCCCGGTAGCGAGGTAAACGGAACCCTTGCACCTTGTCAGCGAACAGAGCTTTTACATCGTATTTCATAGTCTAATTGTATAAAATTTTTTTAGTTTTGTCAACAAGTTTTTCAAAAACCGTTGACAGGAATGGTAAAACTTGTTATAATAGGTTCATCGGGTTTTGAAAAACCGATGAAATGATAACAAAAACTATTTTTTGGGGTGCAGTATGCTTACTTGTAAAATTATTTCTGATTCTTCTTCTGATTTACTGATGCTAACTAGCGGTGCCTATGCCTGTGTTCCGCTGAAAATTATAACCGATGCAAAAGAATATGTAGACGATGCTGCCTTAAACGTTAACGAAATGGTTGAGGATTTATTAAAATATAAGGGAACTTCAAAATCCTCCTGTCCAAACTGCGAGGACTGGAAGAAAGCTTTTGAAGATTACGACTGCGTTTTCTGCGTGACCATCACCAGTAACTTATCCGGCAGTTGTAATGCTGCCAATCTGGCTCTTTCTGAATATCTTGCGGAAAACCCCGGCAAACGTGGCTATGTCATTGATACCCTGTCTGCCGGACCGGAAGTGGCTTTAATTGTCGAAAAACTACAGGAGCTTGTTTGCTCAGACCTTTCCTTTGAAGACGTTGTGAAGCAAATTCAGTCGTACCAAAAGAAAACCCATTTGCTGTTTACCTTAGAATCCTTGCGGAATCTTGCCAACAACGGCAGAGTCAGCGGTGCGGTTGCAAAAATTGCCGGACTCTTGGGTATTCGGGTGATTGGAAAGGCAAGTGCTGAGGGAACGCTGGAGGTTATCAGCAAGGCAAAGGGCGAGAAAAAAGCCTTGGCAGACGTGTTTAAAAACATGATGATTTACGGTTACCACGGCGGTAGGGTACGAATTCATCATTGCCGGAATCTCCGGGCGGCGGAAGCAATTCGGGAGGCAATCAAAAAAGAATATCCCCATGCCTCAGTTATCATTTCCGAGACAAGGGGACTTTGTAGCTTTTATGCAGAAGCCGGCGGTGTCCTGGTTGGCTACGAGGGCAAGCCGGGCAAGGAATAAGCCTTACAGAATTTTCTGTATCTCTTTGAGCGAGGCAACCGTGTAGTCAACCGAGTAGGTTTCGGGTAGAGGCAGTCCTTTCGGGTTAAACCAACAGGTCTTCATGCCGCTGTTAATACCGCCTAAAACATCTGCCGTCAGCGAGTCGCCAATGATGATAGACGTTTCGGGCCCGGCTCCGGGCAGGCAGGCGAAACAGGCGTCGAAAAAGGCTTTCTCCGGTTTGGGAACACCTAAGGACTCGGAGAGAAAGATTTTGTCTATAAAGGGCAAAATACCTGAGGGTGCCAGCCGTTTTTTCTGCCGTTTTTCGGAGGCGTTGCTGGCGAGACAAAGGGTATACTTTGGAGATAAATAAGCAAGGAGCTCCAAAGCACCGGGTATTAAAACCGGCGGGTCCTCAATATAGCGGAGAAAGAGATTTTCCATTACAATTCCGTCTGCATCAATGTTCAGGCGTTTTAAGATGCGGCAGAAGCGAACCCGGTGCAGTTCTTCACGGGTCAGGGTACCTTTTTCAATTTCCTGCCAGAGTTTGTCGTTTTCCTCCATGAAAACAGGGAAAAAATCGTCCTGATAGGGTAGCCCCATTTCTCGAAAGGCTTTTACGGTTGCAAGACGGGCACATTCATCAAAGTCAAACAGGGTGTTATCAATATCTAGAAAAACAGTTTTAATCATGTTTTTTTCTCCACTTTAGAAAGGGCCGTAGCGTTCTGCTACAGCCCCTTTTTTATTTGGTTGTGGTTGCCTCAACTAATCTTGATGCACCGTATTGCTCACGGAGAGCGTTTTTCTGAATTTTACCCGTTGCGTTTCGGGGAATTTCCGCTAAAATAATCTTTTTCGGGCGTTTATAGCGGGGCAGAGCCATGCAGAATTCATCCATTTCCTCTACCGTTGCACTCATGCCCTCTTTCACCTGAATAATCGCTGCGGTAATCTCGCCCAAACGTTCATCGGGCAGACCGATAACGCCAACATCGCTGACTTTATCGTTGGTGCGGATAAAGTCTTCAATCTGGACGGGGTAAATGTTTTCGCCGCCGGTGATGATAACGTCTTTTTTACGGTCAACTAAGTAAATAAAGCCGTCTTCGTCCTGTTTTGCCATATCGCCGGTGAGTAACCAACCGTCAGCCGTTAAAACTTCCTGCGTTGCCACAGGGTTTTTGTAGTAACATTTCATAACCCCGTCGCCACGGAGACAAAGCTCGCCAACCTCACCGGGGGTTACAGTATCGCCGGCTTCGTCAACAATTTTAACTTCCCATTTGTAGCCGGGAATACCGATGGCACCTACCTTGTGAATGTTTTCAACGCCAAGATGCACAGCACCGGGGCCGATGGATTCGGAAAGGCCGTAGTTAGTGTCGTATTCGTGGTTGGGGAACACTTCTTTCCAGCGTTTAATCAGCGACGGGGGCACGGGCTGAGCACCAATGTGCATCAGTCTCCACTGGCTGAGTCTGTATTTAGAAAGGTCAATATCGCCGCGTTCAACAGCATCTAAAATATCTTGTGCCCAGGGCACCAGGAGCCAAACGATAGAAGCCTTTTCGTCAGAAACCGTCTGCAAAATCCATTCCGGCTTAATACCCTTTAAGATAACAGCCTTTGAGCCGGAAAGCAGAGAACCAAACCAATGCATTTTCGCACCGGTGTGGTACAGGGGCGGAATACAGAGGAACACATCGTCGCGACTCTGCGAGTGGTGGTTTTGCTCTACCTGGCAAGACATAACCAGTGCTTTATGGCGATGAAGAATCGCCTTGGGAAAGCCCGTTGTGCCGGAAGAAAAGTAAATCGCACCATCGTCTTCGTCGGTAATTTCTACGGCAGGTACGCCGGAGGAGCAGTATGTAATCATTTCTTTGTAATTATCTGCAAATGCAGGGGTTTCGCTCATGCTGCCAACGAAGAAATAATCGCGAATTTTAAGCTTCGGCAGAATATTTTCCAAACGGTCGGTAAATTCAGGGCCGAAAACCAGAACGGAAATATCTGCAAGGTCAGCACAGTATTCAATTTCTTCTGCAGAAAAGCGGAAGTTCATGGGAACCGCTAACGCACCGGCTTTTAAAATGCCGAAATAGATGGGCAGCCAGTCGATGCAGTTCATCATTAAAATAGCAACCTTGTCACCTTTTTTAACACCGCGGGTTAAAAGCAGATTTGCAAAACGGTTTGCGGCAACATCAAACTGTCTCCAGGTCATTTCCCGTCTGTAAGGCTCTGTGCCGGAGGCTTCAATTAAGCTGTATTCACGCCAGGACACGTTGTGATCCGGCTGGTTGGCAGGGTTTACCTCAACCAAACTAACTTCGTTAGGGTACAACCGTGAATTTCTTTCAAGAAAATCTGTAATGGGCATTCTATCAACTCTTTCTTTTCAAAGAATATTTATTCGCTCAATGATTTTTTAGCGGAAACAACAACCTGGCTTTCGTAGCAGCTAAACATAGCGTCAACCTGCTGCTTTGCAGGTTTTTTGGTAATCAGGCTGACAATGGGAACGATAATCAAACCGCCCACCATAGCAAGAGCACCGCAGTTAATCGGTGACTGCAGAACTGTCGGGAAAGAAGAACGCATCAGCATATTTGCTACCATAATACCGGCACCGAAAATAAAGCTTGCCCAGACAGCCGGTTTGGTAATTTTTTTGCTGTATAAACCGTATAAGAAAGGAGCCAGGAAAGCACCGGCTAAGGCACCCCAGGAGATGCCCATCATATCGGCAATGTAACCGAGGCTGTCTTTATTAATTGCAATAAAAGCTGAAACAGCAATGAAGACAACAACAAAAATTCGCATAATAACAATCTGCTTTTTATCGCCCATATTTTTGGCAATATGGCCTTTGATCAGGTCAAGTGTTAGTGTTGAACTGGAGGTCAGCACCAAGGATGCCAGGGTGGACATAGAAGCTGAGAGAACCAGCACAATTACTACACCGATTAAAATGTCCGGCATGTTCTGAAGCATAGCCGGGATAACAGCATCAAAGCCACCAACGGGGTTGCCGCCCTCGGCAGCAACACCGGAGATTCTGCCGAAGCCGCCTAAGAAGTAACAACCACCGGCAACGATAACGGCGAAGATTGTGGAAATAATAGTACCTTTTGCAATGTTCTTTTCGCTTTTGATAGCGTAGAACTTCTGCACCATCTGGGGCAGACCCCAAGTACCCAGTGAAGTTAAAATTACAACACAGAAAAGACCGAAGGGGTCGGGACCGAAGAAGGAAGCATAAGCACCGGGAATTTCATGCTCAACTTGTGCGAGCTCTGTGAGAGAACCCATAAAACCGCCGTGGCCGGAGAGTACCGCGGCAATAACAGCAACGATACCGCCCAACATAATCAGACCCTGAATAAAGTCGTTAATGGCAGTTGCCATGTAGCCACCGGCAATTACGTAAACGCCTGTCAGCAACGCCATAATAATGACGCAGGTGTTATAAGAAACACCGGGGAACGCCATCTCAAACAAACGGGAAAGACCGTTATAGAGAGAGGCTGTATAAGGAATTAAGAAAATAAATACAATTAAAGATGCAACAATTTTGAGGGCGTTGCTGCTGTAACGCTTGCCGAAAAATTCCGGCATGGTTGAGGTCTCTAAATGCTGGGTCATAAGGCGGGTTCTTCTGCCTAAAATTACCCAGGCAAGAAGCGAACCGATAAAAGCGTTGCCCAAACCAATCCATGTGGACGCTACACCGAATTTCCAACCGAACTGACCGGCATAGCCAACAAAGATAACTGCGGAGAAATAAGAAGTTCCGTATGCAAAAGCCGTCAGCCAGGGGCCAACACTTCTGCCACCGAGCACGAAGCCCGATACGTCTGTTGTGTGCTTCTTGCAGTAAAAGCCAACAGTGAGCATCACCGCAAAGAACACTACGAGTAAAATAATTTTTTCTGCCATTTTAACCATCCTTCCTTTACTAAAAAATTTTTTGAAAGATGCGAGGGCAATAAAAAAACCGCCCTCTTAATTACAGAGGACGGAAAAATAATCCGTGTTACCACCTCAGTTTACAGACGCCTCACAGCAATCTGCCTCAACGAGTAACGAAAGGAAATGGCGCCTTTGATTACTCTGTGCTGTAACGGGCACACCCGTCAGGACTTACTTGGTTTCTTTCCTGCAGCTCCCGGACTGTATTCGGTTTGCTTCCAAGCTCCGGCTCGCACCAACCGCCGTTTCTCTGGGCCTTATTCACAAACTTACTTGTTTCCGTTCATCGCTTTTTACTCATTGTAACATATCAAGCGAATTTTGTCAATTATTTTTTACAAACCCTTTTCCGTTTTGGTTTAAGAAGAATAAAAGCTCAATATAGTCTTTGGAAAACGGTAAAAATTTGCTCTCATCAATCAGCCGGAAGATTTCTTCTTTGGTTGCCCATTTGGCGGCTTTGACCTCAGTTTCCTGCAAGGTAAGGCTTTTTGGGTCAACATCAAAATTACGCAGGATATAAACGTCGTCAAAACAGTCTTTATAATAGGTGGTGAAGTAGGGCGTTTCGGCGGAAAAGTCATAGTGGATACCCAGCTCTTCAAAAAGCTCGCGGGTAATAGCCTCCCGGCTTGTCTCCCCGGAGAGGGAACAGCCGCCGGCGGAAAAATCCCAGATGTTGTTTTTGTTCTTTCTGTCTGACTTTTGCTGGAGAAGCATTTCGCTTTTGCTGTTAAAAATGTAAACATGCACAACCATGGTGTATAAGCCCTCAGCGTGTTTTGTGCCGCGAACGTGCGTGCCGGCTTTCTGCCTGTCAGCCGTATATAAATCCATAATTTCAGGCATTGTATCACTCCTTTTGAAACTATTATAACAAAGTTAGTACTTGAAAACAATCTTTTGTAAATAAAATTACTCTTTTTCTTTGAAACGTTACGTTTATATACAAAAATAGCATAATGAAAAAGCCTGATTGTCCGTTTTATAGGAAAATCAAGCTTTTTAATATGATTCCTCCGACAAGGACTGTCAGGGGAACAGTTAGGTTTTACAAGGTTTTATTAGCTAAATCCAGTGACCAAGAATCAGCCTTATCGGGCACCGGCATTGCATGGCAAAAATCTTTTTTGGTAATACCAAAGAAACGCTTGTAATTTTCTGAAAAATAAAGCTCATGCAGACGATTTTTGGCACCAATATCGTCCATTAGCTTACCATCGTTTGCAACCCAGTAATTTGCCCAGTCAACATTATACTCATTTGCTGTACAGTCTGTACCGAAGAGCACATTTCTGGGAGTATCGTACCCACAGTTGTAAATCTTATTGATCAAGTCAAAACGATAAACCTTAGGGGTACCCGGGGTTGTATCCAGGTATAACTCAGCGGACATTTCCGGATTTGTTACATAGGCATTTAAAAACTTGCCGTACATAGCAATTGTTTCGTCGCACCAGGGCCAAGCACAATGTGCCAGAGAGAAGCGAAGACCCGGAATGTTAATAAGGCTTTCCCAGTTAAGAGGACGATTGTATTTACTGGAATCGTGACCGTCCCAGAGAATACCAGCATGGAAAATGACAGGTTTGTCCATTTCAGCAATTGCCCGGAGAAGATCCATACACTTTTCGTCATAAACATAGTAACAGTCGCAGGTCATTTTAAAGCCTCTTACGCCGCGATCTACTGCATCACGAGCTTTTGCGATGGCATCTTTTTCATACGGGTGAATATACAGCACCGGTAAAATTCTATCCTCTTCTTCAACCTTCCACTTAGAGAGGCAGTCCATGCGAACTTCATAAGAAAAACCACCGCCTAAAGGGCTCTCAGGATCGGGCGACATAACAGCACCGCCCCAAACACCTGCTTTTTTCATATCGTCGAGCAATTTTACAGGGTCAATATTGCCAGTTTCACTATGAATGTGCATATCAAAAACCTTCATTGTTTCCTCCTTAGAATGCAATAACTTCAATGCCCATCAGTTTACCAAAGTCAAGGATCTGGTCGTACAGATCTTCACCATAGCCAAGACAACCATATTCGTTGTTCCAGTTTTCAACCATAGCACCTACATCGCCGTCAACCTGAACAAATGCATGGGGCCAGAAGGGAATACCGCATTCGTGGCGACGTGCATCCAGTTCTGCTTTATCCGGCTGTACAACCTCACAACGGGCAACAACAATTTTAAACTCTCCGTTAACACGGCTGAGACGAGCAAGAACACCCTTGCCGCTTTTACATACTAAATCAATAGATAGACCGCCTGCCTCGCCTTCTGTGGGGATACCATGACCAGCAAGGAAAACGCCGTCTTCATTTGCAAGACAAGGGGGAACGGCACCGTCACCGATAATTTTAATTTCGCCCTTCTTTTTGTCTACGTGCTGAAGGTCGCCGTAGTAAATCGGATCCTTACTGAGTCCCATAATCATAATAGAAGTCAGACAGGTGTTAAAGTCGGAAAGAGTAGCAGTGGGGACACCGTTATTTAACATCATGCTCTGTGCAAAGCAAGTAGCTGCATAGTAATCGCCCATGCCGGGGAAAGACTGAATGGTATAATAATCAAAGCCTTCTTTTTCTTTTAAAGCTTTAATAGCCAGGTACAAACGAATGGAACGGAAGTTTCCTTCAATCCGTTCAACCTTTGACTTAAAGTTCGCATCAATCCAGTCGCACATTGCATCAACCTCGGCCTGAGGGATGCTCTTTGCCAGTTCAACAAGTTCATATGTATCACGGGTATCAATATCAATACCAAAGGTTTTCATCCACTGAGAAGGATCTGCAACACCACAGGTCTGACCCATACCACGACCGCCAAAAGCACGCAGAGTGGTCATTTCCATACTCTTTTTCAGTGCAGAGGCTTTACAGTAGTTTGAAACACGTTTTACAGTAGCAATGTCATGTGTACCACCGTAAACAAATTTGTGGTTGATGCCGATTTCGTTAAGAGCAGCACTCAGAACAAGACCGCCAACAGGACGCCAACCCTGAGAACCATCATGTGTCCAAATAACAATACCTTTACCGGTCTTTGCAAATTCGCGGATTGCAGCAATCATATGAGCTGCCCAAACCCATGTGCCGGTGAATAAAACGAGAGTATCAACGCTATCGTCTTTTGCTAGCGGTAATAAAATATCCCGTGCTTCTTTTTTAGTAGCAATAATTAACTCTTCTTCAACAAGGTTAATACCTTGATTTTTCAGAGCCTCTTTTGACTGTTTGATGATACCTTCGTCAATAAAAAGATTTCCGTCAGGATCGCGAAGGCCATCCTTGTGAACACCGTATACAACAAATGCTGTTTTTGATTGTACCATTTTAATTTTCCTCCTTAATTACACAGGTTTCCCTGTTATTTACATAAATTATTTATCTCTTCTTTACCCTCTGCAATGCCTATCTCAACACGGAATTTTTTGGTCTCGCCCGGCTGAAGCTCAGGCAGCATTCCTTTCTCACGCAAGACACTTCTTGGTTCGCAGAGAACGTTGGCAGGTTCGATTGCTGCTACGTAATCTTTAATATTCTCATACACCCACTGTGTCATATGAGGCAGGTCCTTAGAATCAAAACGGACATATGCCGCAATTCCATTGCCAATAGTGGGGTTGTGTATATAAGCACACACTGTTTCACCATTGAATGTATGTGCATAATTCTTTTCTTGGCTGTTTCCGTCCGGCTTTTTGATTGAATTTGCCTCGTGAAGCCGTTCAATGGTATATGTATTATTGCCCACGAAGTTTTTAGAGGGAATGTTGACAATCGCATTTTCATCTAAAAACGGGTAACCGAAATTTATGTGATACAGCATGGTAAGTGGTGCCGGTTGACCGCCTTGATTTTGAATTTCATCTTCAATGACGACATAGGATTTTCCAAATTCACTTTTAATACTGCGTCGAATGGCAATTTTATAGCCAAAGGTTGACATTTCGTACAGTCTGCCGGTAATTTCAATTTTACCTTCGTGGAAATCAGTCAGGTCAGCGACTTGTCTTCCGGCAAGAGAAGACCATCTTCCGTGCAGACCTAATTTTTGCCCCTGATCCTCACAAGGGTTGCCTAAATGGTTAGGGCCGCAGGTAGTAAGCAATCCTGCTGAAAAAGTCCGAAGCCACTCTGACTCCCAGGGATCGTATGCTGCCGGATTTGTTTCCATGCCGGCAGTCAGATGTACAAGGTTTAGTCCCTTATAAGATGCAAGAGAAATATCAAGACCACGATCACAAACAACGGTATACTCAAATCCGCTTCCGGTACGCACATCGATGCATTTACAATCGTGAGCCGGTCCGTCAGAGAGGCGGTAGTGACGCGTGCCTCCTATCTGGTATGTATTTCCTATATAATTATAGGCTTTCAATCTTTCTTCTTTTGTTTCCAGATTCATTCTTTTCACCATCCTTTTATCTTATTGTATTATGTATTCACATTAAAAAAAAGGTAAATTTGTCTGTTTTATGTATTATTTGTTCAATAACGAATAATTTTATTATAAATTTTGCAAAAAATCTATTGAAAAAAATATTTCGCTATGCTAGACTCAAAATAGGTGATGTCTAGTGATTAATATTAATATACCAAATTTGTATAAGGTTTTTCATGATTTTTATAAGTTGACAAACATAAGAATAGTTTTGTTTGACAAAAGTGGGAAAGTTCTTCTTGCTTACCCTAAGTCCAAGGGCAAATTCTGCACATTGATTGAGCGGGATGCCACGTTGGACCAACGTTGCTCCGACTGTGACTATACCAATTTTGAACTCTGCTCCAAAGCAAAGCAACTGGTAAATTATCGTTGTCACAAAGGGCTTTCCGAAGCGATTGTTCCGATCTATGATGCAAACGGCGTTCTGGGTTTTATCATGTTCGGCCAGGTTCTTATGCAGGAAGATGCAAAAAGAGCTCGTGAGGAATTGCATCGTCAATTTGATGAAAGCCAATTTCCGGGGATTCATGAAGCTATTGACCAAATTCCGGTGAAAACGGCAGCGGAGCTTGAGGCTACCTCTACAATTTTGAAAGCTCTTGTTTCATATCTGCTTTCCAACCAATGGGTAACGCCTGCAAAAAGTGAGTTTATTCGTCGCTTGGATAACTTTATTGAGGCAAACCTGGATAAGAATATTACAGTCAATGATCTATGTGCAGAGTTCCATATCAAGCGGACGCGGCTTTATGGTATCGCAAAGAACTATCTGGATTGCAGCATTGCTACCTATATTCGCAATCAGCGTATTGCTCATGCATGCCGTATGCTCTCAGATACTGATATGTCAGTCAATGCTATTGCGTATGCAGTAGGTTTTTCAGACTATGGTCATTTTTCTCGTATATTTCAGAAAGTACAAGGTCAAACCGCAACTGCATATCGTCGGAAAAACCAAAAAAGAAAATCATAAAATTTTAGTTTAGGAGGCTTCATATTATGAAATCAGCAAACCTTGTTCAGGCAGCACTTAATGCTCGCACGATTATTCCCGCATTTAATATTCCTTATCTTCCCATGGTAGAGCCGGTTGCTCAGGCCATTTATGACGAGGATTCTATTGCTATGGTGCAGGTTGCACGTCTTGAGTGGGAGAAGTTTGAATCCCAAAGCCCGGAGGCTGTTGCGAAGGAATACTTCAAGCATTGCAAAGAGGGTTACACACTGTTGCATCTAGACCATGTTCCCGCAATTGATGAAGATCAAAAATCTGTGGATTATATTGCAATTCTAAAGCGTGCACTTGATGCAGGGTACCAGTCTGTTATGGTAGACGGCTCTCGCCTGCCCCTTGATGAGAATATTGAGATTACCGCAAAAGCAGCAGAGCTTGCCCATTCATTTGGTGCTGCAGTAGAAGCAGAGTTAGGTGCTGTATCCGGCCACGAAGGCGATGGCATTGGCTTAAGCTATGAAGAATTGTTCACCACCAAGAAAGGCTTTACTGTTCCGGAAGAGGCAGAACGCTTTGCCAAAGAATCCGGCTGTGATTGGTTGAGCGTGGCGGCAGGCAGCTTCCATGGTGCTATCGCCGCTTCTACAAAGCATTTGAAAAAACCGGAAGCACGCCTTGACATTGAGCATATTGCAACTTTATTTAAGGCTACCGGCAACCTTCCTTTAGTACTTCATGGTGGTAGTGGCATTAACCAGGATTATATTCTTAAAGCTATTGCAAATGGTATTGCTAAAATTAATGTCGCAACAGAAATTCGTCAGCCTTATGAGTTTGCACTCGAAGAAAAACCCGGTGACATTGCTTATGCACAGCAAAAGGTATACGACCGTACCCGTTGGGTACTTCGTGACTTCTTACATACAACCGGAAATCATTCCAAACTGAAATAATAAGGGGGTTATCTAATGTATAGCCTTGGTATTGACATTGGTGGCACCGGATGCAAGTGTGTTGCCTTTGACTATGACGGTAAGTTGCTTGCTCGGTCTTATAGGGAATACAATCTTTCCTCCGGCACAACGACGCTTCCACCCCAAATTCTTAAAGAAAGTGTTTTTTTTGTTTTAAGTGAATGCTTAAAGGCAATCGATGCAAAAGAGGTTAGGGCAATTACTGTTAGCTCTTTCGGTGAATCTTTTGTGGCTCTTTCAGAAAATGGTGAGCCAATTGGTGATATTCTCCTGTATTTCGGTAACCACGACACGACTTCCTTTACTCAGGTGGTTGACAAAATCGGAAAGGATACCTTTGTAAAAATAGCAAAAATCCTGCCCGATCCCTCCTTCTCCCTTGCAAATATGCTGTATACAAAAGAAATGGCAGATAAACCCGTTTGGAAATTTCTGTTCGTGGCAAGCTATATTACCTATGTTCTTTCGGGAAAAACCACAACGGACATTTCCTTAGCTTGCCGCAGTTTGCTTTTTGATGTAGAAAAAAGAGCCTGGTCAGAGGAATTGCTCCAAAAAACCGGCATTTCTGTTGATGAACTCCCCGATGTAGTTCAAACCGGTAGCGTTGTGGGTAATATTCTGCCTGAACTTGCTACACAGCTTGGCCTTAGTGCAGACACGGCTATTGTCATTGGTGGTCATGACCAGATTGTCAATGCCTTGGGTGCCGGTGTCTTAAATCCGGGGGATGCCGTAGATACATCAGGTACCTGTGAATGCATTACGCCGCTGTTTTCAAAACTACCCGAAAACCCCGATTTTCACAACAATCATTTTGCCTGCGTGCCGTACCTTGGTACAAAGGACTATGTAACGTATGCATACAATATTTCTGCCGGCTCTGTTGTTCGCTGGTTTAGAGATTGCTTTCACGATGCTCTATGCGAGCAGGCAAAACAGGCAGGTAAGCAAATGTATGCATATTTAGACGATACCTGCCCCGATACACCCAGCAATTTAATGGTTCTGCCGTTTCTGCAAGGTATGGGCGGTACTCCTGAGGTAGACCCCGCTGCTACCGGTCTGATAGCAGGGCTCACTACTGGCACAAGACTGCCCGAACTCTACCGTGCCGTTTTGGAAGGTATAACCTTTGAAATGCGTTATAATCAGGAAAAACTGGGTGATGGCGGAATTACATTTAACCGTCTTTTTGCTTGCGGTGGTGGTGCGAAGAGTGCCCCTTGGTTACAGATTAAAGCGGATATTTTAGGCTGTGAAATCATTCCGGTATCGGCAGATGAAACCGGTGCTATGGGCAGTGCAATTTTAGGCATTGCGGCTAAGGAACAGCGTTCTGTTTTTGATGTGGCAAGGCCTTTCCTGCAGTACGGAAAATCGTATTTGCCAAATTCTAAAAACAAAGAGCTTTACGATAAAAAATATGAAATTTACTGCTCCTTACGGAAATTTTATCATAAATAAAAACCCCTGTTTTTAAAGAATGTAGCAAACAAATCGTAAAATAAACACAGAAAATTAGAAAAGAGGAGAGATTATGAAGTTTTTTCACGCTTACAACGAAGAGTGCTTTGAAGGACTTGTTAAAAATAATTTAATCAATCGGGATACAGGATTTAAAATGCAAAACATTTTTTCTGTTCCCATAGAGCGGACATTTAATCATTATGCCGCAAAGGGCACAAAGCTTTATAATATGATTAAAGAAGGCAATTACCCGTTCTACGTGGATAAACTTGCCGGCGGCGTTACATACTATCCTTATGTTTTTGATAAAGAACTGATTCGGGAATATGTTGATTTGTTAGGGGATTGGTTCTTAGGTTTTCAGCTTCATGAAAGTGCCAACAACCGCCGCCACACCGACTGGCCGGAAATTATCCGGGTTATGGATGGAGCCAAAGGTCCTTATGATGTTAACGTGTTAAAAGAGCGTCTTATCAGCCCCTTTGCAAAAATGCCTGACGGTTCTCCGCTTTATAATCTTAACCAAGACCCGCCGGAGGTTTTTGCAACCCAAACCTTTGCTGAAACACCGGAGGCATTTCTTGAAGAAGTGCGTGATATGTTTGTCCGCAGAATGGATGAAGTTTGCGGAACAGTTCTGCCTTGCGACAGCGACTATCTGCTTGGTAAAATGCAAAATGAGCTGGGTATGCGTACCTTTATGACTGAGGTTGGAATGCAAGGGCCGTATATGCGTATGATGTTAACTCAGGCTCGTAGTGCTGCCAAGGTACGGAACAAGACCTGGGGTACTTATTATGAGTGCTGGCGTGAAGTCCGCGAAAACGGAAAAGTATCCTGGCATATGCCCTGCTTTAACAAAGATCCCATTAACGAATGGCATTTAACGGCAGATACCCACCCGGATGATTTTAACTCCTTTGGTGAAAATGGTGGCAGCTCCCGCTTGCTTCAGGATAGAATTTACCACTATTCTTTGATGGCCGGTGCTGATTACATATCTGAAGAATGGGGCTTAAAAAGCAGCTATTCTGATATGAAAACCTTTGAATTATCATCCTATGGTAAAGTGAAAAAAGACTTTATTGATTTTGCAGTCAACTTACGCGGTATTAAGGCAATGGTTCCTTTTGCCGTAGTTTTTCCAAAGGATTTCATCTTCCAGCTGCCTGACCTGTATGACCCCTTGAAAGTCGGTGTTCATAGCGATACCTATATCCGCTACCCTCTGTCTCCGGAAAGAAAGGCATATATCGGCCATATTGAGGACGTTATTAAGGTATTTTTTGGCCGCATTAACCCCATCGGTAACGAAGGTCACGTTATCACCAATTCCAACTTTGGCGATGTGATTGACTTTGTTTATGAAGATGATGACGACAGCCTGTTTGCACAGTATGAGTATTTGATTGACGCTTCGCCAAACGGCAATTTTGCAAAGGCAAAAGCGAATACCAATCTTAAAATACTGACCAGCGAAGACCTCGACAAACTGGCGGCAACCGCCCAAGAGCTTGTTAAACAGCTGATGCCCTGTTATGTAGACAATCTGTTCTGGATTGTTTCTACCGATGAAAACGGTAAGCGTTATCTTTCCATCTTTAACAATGAAGGAAATGAGCGTGACCATCATAAAGGTGATATTATTCATCACGAAGCAGACCAGACGGTGACAATTCGGTTCAAGGAAAAGCCGAACCTTACATTGTTAAAAGAAGCCGCCGGTAAAATTCGTCCCGAAAAAATTGATAATTTAACCTACCGTGTAACCATTCCGGCTGCAGGCTTTGCTATCTTTAGTTT
>JAFQWH010000066.1 GCA_017407515.1 Clostridia bacterium | reverse complement strand
AGTCTAATATTCTTCTTTTAGGACCTACCGGTTCCGGTAAGACCCTGCTTGCACAAACTCTTGCTAAAATTTTAAATGTACCTTTTGCAATTGCTGATGCCACAACCTTAACCGAAGCTGGCTACGTTGGCGAAGATGTTGAAAACATTCTCTTAAAGCTGATTCAGGCGGCTGACGGTTCTATTGAAGAGGCACAGCGGGGCATCATTTATATTGATGAAATTGATAAAATTACCCGTAAGTCTGAAAACACTTCCATCACCCGCGATGTTAGTGGCGAGGGTGTTCAGCAGGCACTTTTAAAGATTTTAGAGGGAACGGTTGCTTCTGTTCCGCCAACTGGCGGCAGAAAACACCCCCATCAGGAATTTTTGCAGATTGATACAACCAATATTTTGTTTATCTGCGGTGGTGCTTTTGAGGGCATTGAAAAAATTATTGAACGCAGAACCGGAACAAAATCCCTTGGCTTTGGGGGAGAAGTGCTTTCGAAAAACAGTGTTGATATTGGTCAGATTTTGTCTAAGCTTGAGCCTCAGGACCTGTTAAAATTCGGTTTAATCCCCGAACTTATTGGTCGTTTGCCGGTGATTACAACGTTGGATATGTTAGACGAAGAAGCTTTAATTAACATTATTCGTGAACCGAAAAACGCACTCTTAAAGCAGTACCAGAAGCTCTTTGAGTTAGACGGTGTGAAGCTTGAAGTTGAGCAAAAGGCAGTCAGTGCCATTGCGAAAAAAGCTCTGGAGCGGAAAACCGGTGCCAGAGGCCTGCGTTCCATTATGGAAGAGTCATTGCTTGAAATTATGTATGCTCTCCCGTCTGAAGAAAATGTGGCTAAGTGCGTGATTACAGAGGCTTGCATCACTAAGAAAGCAAAGCCGGATATTATTTACAAAGAGAAAAAGCAAAAAGAACCTGTATTAAACGAATCAGTATCCTAAAGGGCGGCATAACCGCCCTTTTTCTCTACAAAGGAAGAGGAGGAGCTAAGATGAACCTGATTGAAATTGGCGAGGTTGTGAATACCCACGGTGTTCACGGCGAAATTAAATTAAACCCCTGGACAGATGATTTAGAGGCTTTAACAAAAACGGTAGCCTTTTATTTAAAGGACGGAGAAAGTGCCGTAACCCTGTATGCAGATTCTGTCAGAATCCATAAAAACTGTGCGATTATTAAGCTTGAAAATGTTGACGATATGCAGACAGCTGAAACCTTTCGCGGCAGAATTTTATACGTCAAAAAGGAAGAAAATCTGCCGGAGGGACGCTACTATATTGCTGATTTAATTGGTTTATCCGTTTTAACTGACGATGGCGAGCTGGGAACGGTTACTGACGTGTTCCAGACCGGTGCCAATGATGTTTACGAGGTAAAGAGAAAGGGCGAAAAGCCTGCCTATTTACCAGCTATTAAAGATGTTGTAAAAGAAATCAACATTAAAGACGGATATATGAAGGTTGTCATTCCCGAAGGTCTTTTAGAGGATTGACCGAATTTACATATAAGGATGAGAAAAATGCGTATTGACTGTTTAACGCTGTTTCCCGATATGATGAAAGGTGTTTTGAATGAAAGCATCATCGGCAGGGCGATAGCTGCAGGAATTTTAGACATTCGTTATACGGATATTCGCGATTTTGCCGGCAATAAGCACAACCGTGTTGATGATACCCCCTATGGCGGCGGTATGGGCATGGTTATGCAGGCGGGGCCTATTTATAGAGCCTACCAGTCTATTTTAGAAACAGCGGAAAAACGCCCAAAGGTAATTTATATGTCCCCGCAAGGCCGCGTATTTAACCAGCAAATTGCGAGGGAACTTGCTGCTGAGGAGCATCTTGTTTTCCTTTGCGGACATTATGAGGGCGTTGACGAACGTGTCATTGAGGAAATTGTTGATGAAGAGCTTTCCATCGGTGACTATGTTTTAACCGGCGGAGAAATTCCGGCACTGGCTGTGATTGACTCCGTTAGCCGTATGATTCCCGGCGTCCTGCCGGCTGAGGAGGCTTTTTCGGAAGAATCCCTTTATAATGGGCTGTTAGAGTATCCTCAGTATAGCCGTCCCCCGGAGTTTTTAGGCAGAGAAGTGCCGGAGGTTTTACTTTCCGGGCATCACGAAAATATTCGGAAATGGCGGCGGGAACAATCTGTTCTGCGAACGGCATTAAAACGACCGGATTTACTGGAACAGGCAGAACTAACCATAGAAGAAACCCTGTTTGTTAAGAAACTTCTTGCGGAGCAAAAAGGAGATAAACAATGAATCTGCATGAAAAAACGGTAACGACCAAAAAGATTTTCGAGGGGAAAGTTATTACTCTTAGATATGATACGGTTTTGCTGCCTAACGGTGAAGAAGCCGGTCGGGAAATTGTTGAGCACCCCGGCGGCGTTGCCATTGTGGCGTTGGACGAAGAGGAAAATGTGTATTTGGTTCGTCAATACCGTCACCCCTTTGAGAAAATTCTCCTAGAGATTCCGGCAGGCAAGCTGAATTATGGGGAAGACCCGTTTAGTTGCGGTGTTCGTGAACTGAAAGAGGAAACCGGTCTTTCAGCGAAGCAGTTTGATTTTTTAGGCTCCTTTATGGTATCTCCCGGTTTTTGCAGAGAAAAGATTTATATCTACCTTGCTAGAGGGCTTTCTGCCGGCAATATGAACCTTGACCCGGATGAGTTTTTAGAGGTAGAAAAAAAGCCCCTTGCCGACCTTTTAAACCTAATTATGGCAAATGAAATTGAAGACGCTAAAACCGTTATCGGCATTTTAAAAGTAAACGAGTATATAAAGCGGGAAAGATAATCTTTCTTGACTTTGCAATTTTATTATGGTATACTGATTCGGTAAGTAATCCAGATGGTCGCGGGGACGAAAGTCCGTGAGGAAAGTCCGAGCTTCATAGGGCAGGGTGCCGGGTAACTCCCGGTGGAGGCGACTCTAAGGATAGTGCAACAGAAATAGACTGCCGGTTTTCCGGCGATGGTGGAAAGGTGAGGTAAGAGCTCACCAGCGTGGCGGAGACGTCATGGCTCTGTAAACCCCATTCGAAGCAACACCGTATTGGCTCGTATAAGCTAAGTCGGCCCGGCGTGCTTATACTTGGCGGTGGCTCGAGCCGGCTAGTAATAGTCGGCCTAGATAGATGATCATCAAATACAGAACTCGGCTTACAGGATTGCTTATGCAAAAAAATAACACCGACTGTCGTCGGTGTTATTTTTTTTATTATTCATCTTCATTTTCGACGTCTTCGTTTTCGTCTTCGGGCTTTTCTAGTTTCTCGCAGTTGATTTTTGTAACCCTGTGATAATCAGTTTCTGTTACAGT
>JAFQWH010000065.1 GCA_017407515.1 Clostridia bacterium | reverse complement strand
CCTGAGCTTCCCTCTCAATGATAGACGCCAGGGTAATAAGTTCATCGTCCGTCATGCCCAGCTCTTTCGCTCTGTCACGATAGGTTTGTGTGTAAACCTCATTAAACCGGGAAAGCATTTTATTAAGAATTGCTTCCTCGCTCTCCCCCGGCTGAAACAGATAGGTATCGGGGAATAAATACCCCTCCAGGCGGTTTTCACGTTTTGGAAGATTTTTCAGGAAATCATAGTCAAAATCTCCGTTTTCCACAGCCTTGTAAAACCGTTCCCGGTTAATCAAGCCGGCTTCCTCCAGCCGGTCTGCAATCTGCCGAAGCTCAAAACCCTCAGGAATGGTTACCTTAACAGCGTCCGTTACAGGTGCTTTTTTCAGGGTTTCGTAAAGTTCCTGATACCCTGCTTTTTCCTGGAGCATATAGGTTCCCTGCTGAAAACTGCCGTCATGGCCGCCAAGCTTAGAAAAAACACGGAACCATAGGGGATTTTTTATAATGCCTTGCTCTTTTAAAGCTGCCGCAATATCTGCCGTACTGCTGCCTTCTAAAATGGTTACCTGCTTGAGTTCACCGGAATAGCTACCCCGGTAGTCACTCAGCACAGATGATGCATACAGCAAAACCAAAACAACACACAAAATCAGCACAGCCAGTACTGTATATACCTGTTTTTTTCGTCTCCTTGCCATAGTTTCGCCCCCAAAGAAAAATCAGAGTTTCAAGTTCGGTACAGCGTTAAGCGTACTGTCTGAAAAAATCTGCTTTTCATATAAATAATATCCGGCACAACCAATCATTGCCGCATTATCCGTACATAAAATAAGAGGCGGATAGTAAAGGTCATACCCCTCTTTTTGAGTTGCCTCATCAAAGCTTTTTCTCAAAGCTCCGTTGGCACTAACGCCACCGGCAAGGGTAATAACCCTGCAGCCCTTTGCCTTTGCCGCCGCCATGGTATGCTCCGTGAGTGCCTCAACCACAGCACGCTGAAAAGAAGCCGCCAAATCTGCCTTATGAATTTCTTCTCCACGTTGTTCCTGACGATGGATATAGTTTATAACCGCTGTTTTAACACCGCTGAAGCTAAAGTCATAGCAATCATCACCAAAGGTAACTCTGGGGAAAGAAACCGCCTCGCTGTTTCCCTCCTGTGCCAATTTTTCAAGCTTCGGACCACCGGGATACCCCAGGCCGATAACACGGGCAATTTTATCAAAAGCCTCCCCCGCCGCATCGTCACGGGTTCTGCCTAAAATTTCAAACTCCGTATAGTCTTTTACATAAACAATATGGCTATGACCGCCGGAAGCCACCAAGCAAACAAAAGGCGGCTCAAGTTCCGGGTGTGCAATATAGTTAGCAGCAATATGACCGTGAATATGGTTAACGCCAATAAGGGGTAAATTCCGTGCAGAAGCAATGGCCTTTGCCGCTGAAACACCGGTAAGTAATGCACCCACTAAGCCAGGGCCGTAGGTCACCGCAATCCCGCACAAATCGTCAAAACCGCAACCGGCATCAGAAAGTGCTCTGTCGATAACCCCCGGCAGGTTTAAAACATGGTTTCGGGAAGCAATTTCCGGCACAACACCACCGTAACGTTCATGAATGGGAATCTGTGATGAGATAACGTTGGATAAAACCGTTCTGCCATCCTTTAAAACAGCCGCTGCTGTTTCATCACAGGAGGATTCTATTGCTAGTAATAACTGACTCAATTCTGTTTCTCTCCTTTTTCCTGACCGACTTCGTTTAAGAACAAAGTCATCAGCAAGGCGTCCTCTTTGCCTTCGTAATAGTTTTTACGCAAGCCCACCTGACGAAAACCAAAATGCTGATATAAAGAAATAGCAGGTTGATTTCCGGCACGTACCTCTAACGTCAGGCTCGCAAGTTCTTCTCTTTTAGCAATATCTATAAAATTCTCGATGAGCTGCTTTGCTAAACCATGCCGCCTATGATTGGGGTGTACCGCCACGTTGGTAATCTGCCCTTCGTCTGCCACCAGCCACATTCCCATATACGCCACCAGTTTTTCTTCGCAGAGAACCACACGATACATAGCCGCCGGATTATTAAGCTCTCCGGCAAACATATTCTCTGACCAGGGTACGGAAAAACACAAACGCTCCAGTGCCGCCAAATCAGAGAGCATCTCTTTTTTTAAGGAAGCTACTTGATATTTCATTGTCGTCTCCTTTTACAGCCGCTCTATCTTGGTGGTAATACCCTCTGCTAAAACCTGTCCGCCGGAGGCTTTGAGCATTCTGTTCATCAAAGCCGGCACAATACCGCCCTCATCACAGGGGATTTCTGCAAAAATAACCTCAGCACCTAAATCGTCCATTTGTCTTAACGCATCAAACAACGCCTGAGCATACGCCTGAGCGTCACGACCGCAGTCTATCTTAAAATCTGCCTCGTACTGTGTATCGCCGCAGCACAAAACCCCGGTTTTCTTTCCCTGATTGCGGCAGACGGCAAGCTGCTTAACCAACTCGTCTGTATATTGGGGTTCAACAAGGTATAGCTCCGCTTTCGGAGCATAATGCCGGTATTTCATACCCGGGCTCTTGGGCACCTGACGGCTGTCTTTGAGTGCTGGTTCATAGGCCACTTCTCCCAAAACCGCCTGCAGTTCTTCCAGGCTTACCCCACCGGGACGCAGAATTTGAGGCACATCACCCGTCATATCTAAAACCGTTGACTCCAGACCTACCTGGCAGGCACCGCCATCAATAATGTAATCCACCCTGCCGGTTAAATCGGCAATAACGTGCGAGGCCCGGGTGGTACTGGGGCTACCGGATAAATTGGCACTGGGGGCAGCCACGGGCACACCGCTTTTTTCAATCAGATACTGTGCTACCGGGTGGGACGGCATACGTACCGCCACGGTGGAAAGCCCGGCTGTCACCGTCATGGGAATTGTGTCCGATTTTTCAAAAATAATGGTCAAAGGTCCCGGCCAGAATGTATCCATCAGCTTCTGAGCCGCCGGAGACACGGATTTTACAATTTGGCTCAGCATATCTGTGTTACTGATATGTACAATCAAGGGGTTGTCCTGCGGACGGCCCTTTGCCACAAAAATATTTGCCACAGCTGGGGCGGATAAAGCATTTGCTCCAAGTCCGTAAACCGTTTCCGTAGGAAACGCCACCAAGCCGCCGGAGGCAAGCTTTTCAGCCGCTTCATCAAGCACCGATAAATCCTTTTCTATTTGAATTACTTTCGTCATTTCCTCACCTGTTTAACGCTTTAAAATAGATACCAAATGACAGGCAACCGCTATTTTGCGACTGCCTGTCAACGTTACATACTTAAAACTCGTTCCATTTTCATGATGTCTTTTTTAAAGGACTTCTCCATTTGCAAGCCCTCTAAAATATCATAATCAACAATTTCATCATTTTTAACAGCAACAATACGGTTGCCAATGCCCTCATGCAGTAATTTTACCGCATGAACCCCCATACGGCTGGCAAGCATTCTGTCATTAACCGTCGGGCTGCCACCACGCTGAATATGACCTAGCACAGTGGCACGGGTTTCAATACCGGTAATCATCTCAATGCATTTTGCCATTTCCACTGAGCCGCCAACGCCCTCTGCCACAACAATTAAATTGCTTTCCTTACCACGCTTTTTATTATCTAAAATCGGCTGGATAATATCCTTTTGGAAATCGTAAGGCTGTTCAGGAATAATGGCAGCTTCTGCACCACAGGCGATGGCAACATAGGCTGCAATATAGCCTGCACCGCGACCCATAACTTCAATAATAGAGCAACGCTCGTGGGACTGAGCCGTATCTCTGATTTTGTCAATAGCATCTTTAACGGTGTTGAGTGCCGTGTCAAAGCCAATGGTGTAATCGGTACAACCAATGTCATTATCAATAGTACCAGGAATACCAACTGTGGGAAGACCTGTTTCGGATAAGTCTCTCGCACCGCGGAAAGAACCGTCACCGCCGATGACAACAAGGCCTTCAATACCTGCATTTTTAGCAACATCTACCGCTTTTTGCACCACTTCCGGTTTATGGAACTCAGGACACCTGGAGGACTGTAAAATAGTACCACCATGGTGCAAAATATTCGAAACGCTACGAGCGTTCATTTCTTCAAACAAACCATTGACCAGACCGGCATAGCCTTTACGGATACCGAAAACTTCCATTTCCTTTGAAAGAGCTGTTCTGACAACAGCACGGACTGCTGCGTTCATGCCCGGTGCATCGCCGCCGCTGGTTAAAACACCAATTCTTTTCATAAGGTCCTCCTTTCAAGCATTTTACGATAATGCTTTTTCAATAATCGCTTCGTGAGCTTCTGAAAGTTCTGCCTCAGGCACTAAAATTTCATAGCAACCGAACTGACCGTTGCCGCTTTGGTTTACGCTGCGGACTTTAACCGGAAGACCGGCCTCCTGCAAAAGCATTCTGATTTTTTCTGCAGATTCTTTACTTTGGGTAATATACGCCACCATCCACATACGAAACCCTCCTTTAAATATTGCCTGATGCAAAAATTTTATACCTTTTTGTTAGTTATTGTCTCTTGTCTTAACTTTTTCTAAAATCATGCTTAAGAATTCTTCCTTGGTCATAGCACCCAGGTCTGCCTGTTTGCGGCCACGAACAGAAACTGTTCCCTCTTCACATTCTTTACCGCCAATAATCAGCATAAAGGGTGTTTTATCCATCTGTGCTTCACGAATCTTATAACCGATTTTTTCATTACGGCTGTCAACTTCAGCACGAATGCCGTTTTCCATCAGCAGGTCACGAACTTCATATGCATAATCGTGATGTGCATCAGCGATAGGCAGAATCTTAACCTGAGTAGGAGCCAGCCATGTCGGCAGAGCACCGGCATATTTCTCTAAAAGAAGTGCCAGGGTTCTTTCGTAGCAACCGATAGAGGTTCTGTGGATAACATAAGGATACTTTTTAGAACCGTCTTTATCAACATATTCCATACCAAAGCGTTCTGCCAGCTGGAAGTCAATCTGTACAGTAACCAAGGTATCTTCCTTGCCGTGAACGTTCTTAATCTGAATGTCAAGTTTCGGACCGTAGAAAGCAGCTTCGCCTTCTTCTTCTGTGTACTCAATCTTAAGGTCGTCTAAAATTTCTTTCATACGAGCCTGAACATTTTCCCATTCATCAGCTGAGCCAATATATTTTTCCTTGTTGTTGGGGTCCCACTTGGAGAAACGGTAAGAAACATCATCGCCTAAGCCCAGAGTGGTCAACATGAATTTTGCAAGCTCTACACACTGAGCAAACTCGCCCTCAAGCTGTTCCGGTGTACAAGCTAAGTGTCCTTCGGAAATGGTAAACTGACGAACACGAATGAGACCGTGCATTTCGCCGGAAGCTTCGTTACGGAACAGAGTTGAAGTTTCTGCATAACGCAGCGGCAGGTCACGGTAGGAACGCATTTCGGTCAGGTATGCCTGGAACTGGAAGGGACAGGTCATAGGACGCAGAGCAAACACTTCACCCTCAGCGTCCGGGTCGCCCATAATGAACATACCGTCACGGTAATGATCCCAGTGACCGGAAATTTTATATAAATCTCGTTTTGCCATAAAAGGCGTTTTAGTTAAGAGATAGCCTCTCTTCTGCTCTTCATCTTCTACAAAACGCTGCATCAGCTGAATCACGCGGGCACCCTTAGGAAGCAGGATAGGAAGACCCTGACCGATAACTTCGGAGGTGGTAAAATAGCCAAGCTCACGACCTAGTTTGTTATGGTCACGCTTTTTAGCATCTTCCACAGCTGCCAGGTATTCCTCCAGCTCGCTCTTTTTCGGGAATGCTGTTCCGTAAATACGCTGGAGCATCTTGTTCTTTTCGTTACCACGCCAGTAAGCACCGGCAACCTGGGTTAACGCGATAGCCTTAATTTTTCCGGTAGACATAAGGTGCGGGCCGGCACAAAGGTCGGTAAAGTCGCCCTGGCGATAGAAAGAAATTTCTTCACCCTCCGGCAGATCTTCTACCAGCTCCTTTTTATAAGGCTCGTCGGCTTCTTCAAAATATTTAATAGCATCAGCACGGCTCATGGTAAACCGTTCAATGTTAGCATCCTCTTTAACGATTTTAGCCATTTCAGCTTCAATCTCTTTTAAAACTTCAGCCGTAAAGGAAACATCACAGTCAAAATCATAATAAAAACCGTTTTCAATAGCAGGACCGATGGCAAGCTTTGCCTGGGGGTATAACCGTTTAACGGCCTGTGCTAAAACATGAGAAGCGGTATGACGGAAGGTATCGCGACCTTTCTGGTCATTAAAAGTCAGAAAGTTGACGGTTGCGTCCTGCGTGATAGTTCGGGTTAAATCCATAACGGTACCGTCTACCTCAGCAGACAGAGCCATACGCTGCAATCCGCCGCTAATGTCGCCTGCCAGATCATATAAGGTTTTTTCTGCCTCAACGGTCATCTGGCTTCCATCCTTCAAACTTACTTTAAACATATACTACTCCTCCAATTTAAACTCCGCTGTCACATCTTCTGCTCTGTCGCCCTCATAGTCAAAGGCGAAAACACGGGAACCGATAGATATGAATCGGATTTTTTTATATAGTGAGACCGGTTTTTCTCCGGCATAATTTACAAAGTATTTTTTGACACGCTCCGGCTGTTTTAAAAATTCAAACGCCGCGGCCTTCAGCCCGTCACCGGACTGCATAAAAGAAAGAGAATCTCTGTGCCTTTTGCAGTAGTCATAAATCAGGCACTCCGTTACCGTTTCATCTTGCCATGTAAAGCGGGCAAACCGATACAAGTCCTCATAAGCGGTTTTTTGGCTTTTCGGGGCTGTATCGCCCTGTAAAAACGCTGCCACATCTGCAAAAAAGTAAAACTCTCTGCCTGCATAATAGGTATCTAAAATATACGGCAAGGTTTTGGAAAAAACGCCACTGTTATAATACCGCTCCAGCATTTCCTCCACCTGTTTTAAATATAAAAGCTCATCATAGCTCATTTTGTCACTATGAATGACCTCATAAGGTGGAAAACTCCAAAAACTGCTTTCGGGAGCACTAAGGGTTGAACCCTTTAGCTTCTTTAAAAAGCCAAGCTGCAGGTCCTGAGGCCGCAAGGCCATAACATCATGAAAAGAAGCTATAAACTGCTCCAGACTCTCGCCGGGAAGACCGGCAATTAAGTCTAAATGCAAATGCATATTTTGATTTTTAGAAAGTGCCTGCACAACTGCTACCAGGCGTTCGTGCATAGGATTCCGGTTGATAGCTGTTAAGGTTTCAGCTTGCGTGCTCTGCACACCAATTTCCAGTTGGAACATACCACGCGGTGCTTCCTGCAGGCTTTTTATCAGTGCCTCCGTCATGCTTTCGGCACGGATTTCAAAATGGTAAGTCGTCTTGCCGCCCCGTTTTTTTATGCCCTCAATAATCTCTAAGGCTCGTTTTGGGTCAGCGTTAAAGGTGCGGTCAACTAATTTAACCAAGGGAACGCCCTGCTCTTCAAAAAAAGCAAGCTCACGCTCTACCCTTTCTACCGGTAAGAACCGCAAGCTACCGGCAGCACCGGACAGGCAAAAAGCACAGCGATAAGGGCAACCGCGAGAGGTTTCGTAATACACGATCCGGTTTTTAAGCACCGGCATATCTGCCTCAGTATATGGAAACGGAACCTCGTTTAAATCCGTCTCTTGAGGCGGAATAAGGCTTTCTTGTATCTCACCGTTCTCCCGATAACAGAGCCCGGGAACGCAGGAAAAATTGCCTGTTTCTAAGCTATCAATAAAGGGAGAGATTGACTTTTCTCCCTCGCCGCATAAGATAAAATCAATAAAAGGATTGGCTGAAAGCCTGTCTTTTGCATCAAAGCTGACCTCAGGACCGCCCAGCACAATCGTTACGGCAGAATCTGCCTTTTTAATAATTTCGCAAATTTTCAGCACATGCTCTATATTCCAGATATAGCAGGAAAATAAAAACGTTTTCTCCCCCGTCTTAAAAAGAGATGCCGCAATGGTCTCCGGACGGTCGGAAATAGTATATTCACAAATCTTGCATCGGGTGTCTACCTTAGATAAATACCGAATCGCCAGATTTGAGTGGATATATTTTGCGTTAATTCCCACTAAAAGCATATTCCAAAACTCCTTTTCCCGGCACAGGTTCTAAATAACACAAAACGCGGCGGAACAGGAAAAACCATCCGCCGCATTTTGCTGTATGACAATGGGTTCCTGTCAACCGGGAAAGCTGAATTTTACCAAAGGTTTAATTCATTCATTGCATCTTTTCTGGACAGATTGATGCGACCCTGTCTGTCAATTTCGATGACCTTAACCATAACTTCGTCACCGATATTAACTTCATCTTCCACTTTTTCTACACGCTTGTTAGCAAGCTTGGAGATGTGAACCATACCATCTTTACCGGGCAGGAATTCAACAAACGCACCAAAAGGCAGAATGTTTACAACCTTACCTTTATAGATAGAGCCGATTTCAATGTTACCGGTTAAGCCCTTGATGATTTCCATAGCCTTATTAGCCATTTCTTCATCAGCGGTTGCGATGTAAACCTTACCGTCATCTTCAATATCAATCTTAACGCCGGTTTCAGCAATAATCTTCTGAATGGTCTTACCGCCGGAGCCGATAACGTCACGAATCTTATCAGTGTCAATAGTCATTGTGAAGATTTTCGGTGCATAGGCAGACAGAGATGCTCTGGGAGCTTCAATGGTCGCTAGAAGTACTTCATCAATAATCTGGAAGCGAGCGTTTCTGGTCTGTGCCAGTGCCTGCTTGATGATCTGAGGTGTTAAACCGTCAATCTTAATATCCATCTGAATCGCAGTAATACCTTCTTTAGTACCTGCTACCTTAAAGTCCATATCGCCATAGAAGTCCTCAAGGCCCTGAATGTCAACCATGGTAATGAAGCGGTCGCCTTCAGTTACAAGACCAACAGAGATACCGGCAACCGGTGCCTTAATGGGAACACCTGCGTCCATCAGTGCCAGGGTGCTGGCACATACAGAAGCCTGAGAAGTACTACCGTTAGAGCTTAAAACTTCAGAAACCAGACGAATTGCATAGGGGAACTCCTCTTCAGAAGGAACAACGGGCTCCAGGGCACGTTCAGCCAGTGCACCGTGACCGATTTCACGACGTCCCGGACCTCTTGAAGGACGGGTTTCACCAACAGAATATGAGGGGAAGTTATAGTGATGCATATAACGCTTCTGGTCGTCTAAGTCGATACCGTCAAGAGCCTGAGCGTCGCCCATAGCACCTAAGGTTGCAACGGTTAAAACCTGTGTCTGACCACGCTTAAACATACCGGAACCGTGGGTTCTGGGCAGGATTCCAACGTCAGCAGACAGAGGACGAATATCGGTAATACCACGGCCGTCAACACGCTTGCCTTCATCTAAAATCCAACGGCGAACGATAGTCTTCTGCAGTTTTTCCATTGCTTCATAAATCTGACCGCCATGCTCTTCTTCGGTGTACTTTCCGTCAAAGTGAGCATACATTTCTTCATAAAGAGCTTTTAAGTTCTTTTCACGAACGTTCTTATCGTCAGTATCTAAGGCAATCTTTAACTTATCTTCAGCAAAAGCCTTCACGTCTTCATACATAACGGGGTCAACAACGTGAGCTTCATAAGCAAACTTTTCTTTACCAACTTCAGCCTGGATACCAGCAATAAAGTCACAAATCTTTTTGATTTCTTCATGTGCCAGCTGAATACCGTCAAAAACAACGTCTTCAGATACTTCCTTAGCACCGGCTTCAATCATAACAACCTTTTCTTTGGTACCGGCAACGGTCAGAGTCATCAGGCTCTTCTCACGCTGCTCAGCTGTGGGGTTAATAACGTGCTGACCGTCAACATAGCCAACAATAACGCCACCAATAGGACCGTTCCAAGGAATGTCAGAAATGCTGATGGCACAGGAAGTACCAATCATAGCAGCAACTTCAGGAGAATTGTCCTGTTCAACAGACATAACGGTGTTAACAACAGAAACATCGTTACGCAGATCTTTGGGGAACAAGGGACGAATCGGACGGTCAATTACACGAGAGGTCAGAATTGCCTTTTCAGTAGGTCTGCCCTCACGCTTAATAAAACCACCGGGGATTTTACCAACAGAATAGAGCTTTTCTTCAAAATCCACACTCAACGGGAAGAAGTCAATACCCTCTCTGGGTTTTGCAGAAGCAGTTGCGGTAGAAAGAATTACGGTATCACCGTAGCGAACCATAACAGCACCGCCGGCAAGCTCTGCATACTTGCCTGTTTCGATTACCAGCGGACGACCCGCCAGTTCCATTTCAAAACTTCTAAACATGTTAAACCTCCAATTTTTGACACGCACAAAAGCAAGAGATAAGAAATAAACCGTAAATACAGCTTTAAGGCTTATTTCTTACATCTTACCTTTTGAGCCTGCCTGATTAAAAAATATACTTATTTTATATTATACCACAAATATTATATAAAATAAATAGGAAACAAAAAAGAAATTATGTACAATTATTAGCTGCTTTTTTCTCCTTTTTTTGTACATTTTTCCAGTCGTTTTATTTTCTTCCGGCAAAGCCATTTAACTCTACTCTCTCTTTACGGGAAAAAACTTCAAATTGCAACATTTTTTCACTTTATTTCTTTGACACTTTTCGTGTCGTTTGTCACTTTTTTTATTGCTTTTCCTTGATGTTATCCCCTTGCTTTGAAACAATTTCAAAGGCTTCCATAATTATACAATTATTTCCATTTTTTAGCTTGCTTTTTGCTATACGGTAGTGTTATAATAACCACAACGAATAAAAATTGTAAAAAATTGGTATATTTCTTTTACCGCATGAGGAGGAATTTTTGAATGGAAAAAATCTCAGTTGTCTTAATTGATGACAACAAGGAGCTTTGTCTGGAACTGGAAAAGGAAATCAAAAAAACTACGGATATGGAATGTGTCGGCATGGCACACGACGGCATGGACGGATTTGATTTAATCAAAGAAAAACAACCGGATATTGCAATCCTGGACGTAGTAATGCCGAGGCTTGACGGCTTAGGACTTTTAGAAAAACTGCAGGAATCCGGTTTAAAGAAAAAAACAATGTGCATTATGCTCTCTGCCATGAATCATGATAACATCACCCATAAAGCGTTGCAAACCGGTGCACAATATTATCTGGTAAAACCCATTGAAGATAATGAAATTATTTTAAAAAGAATCCGCCAGGTTATGCAGAATCACCGGGTAATGTCTACCGGCCTTTCAGAAAGCCTGACAGACAATTTTACGCTGACAGATTCACAACCTCTCAAGAAATTACCGCCTATCAGTGCAGAAAATCTGGAAACCATCATTACAAATGTAATTCATGAAATTGGCGTTCCGGCTCATATTAAGGGCTACAACTATCTGCGTGAAGCAATTACCTTATGTATTCAGGACAAAGAGTTTATTAACTCCATTACCAAGATGTTGTACCCCACCGTGGCACGCAACTACCAAACTACCTCCTCCCGGGTAGAGCGTGCCATCCGTCACGCCATAGAAGTTGCCTGGAACCGTGGCCGAGAAGAGATTTTAAACAGTATTTTCGGCTATACGATTGATACCAATAAAGGAAAACCCACCAACGGCGAGTTTATCGCTATGATTTCAGACTCAATTCGTCTGAAAATGAAAAACACCGTTAACTATTAACGGTATAAAAAGTATATAGCAACGGGTTGAAATCCCCCCCCAAAAAAAAAATTTCAATCCTTGTTATAAAAAAAGACGCTGTTTTTTGCCCCCCAAAAACAGCGTCTTAATTTTTTTATTTCTCTGATTCAATCATGCCGCCTGCTTCTTCTTCAAACAGACTGTCATCGTTAGCTATCCAGCGGGAAACAGGGATAATCCGGTAGGTATCCTGTGTGTCTCTCACGATAACCTCTTTAATACCGGCATTGATAATCAACCGCTTACACATACTGCAGCTGTTAGAACCGGGAAGCATTTGCCCGGTTTTTGCATCACGGCAGGCAAGGTACAACGTAGAACCCAGCATATCACGACGAGATGCACTAATAATGCAGTTAGCTTCTGCGTGCACAGAACGGCAAAGCTCATAGCGTTCACCGGAGGGAATATTCATTTTTTCCCTAAGACAATGCCCTAAATCAATACAATTTTTCCGTGATCTGGGTGCACCGGTATAGCCCGTTGAAATAATTTCATCGTTTTTCACCAAAATAGCACCGTAATTACGCCGCAGACAGGTTCCGCGTTCTGAAACTGTTTCGGCAATATCCAGATAATAATTGATTTTATCTCTTCTATCCATGAAAGATTGCCCCCTTTTATTCGCTTATTTTTCTAAAGCGTGAATTTTATCAATACGATTCTGATGGCGACCGCCCTCAAATTCAGCATTCATGTAAGCATCTAAAATGTTCTTCGCAAGGTCCGGACCAATCACGCGACCGCCCATAGCAATCACGTTAGCATTGTTATGCTGTTTGGTCTTCTCTGCCATATATTCGTTGCAAACTAAAGCACAGCGAATACCATCAATTTTATTTGCAGCAATGGAGATACCAATACCGGTACCGCAAAGCAGAATACCGAACTCGTAATCGCCGCTTTTTACCTTTTCGCAAACTTCCTTTGCAATGTCGGGATAATCAACACTTGTAGCGTCAAAAACGCCGCAATCTGTAACTTCCTTTCCCTTAGCTTTTAAATGTTCTACCAGTACGCTTTTGAGTTCAAAAGCACCGTGGTCACTACCAATAACAATCATTGTATTGCCTCCTGTTTATTTAATGTCATGCCCGTTATGCCGGGCTTCATATTCTCTTTCTGCTTGTGACGCCCGTAAGTAAAGGGGTGCCACTTCGGCATAATGCTTCTGCTTTCCTAAAAGTTTAAACCCAAGCTCTGCCACAGCTCCGCCGCGGATAATCCCTGCTCCCGGCTTTGCAAAAATCGCCTGCTCTCCTAAATTTTCAAGCAAGGCAACACCATCGCCACACAGCATACAGTCTTTCCCGCGAAGATATTTTGAAAGTTCTGCAGCCGTCATAACAGAGGGCTCTAAAACTTCCTCTCCCAGGCTGTTATATACTGCACAGTAAACTTCGTTTGTCCGTGCATGAACGCAGGGAACACGCAGGCCGGCATATTCGCTGATGTTCTCAGCCAGAATCTGCAAACTGGAAATGGGAACCACCGGCTTTTGATAGCTTTGTGCAAAGCCCTTTGCCGTTGCCACGCCAATACGAACGCCGGTAAAAGAACCGGGGCCCACACCACAGGCGTAAACGTCAATTTCCGGAAAAGAAATACCCGTTTTTAAAAGCACTTCCTCAACCATGGGAAGCAGTTTAACAGAATGATTCTTTCCGTTATTCAAGGTATATTCACATAACAACGTTCCATCTTCTACAAGGCCTACTGCCGCTGCATCAGATGATGCGTCCAAGCCCAAAACAATCATGCTAATAGCTCCTTAATTGTCACACGGCGATCGTCTTCGCCGCAACTTTCCAACAGAATTTCAATTCTGTTTTCAGGAAGAATTTCTTCAGCACGCTCCGGCCATTCAATAATGGCAAGGCCCTCACCGCCTACAAATTCTTCAAAACCAATTTCATATAATTCATCGGGGTCTTCAATCCGATATAGGTCAAAATGATATATCTTCCCCTTAACACCGTCATACTCATTCACCAGCGTAAACGTGGGGCTGCTGACGTGTTCTTCAACGCCTAAAGCACTACAAAGCCCTTTGGCAAAAACTGTTTTCCCAACGCCTAAATCCCCTCGCAGGCAAATAACCTGCCCCGGGGAAAGCTGCATAGCCAGTTTTTCTGCCAGTTCATAGGTTTCTGCTTCGCTTTGTGTTATATATTCCCGTGTCTTATTCATTGTTTGCAGCTCCTGCATTCGGCGGTGTAATGGGAAGTGGCGTTTTTGTCGGCTCCGGCGTTTTGGTAGGTGCCGACGTTGGAGATGGAGACTTAGAAGGTGTCGGCGTTTTAGTGGGTTCCGGCGTCTTTGTAGGTTCGCCTGAGGGTGTCGCACTGGGAGCCGGCGATTCAGACGAAGCCGGGCTTTCGCCACGCAGGCGAGCCAATTCCTCTTCTAACCGCTGAATTTCTCTATCTTTATCTGCTACCATTTGTTCCAACTGTTCGTAGGTCGGCTTTGCAGATGCAGACGGAGAGGCAACGTCATTTTTCTTGGAGAACAAGGTTCCCTGACTTGCCTTTAACGATAAACTCGTAATCCAAAAGGATAAGAAAAATAGCACAACTAATGAAGCCAATGCAATGACCGTTAAAATCAACGCACGCTTAAAGGAAGATTTTGATGAACGCTTTGATGTTGTTTTTCTCATAATTCTCCTCCAGAGCCTAGATTCAAAACTAGTACTGTATGTTCTTAAAATCAATATGCAAGGCATAATTCTTTTTATATTTTATCATAAATCAGCGATAAAGTAAAGTACAATTTTCAAGCTGCTTTCCTTGCTAAACATTGACAGGAAAAGCCCATGTATGGTATTATGAAAACAAATTCAAAAAGCAAGGAGAAATTAACATGAAAAAATTTATGAAATTATTGTCTTTACTATTAGTTCTCGTGCTTATGATGTCTTCCCTGCTGGGTTGTTCTGCGGGTGATGACGAGGACGATTCGGATAAAAAAAGCAGCAAAAAAAGTTCGTCAGTTACCTCTTTTGTTGATGAAGACGAAGAAGAATATGACGGAGAAACATATAAAGGCTCTTACGAATACAAAGGCAACAAATTTGATGTAGTCATTGTGCTGCGAGACGACAATACATACAGAAGAATTATGAAGAAAAACGGAAGCCTCCATTTAGATGAAGAGGGCGAATATGAAACAACTATCGACGAAGTTCGTCTATATAGCCCGGGGAGTTCTTCCAGTGATCGTTCTAATGCTTCCTGGACAGAATATAAAAACAAAAACGGGGTACTGGAAAACAACGGTCATAAATTTAAGAGACAGTAAGGGTGTCAAGAGAAGCGTCCCCTTGTCGCAAAAGCACAGGAGAACCGTCCCCTTGTGTCTCAATTAAATTTACAAGGAGTAAGTGATTTGAAAAGAATTATATTAATAGTATCAATAGTTATTATAGTTATAAGCGGTGTCTGTTGGTGGCTATTTTATGAGGAACCTTCTCATGGTAGTGAAATAATATATCCCCTATCAAAAATGAAAAATAGCAAAGCAGAGTGGAATCTCAGCATAGTACAAATTGGAAACGAAAATGCGTTTTCTGTTTCAGACCAGCAACTATTGTATGATAACAAAGATGACCTTGAAATTACTTTTTTAGAAGATGTTTATATGTCAACTCCACAGTATTTTGTTATAGTTTATAAAAACGGAAAAGAAATACAAAACTATCCTATCTTATCATTAGAACAAATAAAATTTGGCACCATTCCCTATCCCTCTTGGGAAATTCATGAGTAACAGGTGACAGTTGATTTTCAGGTGAGGTGGCCATAATGAAAAAAATTATAGCAAGCTTACTGTTAGTTATAGCAATCGTAGGTATTATATTAGTAGCAATCAATTATAAATCTATAACACGCTTTGTTTCTATCAAATTTTGGGAAGAGGTTTTTAAAACAAGGCAACACACGGCGTATGGTGATATTGGACGTGACACGGTTTGTGTGGTGGGGAACGGCAAATTTCAAATACTTAACACTGCAGGTAATCGAGGACTTATTATGTACCGTGATGATGACTTAGGTATAGAAACATTACTGGATCGAGTCTCAAAATACAAAAAAGTAAAGGGAAATTTATATGTCATTAGTGATGAAGGATATGGTTTTGTAGATAGCAAAACGAACCAATGTAAATTGTATATTACTGTTCCGAAAGATGAATTTATAAAATCCTATGGCTTTGATTCTGAAGGTCAGATGCATACAGTAAGTGCATTTGTAGAGGACGAACATATCCAATATTTAGAATCCTTTAATGATTTTTCTGAAAATGAGAAAAAGATATTTGATAAGCTACGGTGACACATGACACCGACGGGCAGACACGAGAACCGTCCCCTTGTGTCCCAGCAGCTTATTTAAGTATGATTCAAGATATTTGGAAAGATGAATACCCAGAAATTGATGGTAGAACAGCAATTTTAGCTACATAATATAATATTAGTGAATACGGCTCTTATGGACCAAATCCGACTCCCCAGAGTAGACCATTTGGTGATTTTGCAAAAGAAAACTATTATTATATGCAAGAATTACTCGGAATAAATAATTAATGGAGAATGAGTATGAAAAAAATTTTAGTAATTTTTATTGTTATTTTGTTTTTGATCACTTTTTGGATCGGCTCAATAATAAAATGTGAAATTATTACTTCACAACACGCTAAGGAATTTTTGTGTTTTAAAGAAGTGAACACAGCATCAAAATTTAAAATTCTGACCTATACAAATGATTTCGCAAGGATTTATTGCGTTAATTTTAATAACACTAATGGTAGTGTTCATAATTTCATTAAACAAGATAATACTTGGATTTACAATGAATGGGAAGATGGTGGATGGTCTCAAACTGGAAATGCCGATGGATTTATATGGCCGTATATTCGTTGATGATGACGAGGACACGAGGGGACGGTTCTCTTGAGGACACAAGAGAACCGTCCCTTTGTGTCCCCCTTGTGTCTCGCATATTGACAATGCCAAACATGGTGTAATTCCAATTTTTTAGTAAGTTGTTATAGTAATTTGAGGTGCGTTAAATGAAAAATAGGATTATAAATGTAATATTATATTCAATATTCATTACTATGTGGATATTTCTCTTTTTCTATATGTCACTTGCATTTAAGGCGGGTTTATTTTCATGTTTTAACGACTTGTATGGAAACAAGTGGATTTTTGTAGGTTTATTGCTTACACTAATAGCCTTACTGTCTCCTTTATATGTGAGAATTGTTGTAAAAAAAGAACGATATATCGCACTGTTATCAATTATAATTTGTGTCATGTATGCGTTGTCAGTTGTCTGTTGCTATAACTTTTCAAGTAATCAATTTAAAGACTTTACTGTAGAAAAATGGAGGGAATATCCTAATCAAAGATTTTTAATGTTAGATGACTTAAAAGAACGCCACATGATAATAGGTATGTCCAACAGTCAGGTTATATTATTATTAGGACAACCAAATAAGATAATAGACAATACATATATTTATGAATATGATTACGGATATATTGAGGTCGTATTCAGGGACTGTCTGGTTAACTCAATATCAGCGACAAATTATTTTTAAGAAAACACTGACGAGAGAACTGTCCCTTTGTCACCCAAACGATGGTCAAACATTTTCATCAATATCTTAAACAGAGGTGATTTGCTGTTGAAGAAAATAATAATAGGCATTATATTATTTATTGTAATAGCATCGTTTATTGTAGTTGTACAAGTAAATAAAAATCAAAAAACATTCTCGCCCGAAAAATGGGAGATCGATATTTGGGAAAGAGAAAAAATGCTCGAAAGTCTTATAGATACATATGATTTATACCAAATGAACGATAAGCAAATAGTAAATTTGCTTGGAACAAACGGTGTAGTAGAAGGAACGAATATAGTATATTACGTAGGAAAAACCTATTCCGGTCCTATTCTGTTTAGTATATCGTTTGATGAAACTGGGTATGTGTCCCGATACGGCATTATTGTTGACTGAGGGTGACAACTGGTGACAAGGGAGGGTGTCAAGGGGACGGTTCTCTTGACAACTTCATTTTGATCATCAAAAAGGGACTGCGGTTTTACCGCAGTCCCTTTTTTTCTTGTGATTTCTTTTTCTCTAAATATGCCTGCAAAAACGGCTTTATGGCAGACGGCAACGCTATGGTTTTCAAAAGTTCCTCCGGGGTTACCCAGAAAAATGCCTCATCTGCCTTTTTCGCCTCTACATAGTAGCTTTTCATGTTCCAAACAAGATGGGTAAAAACATGGCGGTGTTCTGCCAATTCAGAAATTCGTTCTGCTCCGCCAAAAGATTCCAGCCATGTTTCTTGTTCTTTCGCTTTCAAGTGCCCCTCAGCCGCCGGAAATTCCCACATGCCGCTAAAACGCCGCCTTTCGGGCGTTTTACAAGGGCAACCTTGCCCCCGTGTTCCATAACGAAAACGGTTCTGTTAAAGAGCTTTTTCTCTTTTTTAACCTTTCGCACCGGCAGAAGCTGTTCTCTCCCCTCTTCTCTTGCTTTGCAAAGGTGAGCAAGGGGACAGGCATCGCAACGCGGTACGCCGCCGGGAATACAGATTAAAGCTCCCAGCTCCATAATCGCCTGGGTCAGGTCACCACAATCGGAAGCCAGTGGGTAAACCTTAGATAGCTCAGCCTGTACCTCTTTTTTAAAGGCAGGCAGCATAATATCCGTATCATCGTTTAAAAGCCTTGCTACAACTCGGAGAACATTCCCGTCAACTGCCGGTTCCGGCAGATTAAAGGCGATAGACGCCACAGCCCCGGCGGTATATTCCCCAATGCCGGAAAGGCGGGACAGGAGCTTTCTGTCAGCCGGAAACTTGCCGTTATATTCTTCCACAACGGTTACCGCCGCTTTCTGCATATTCCGTACACGGCTGTAATACCCCAGTCCTTCCCAGAGCTTTAAAATAAGTTCTTCCGGTGCCTTTGCCAAGGCCTCTACGGTGGGCAACGCCTCTAAAAACCGCTTATAATACGGTAGTGCCGCCTCTACCCTTGTTTGCTGCAGCATAATTTCAGACACCCAAACCCGGTAAGGGTCCCGGTTTTCCCGCCAGGGAAGCTGTCTTTTATTTTTTTCGTACCAAGAACAAAGCGGCGAAATCATCGCCGCTAAAATATCATTATGCTTCATAATTCCTCTTCTGCCTGCTGTTTTAAAGCTTCAGCAGACGGTATGCATTTTTCCATAAAATATCTTCTTGTTCTTCTTGAGAAAGACCCAACTTATCAAAAAGTTCTAACTCATACCGGTGCAGTGATAAGGGGTAATCCGTTCCAAACAGCACACGGTCAGCACCGTGGGCACGAATGATACGGGTGGTCTCCTCCGGCTCTAAAAAACGCATTGCACTTGATGTGTCGAGATATACGTTTCTCCGACCGTACAGAAATCTTTCTGCCTTGTCCCACTCAAACACGCCGCCTAAATGAGCCGCTACAACAGTTAAATCGGGAATCTCGTCTAAAACCTTTGCCAGTCGTTTCGGCGTTGCACCGTCGGCGTTTTTATCGCCCATATGCATCAAAACCGGCAATTTATGTGCCGCAATGCAACGGTAGATTGGATACATGGCGGAATCATCAATTTTAAAGCCCTGAAAAATGGGGTGAAACTTAATACCCCGAAGACCGAGGGACTTAATTCTGTCAAGCTCCTTTTCATAGGCATCATAACCCTGGTGCAGAGTTCCAAAACCGATAATATCCCGCGTTATGAGCCCGGCAACGTAGTCGTTAATGACCTCCACCTGCTCCGGCTTTGTCGCCGTTGCATGAACCACCAGCTTATCAATTTTATTTTCTTTCATGCTGTCGGTCACAACATAAAACTTGCCGTTTCCTGCCAAAGGAATTCCGTAATACTGATTGAGATTTTTTGCCGCCTTTTCTGCAATTTTATCGTGAAAAGCATGGGCATGAAAATCTACAACTTTTCTAGCCAATGTTTATACCTTCTTTTACTTAAAACACAATTTCCTTTTTTCTGCCAATATCTTTGCGGTAGTGAGCACCCTCAAAGGAAATTTTGGAAACACCCTCATAGGCTTTGGTGATAGCTTCTTCTAAATTAGAAGATACCGCTGTTACGCCCAGCACTCTGCCGCCGGCGGTTAAGAAAGCATCGCCGTCACGCTTGGTACCTGCGTGGAAAACAGTCAGGTTGGGGTCTGCTTCTGCAGCCTCTAAGCCTTTAATTTCAAAGCCGGTTGCATATTTTTTAGGATAGCCGCCGGACGCCATAACAACGCAAACAGCTGCATTGTCTTCCCACTCAACAGTAATCTCGCCAAGGCGTTCATCTGCCACAGCCATAAAGATTTCTAACAAATCTGTCTTGAGTCTGGGCAGAACAACCTGGGTTTCGGGGTCACCAAAGCGGGCGTTATATTCAATTACCTTAACGCCGTTTTTGGTCATAATCAAACCAAAGTACAGAACGCCTTTAAAGGTTCTGCCCTCTTTGTTCATAGCTTCAACCGTAGGCAGGAAAATGTTTTTCATACATTCTTCATGAATGGCATCTGTATAGAGTCTGCTGGGAGAAAAAGTACCCATACCGCCGGTATTTAAGCCCTCGTCATTGTCATAGGCACGCTTGTGGTCCTGAGCACTAACCATGGGGTAAATTGTCTTACCGTCCGTAAAAGCTAAAACAGAAACCTCGTTACCGGTTAAAAATTCTTCGCAGACCACGCGGTTACCCGCATCGCCAAAGACCTTGTCGCACATCATGTCGTTAACTGCCGCTTTTGCTTCTTCAAAGCTTTCTGCAATGATAACGCCTTTTCCCAAAGCTAAGCCCTCAGCTTTGATAACCGTCGGGTAAGAAACAGTTTCTAAGTAGCTGATAGCCGCATCAGCATTGTCAAAAACCTCATATGCCGCTGTGGGAATGTTATATTTCTTCATCAGTTCTTTAGAGAACACCTTACTACCCTCAATGATAGCCGCATTCTGACGGGGACCGAAAGCCTTGATGCCCTCAGCCTCCAAGCGGTCTACCATACCCAGCATCAAGGGGTCGTCCGGTGCAACCACAACAAAGTCCATCTTGTTTTCTTTTGCAAAGGAAACAACGCCCTCAACATCAGTTGCTTTAATGTTTACACAAGTCGCAATCTGAGAGATACCGCCGTTACCCGGAGCTGCAAAAAGCTCAGGTTTCATCGGGCTCTGGGCAAGCTTCCATAAAATTGTATGTTCACGGCCACCGCCGCCAACAACCAAAACTTTCATGTTGTTCTGTCCTTTCCGATTTTAGTGCTTAAAGTGACGCATACCTACGAACACCATAGCAATACCATGTTTATCGCAAGCGTCAATAGATTCCTGGTCTTTCTTAGAGCCGCCGGGCTGGATAATCGCCTTGATGCCGGCTTTAGCAGCCTCTTCAACAGTATCCGGGAAGGGGAAGAAAGCGTCAGATGCCAATGCTGCACCCTCTGCACGATCGCCTGCATAGTCTAAAGCAATTCTTGCCGCCATAACGCGGTTTGTCTGGCCGGGGCCAACACCGATGGACATATTGTCTTTTGCAACTGCAATAGCGTTAGATTTTGTGTGCTTAACCACTTTCCACGCAAACTTCATATCACGAATCTGCTGCTCTGTGGGCTGTGCTTTGGTGACAACCTGCCAGTTTTCTTCGTCATACAGCTCTGTATCACGCTGCTGAACTAAGAGTCCACCCATAACCTTTTTCATGTCAAAATCGTTAATATCGGGTTTAACTGCGATGCTGGGCAGCTCTAACAGACGAATATTCTGCTTTTGTGTTAAAATTTCAATAGCTTCTTTTGAGAAAGAGGGAGCAACGATAATCTCTAAGAAAATTTTGCTCATCTCTTCCGCGGTTGCCGCATCAATCTCGCGGTTTGCCGCAATAATGCCACCAAAGATAGATACCGGGTCGCCCTCATAAGCTTTCATATAAGCCTCGTAAATAGTTTCGCCAGTACCAACGCCACAGGGGTTAGCATGCTTAGATGCAACAACGGTGGGTTCAGTAAATTCTTTTACTAAATCGAGTGCACCGTTAGCATCGTTAATATTGTTGTAAGAAAGTTCCTTACCGTGCAGCTGTTTTGCAGCAGACAGCGTACCGCAGCAGGGGCCGACTTCTTTATAGAAAACAGCCTGCTGGTGCGGGTTTTCGCCGTAACGCATATCCTGCACCTTTTCAAAGGTTAAAGACAGGTTCTTGGGGAACAGTTCCTTGCCGATTGTCTTTCTTAAATATGTAGAAATTAAAGTATCATAGCTTGCGGTATGTTCAAACACTTTATAAGCTAAGTAGAACTTAGTATCACGGCTCACTTCGCCATTTGCCTTGTACTCAGCCAGAACGGTTTCATAGTCTGCCGGGTCAACCACAACAGCAACGTCCTGGTAGTTCTTAGCTGCCGCACGAATCATTGTCGGGCCGCCAATGTCAATATTTTCAATGGCGTCTTCTAAGGTTACGCCCTCTTTCTGAATCGTTTCTTTAAAGGGATACAGGTTAATTGCCACAACGTCGATGGTGTCAACGCCTAGCTCTTTCAGCTGTTCCATATGTTCAGGGTTGGAACGCATTGCCAGGATACCTGCATGAATTTTCGGGTGCAGGGTTTTAACACGACCGTCTAAACATTCAGGGAAACCGGTAATTTCAGAAACGCCGGTAACAGCTAAGCCTGCTGCCTCTAACGCCTTTTTAGTTCCGCCTGTGGAAACAATTTCAAAACCTAAGTCAATAAGTCCTTTTGCAAAATCTACAATGCCGTTTTTATCTGATACACTCAGTAATGCTCTTTTTGCCATGATACTCTTCCCTTCTTTTGTTGAAATTTATAAAATGATAACACGCCGACCGTCACGCTTGACTCTGCCGGCACATAAAAGCTCTGCCGCTTTGGGAAGCAGGATATGTTCTGCTTCTTTCATAACCTTCTGCTGCAGGTCTTCTGCTGAAATCCCCTCAGGAATTTCCACAGCCTTTTGCAGAATAATGGCTCCGCCGTCTGTCACCTCGTTTACAAAATGCACGGTAGCACCGGTTACCTTAACGCCGTACTCTAAAGCACGTTCGTGAACGTGAAGTCCATAGAACCCATCGCCGCAAAACGACGGAATCAGTGCCGGGTGAACATTGATAATTCTGTCAGGAAAACGCTTGACAAAATCATCAGAAAGTACCAGCATAAAGCCCGCTAAAATTAAAATATCAATCTGGCGGTTTGTAAGTTCCTCTAACAGTGCTGCTTCGAAAGTTGCTTTATCTGAAAAAGACTTACGCTCTACAACAACGCCGGGGATACCGGCTTTAGCGGCTCTCTCCAGAGCAAAAACACCGGGCTTACTTGCCACAACAACGGAAATTTCGCCGCTTTTTAGCTCGCCCCGAGCCTGGGCGTCAATCAGTGCCTGCAAGTTCGTGCCGCCACCGGAAACCAAAACGCCAATTCGTTTTTTATTTTCCATATGCATTCACCTTAGCCTAAAACAACATCGCCGCCGCCTTCTGCTACTTCACCGATAACCCAAGCTGTTTCGCCCAGAGTAGCTAAGTGGCTCACAATGGCGTCTGCCTTGTCTTTATCAACAGCCAGGCAAAGACCGATACCCATGTTAAAGGTGTTATAAAGGTCGCGTTCGGAGAGCTTTGCTGTCTCTTCCATTAAGCGGAAAATTGCAGGAACATTGTAGCTATCCTTCTTGATTTCCGCATGGAGGCCATCAGGCAGCATACGGGGAATGTTTTCGTAAAAACCGCCGCCGGTAATATGAGAAACAGCGTTAATGCCGAAGTTCTCAATAACAGACAACAGGGGTTTTACATAAATCTTAGTGGGAGTTAAAAGTGCCTCGCCTAAGGTTGTGCCAAGACCTGCCGGAGTCTCCGCCAGGCGTTCATTAGCACAATCAGAATCTAAGTTAAAGATTTTACGGACTAAAGAATAGCCGTTACTATGTATACCGGAAGAGGCAATACCAACCAGCACGTCACCTTTCTTTGTCTTAGTGCCGTCAACAATCTTATTTTTGTCAACAACACCAACGCAGAAGCCTGCCAGGTCATATTCATCTACTGCATAGAAACCGGGCATTTCAGCCGTTTCACCGCCAATTAAGGCAGCACCGGCAAGCTGACAACCGTCAGCTACACCTTTAACGATTTCTGCAATGCGAGTGGGAACATTTTTGCCTACAGCAAGGTAATCTAAGAAAAACAGGGGTTTCGCACCGGAGCAGGCAATGTCATTAGCACACATAGCTACACAGTCCTGACCGATGGTGTCATGCTTGTCCATTAAAAAGGCAAGACGGAGTTTTGTACCGACACCGTCAGTACCGGAAACTAAAACAGGGTTTTCATAGCCTTTCCCCAGTTCAAACAAACCGCCAAAACCGCCAAGGCCACTTAAAACGCCGGGGGTAAAGGTTTTGTTTACGTGTTCTTTCATCAGTTTAACTGCTTCGTAACCGGCTTCAACGTCAACGCCGGCTGCTTTATATGCTGTACTCATTTTTTGCCCTCCTCGGTGTGTTTATAATCTACTTCGTTAACATTCAGGGGAACTTCCATGGGATATTTCCCTGTGAAGCACGCTTGACAATAGTCACAATTTAGTGCCTTAGTTGCTTCCTTTAAGCCTTCAACACTTAAATAGCCTAAAGAATCAGCACCAATTTTCTGTCTGATTTCTTCTATGCTGTATTTTACAGCCATTAAGCAATCCCGGGATGGAATATCCGTTCCGAAATAGCAGGGCCATAAATACGGTGGCGAAGAAACTCGCATATGCACCTCTTTGGCTCCAGCTTCTTTTAAGGCACGAATGATGTTGGCACAGGTAGTACCGCGAACGATGGAGTCATCAATCATAACAACTCTCTTCCCCGCTACACTGCTCTTTAAAACATTTAACTTAATGTTAACAGCTGCTTCACGCTGTGCCTGCGTGGGCAGAATAAAGGTTCTGCCGACATATTTATTTTTAATAAAACCCTTACCGTAAGGCAGGCCGGATTCCTCTGCATATCCAATGGCGGCACAAAGACCGGAATCGGGAACGCCGAAGACAAGGTCAGCATCCACAGGATGCTCCTTTGCCAGCTGATGGCCCATTGCCTTTCTGACTTCATACACGCTGGCACCCTGAATTACGCTGTCGGGCCTTGCATTATATACGTATTCAAAAACACAGATTCTGGCTCTCTCCAAAGCCTTTTCGTGCTTAATGGAATGAAGACCGTCTTTATCAACCCAAACGACTTCACCCGGCTCAACGTCACGGATAAACTCTGCACCAATGTTATCAAACACACAGGTTTCCGAAGACAGTACATAAGAATTCTCCAGTTTACCAATAGAAAGAGGATGCAGACCATAAGGGTCTCTGGCACCAATGAGCTTTCTGGGGCTCATTAAAACTAAAGAATAAGCTCCGTGAACAAAATCCATCATGTTTAAAACCGCACGCTCAATAGCATGAGTCTTAATTCTCTCCTGGGCAATTTTATACATCATAACCTCAGGGTCAATAGATGTATGGAAAATCGCACCGTTTTTCATAAATTCTTCACGCAACTCACTTGCGTTAATTAAGTTACCGTTATAAGCTAAAGCCAGGGTGCCCTTCACATACTGATATACCAAAGGTTGTGCGTTTTCACGATTGTTACCGCCCTTGGTGGAATAGCGAACATGACCGACGGAAATTGTACCTGTTAAGTTGTTTAAAATGCGGTCATTGAAAATATCCGGAACCAGACCCAAGTCCTTGTGGCAATGAAAGGTGTTATCATCATTAACCGCAATACCGGCACTTTGCTGTCCTCTATGCTGCAGACCATACAGTCCGTAATAGGTCAGTCTTGCAACATCAAAACCGTCGTTATCATAAAAACCAAATACGCCGCACTCTTCATGTACTTTGTCTGAAATCATAACTGATTCTTGTTTGTTCATCTTCTAAAAACGCCCCCTAGCTTACTTAACAAATCAAGGCAGCAACAAGCTAGCCTCACAAAAAAGTCTTGCAGTGCGACCGAACGTCCGGCCGCACTGCAAGTAAAATTATCTCTGTACTCTGCCGGAACCATCGCCGCCAGCTAACGCCTGAACCTCTTTTACGCTGACTAAGTTAAAGTCGCCCTCAATAGAGTGCTTTAAGCAGGAAGCTGCCACAGCAAATTCAATGGTATCCTGCATGCTGTATTTTTCCAGCATACCGTAAATAAGGCCACCACCAAAAGAGTCGCCGCCGCCGACACGGTCAACGATGTTAATGGTATATTTCTTGGATTTATAATAGTCCTTGCCGTCATAGAACAGTGCAGACCAGTTGTTAACAGATGCAGAAATGCTTTCACGCAGGGTGATAGCAACGTGAGAAAAACCGAAACGGTCAGCCAGCTGCTTTGCAACATCACGGTAACCGGCATCAGACAGTTCGCCGGAGGTAATATCCGTTGCAGCAGCACGAATTCCGAATACCTTTTCAGCGTCTTCTTCGTTTGCGATACAAACGTCAACATATTCCATTAAACCGGCCATAACCTTGCCTGCCTTTTCGCTGGTCCAAAGCTTCTTTCTGAAGTTTAAGTCACAGCTTACGGTAACACCCTTTGCTTTTGCAGCCTTGCAGGCGAGTAGACAAAGTTCTGCCGCATCATCAGACAGAGCCGGGGTGATACCGGTAAAGTGGAACCACTCTGCACCGTCAAAAATTGCATCCCAGTCAAAGTCAGCAGGTTTTGCTGTTGAAATGGAAGAATGAGCACGGTCGTAAGTAACCGTGGAAGCACGCTGAGAAGCACCTTTTTCTACATAGTAGATACCGACACGCTCGCCGCCTTTTGCAATGTAATCAGTTTTAACATTATACTTTCTCAGTTCAGATTCGCACCAAGCACCGATTAGGTTATCGGGAAGCTTAGTAACAAAGTGAGCATCATGACCATAGTTTGCGAGCGATACCGCAACGTTTGCTTCGCCGCCTCCAAATTTAGCCTCAAGACCGGTTGCCTGAATGATTCTCTGATGATCATAGGTCTGCAGTCTGAGCATAATTTCACCAAAAGTAATTACTTTAGCCATTTTTTTGCCTCCAATTTATTTAATATTATTGTCCTCTTGCTTCTTTAATTCTCTTAACGAATTCACGACCCATAGCTGTAATGGCAGCATAATCACCCGTTTTAGCACCGGCAGTCAATGAACTGCCTGCACCAACTGCAACTGCACCAGCTTTAATCCAGTCAGCAACGTTATTAACGTCAACGCCGCCGGTGGGCATAATTTTTGCATAGGGAATCGGACCGCGGATAGCCTTAATCATACCGGGGCCGCCTGCTTCGCCGGGGAAGAGCTTAACAATGTCAGCTCCGGCTTCCATTGCTTCAACAACTTCTTTAATAGTCATAGCACCGGGCATACAAGCTGTTCTGTAACGGTTACAGAGCTTAACGGTTTCTAAATTAAAATAGGGGCTTACAATATACTGTGCACCGGAAAGAATTGCAATTCTTGCAGTTTCAGAATCCATAACAGTACCTGCACCTAAAATAATCTGATCCGGGGTGTAACGCTTTGACAGTTCCTCAATAACATGATGTGCACCAGGAACTGTAAAGGTCAGCTCAATAGCGGGAACGCCGCCTTCGATACAAGCATCGGCAATTCTGATTGCCTGATCTGCATCTTTGGCACGAACAACAGCCACGATACCGGAGTCACAAATTTTTGTAATAATTTTTTCCTTATCCATGATTTTCTCCTCTCTTGTTGTCTATAATATAACACTATTAGTATAACAAAAATATCTCAAGATATATTGTATCACAAGATATTCTTTTGGTCAAGTTTCGAAATCAATTTTTCTTCATTCATTTCTCAAAATTTAGCATCTTTTTTATATTTTTTCCGAAAAAGTAATATATAAATTCGATTTACGGTTACACTAACTGGCAAAAGGAGTGTTTACATGTGAAAAAATTTGGCTTAAGTGACAAAATCGGCTATATGTTCGGTGATATTGGTAATGATTTCTTTTTTATTTTGGCAAGCTCATTTTTAATGGTCTTTTACACGAAGGTTTTAGGCATCGCCGGCGAGGTTGTGGGAACTCTTTTTTTGGTTGCCCGAGCCTTAGATGCTGTTACCGACATTACCATGGGTCGGATTGTTGACCGTTCTTCCCCTAAAAAAGGAGGCCGTTTCCGGCCGTGGATTCGTGCCATGGCTGTCCCCGTGGTTCTTGCCGGCATTATGATGTTTATTCCGGCAGCAAAAAACCTGCCTTACTGGGGAAAGCTTGTTTATATTTATGCAACCTACCTGTTCTGGGGCAGCATTTGCTACACCGGCATTAACATTCCCTACGGCTCTATGGCTTCTGCCATAACGGAAGACCCCATAGAACGCACTTCTCTTTCCACCTTCCGTTCTATCGGTGCCGCTATTGCCGGTGTCATTGTTT
>JAFQWH010000064.1 GCA_017407515.1 Clostridia bacterium | reverse complement strand
GCTGCTGCCGCAAGCTGCCAGGAAAGAACGCCAACAATGGGAACCAAAACATAGGCAAAGGGGCCTGCAATAGAAGCTAAAATAGAGCTGTCTGCCGTTTCCGCTACCGTAAAGTTCCAGGTAAAGCTCTGCATAATCTGTACGGCAGTATTACATAAAAGAATAATGGTTGCCGCTTTTACGATATATGCCCAGCCACGGCTGCACATAGACTTAAACGCTCCCCAGAAACTGGGAACTTTATATTCGGGCAATTCAATAATAAAGAAAGACTTTCTCGCTTTGTAACCGGTAATTTTGTTAATTAAAAGTGCACAGAGGAAAATCAGAACAATACCGGACAGATACATGGTTGTGCTGACCCAGCCTGCATCCTCAAAAAAGGCTCCGGCAAACAGGGCAATCACGGGAATTTTCGCACCGCAAGGCATAAAGGGAGCAAGCATAGCCGTTGCTCTACGTTCCCGTTCGTTGCGAATGGTACGGCTCGCCATAATACCGGGAACAGCACAACCCACAGTAATAACAAAAGGAATAACAGATTTCCCTGACAGACCAACTTTTTTAAAGATGGGGTCTAAAACAACCGCCACGCGGGACATATAGCCACAGTCTTCTAATAGGGCAATCAGGAAATACATAACCATAACAAGGGGTAAAAAGCCCACAACCGCAATAACGCCGCCAATAACGCCGTCTACCAAAAGGGCAGATAACAGCGGGTTCGCATCAGCCAAAAGCTCGCCTACCCAACCCTGAAAGACTTCAAGCCAGGCAACTAAAAGGTCAGCAAGAGGTGTTCCCACCCAAACCTGAGAAATCTGGAAAACCAAGTACATCACAACAGCAAAAATGGGAATTCCTAACCATTTATTAGTCAGAACGGCATCAATCTTATCCTGATAGTTCCGCTCCTTGGTCAACACCTTACGGGTTTCAACCTGAGAAACAATTTTATTAACAAACTCAAAGCGGGCTCTGTCAGCCTTTTCCACTTCCTGCTTGCTAGAGAGGTCAATGTCGCCCTGCTGGTAAGGAGCATTCTGGCTCTGGCCCTTTAAAGCAACTGCCTTTTCAATAATCTCCTTGAGTCCGTCAGCTGCGGTGGAGATTGTTTCAACCACAGGGCAGCCTAACTTTTCAGACAGAGCTTTTGTATCAATCGCGGTCTTTTTCTTTTTGTTTATATCCGCTTTGTTGAGTGCCACAACCATGGGAATTCCAAGCTCTAACAGCTGAGTTGTAAAGAACAGGCTGCGGCTTAAGTTGGTTGCATCAACAATGTTAATAATAACATCAGGGTTTTCCTTTTTAACATAAGAGCTGGTAATGCTTTCTTCCGATGTAAAGGGAGACATGGAATAAGCTCCGGGTAAGTCTACGGCAATCAGGGTTTCACTGTCGCTGCAGTAGTTCTTTTTAATAGCGTGTTCTTTCTTATCAACGGTAACACCTGCCCAGTTGCCGACCTTTTCGTTACTGCCGGTCAGGGCGTTATACATGGTTGTTTTACCGCTGTTGGGATTACCCGTTAAGGCAATTCTCATATAAGATTCCTCCTTGATGAAATAAATATGTATCTTGACAGGTTTACTTTACAATATATTGCTTGTTCGGTTAGTTAGTAAGAACTAACCGTTTGGTAAAAAATATGCAACGGATTGCTCCGTGCATAAAAAATTTAATAGACTACAATAGCTTCTGCCAGCTGTTTATCAATATTATAACGACCGTCCTTAATAGAAACCACACAGCCGCCTTTTAAATGAGAGATAACCGTAATGGGTTCATCACTGTAACAGCCTAAAGAAAACAAAAAGGCATTTAATTCTTCATCGTCTGTATTGATTTTTTTAATTATGTATTCTTTGCCCTCTTGAGCCTCTAACAAAGTCATAATTCTCTCTCGATTCTACATAAAAATCTATAATTAGACAAGACTAACTATACGGGTTTAAAAAAGATTAGTTTAAACTAACCATTACTTATTGTAACCTAATTACCATAGTTTGTCAAGAACTTTTTTAAATTTTTTTGTTTAAAGAAAAGATACGCGAAAATTTAGTCGAATTTACAAATTGTTCATACTAATGACAAAAAAAAGTAGTATGATAGTAGCATAGAACATAATGCTTAGTCAGAACAAGGAGGATAAGCAATGGAAGAAAAGAATTTTGATATCCATGATGAAAAAATTGATGATTCTATACAAGTTGAAACAATAGAAAACAAAGAGGGCTGGTTTTCTGACGATTTTGAAAAGCATTTTAAGTCTGCCAAATGTAAACACCCTTTGGCGGTTTATAAACCAAAGCCCAAACGGCTTAAGAATTTTTTCCGATGCCCTGTTGTCGTTGCAATTATCAGTTCCATCGTAACGGTCTGTCTGTGTTTGGGTGTTTTTAGTTTTGTTTATCGACCGGCTCTAGCTCCCGGCTCTGTTTTACCCCAACCCGGTGACGCTCTGCGGGCACAGGGCTATAGCAACGAAATTATTCAAATTGCAACCGGTGCATCTGACGGTACCTTCAGCATTCCCGATATTTACGCAATTGCTTCTCCGGCTGTAGTAACTATTTTATGTAAGTCGCAAAGTGCCGGGTATATTCAAAGCCAGCTTTCCAGCGGCTCCGGCATCATTCTCCGGGAAGACGGTTACATTGTTACCAATAATCACGTAGTTGAGGGTGCTTCCTCCATTACTGTCAATACCATTGCCGGTCAAAGCTTTGATGCAGAACTCATCGGCACAGACGAACGGACAGATATTGCCGTTTTAAAAGTAGAAAGTGATAAGCCTCTGCCCTTTGCCGAATTGGGTGATTCCTCTACCTTGCGTGTCGGTGAGCTGGCACTTGCTATCGGTAATCCCCTGCGTGAAGAGCTTGCCGGTACACTCACCGTTGGATACATTAGTGCCATTAACCGTTCCATGGAAATTGACGGTAAGCAAATGACCATGATTCAGACAGATGCCGCCATTAACCCCGGCAACTCCGGTGGTGCACTCTTAAACACCCGCGGCCAGGTTATCGGTATTAACACAGCAAAATCCACCGGTTATGACATTGAGGGCTTAGGATTTGCCATTCCCATTAACGAAGCAAAACCCATTATTGAATCTATTATTACCCACGGCTACGTAACAGGACGTGTTGTTATCGGTATTACCGGCATCACCGTCACAGAGGCCATTGCCGCCGCAAACGACCTGCCCGTTGGCGTGTATGTTGATGGCATACTGGACGGCAGTGCGGCAGACAAGGCTGGACTGAAAAAAGGCGACGTTATTATTGCCTGTGACGGACAAAAAACAACGACCATTGATGCCGTTAACAAAATCAGAGATACGCATTCTGTGGGTGATAAAATGGTTGTGCAGATTAACCGAGGCGGTAAGATTATGAACGTTACCCTGACTCTGCAGGAGGAAAAACCCACAAGCAAAGCTCCGTCCCAGCCAACCCAGCAATACACCCCGTCACCCATTCCTTTCTCCTGGTTCGGTTGGTAATTTCCCATAAACCCCTTGACAAATTAAGAAATTGTGATACAATAAATATTAGCACTCTAAGATAGAGAGTGCTAATATTTCTTTTTGGAGGTAAAACCCATGACGAAAACAGCGTTTAAATCTGAGTCTAAGCGACTTTTAGAATTGATGATTAACTCTATTTACACACATAAAGAAATCTTCCTCAGAGAGCTGATTTCCAACGCCAGCGACGCAACAGATAAGCTTTACTACCGCACCCTGTCCGATGAAAATTTAAGCTTTTCGAAAGATGATTTTTATATCCGTATTGATGCGGACAAAGAAAACCGTACCCTGACCATTACTGATACAGGTATCGGCATGACAAAAGAAGAGCTGGAGGAAAATTTAGGTACCATCGCCAAAAGCGGCTCTTTAAAATTCAAAACCGAGAACGAAAAGGTTGAAGATATTGATATTATCGGTCAGTTCGGTGTAGGCTTTTATTCTGCTTTTATGGTGGCAGATCGCGTAACCGTAACAAGCCGGAGTATTGATTCCGCCGAGGCTTTTTGCTGGGAGGCGGAAGACACCGAGGGCTATACCGTAACCCCGGCAGAAAAAGAAACTGTCGGCACACAAATTGTTCTTTACTTAAAAGAAAACACCGAGGACGAAAATTACGATGAGTTTTTAGACGAATATCGTCTGCGTGCCATAGTGAAAAAATACTCTGATTATATTCACTACCCCATCTTAATGGAAGTAACGAAACGCCGGCCGAAAGAGGATAATAAAGAGGAATTTGAAGAATATAAAGAAGTAGAAACCCTGAACTCCATGATTCCCATCTGGAAAAAAGCAAAATCTGAGCTGGACGATGCTGCATATAACAGCTTTTATAAGGACAAGTTCGTCGACTTTGAAGACCCCCTGGCTGTCATTCATACAAGTGTTGAAGGTCTGACCAGCTACACCGCCCTTTTATATATTCCGGCCCACGCACCCTACGATTTTTATACTAAGGATTTTGAAAAAGGGCTGGAGCTTTATTCCGGCGGCGTTATGATTATGGAAAAATGCAGCGAGCTTTTGCCTGAATGCTTCCGCTTTGTAAAAGGCTTGGTGGATTCTGCTGACCTTTCCTTAAACATCTCCCGTGAGATTCTGCAGCACGACCGCCAGCTTAAATCCATTGCTTCTCACCTGCAGAAGAAGATTAAAGCAGAGCTTACCTCTATGCTGAAAAACGACAGAGAAAAATACGAAAAATTCTATCAGAATTTCTCCCGTCAGATTAAATTCGGCATCTACGATAATTTCGGCAGAGACAAAGATTTACTTTCTGACCTCTTGATGTATTACTCTTCTGATGAAAAGAAGATGGTCACGCTGTCTGAATATGTTTCCCGCATGAAGGAAGACCAGAAATATATCTACTACGCCTGCGGTGAAAGCATTGAAAAAATTGAAAAACTGCCCCAGACAGAGCTTGTAGCTGAAAAAGGCTGTGAAATTCTTTATTTTACAGACGAGGTAGACGAATTCACCATTCAAATGCTTTCCGAATTCGAGGGCAAAACCTTTAAATCCGTTTCCGCCGGGGATTTGGATATTGAAACGGAAGAGGAAAAGAAAGAAAACGAAAAGAAGAAAGAAGAAAACAAAGACCTGTTCTTGTTCATGACCGATGCACTTTCTGAAAAAGTAAAAGAGGTTCGTGCGTCCTCCCGTTTAAAATCCCACCCTGTTTGTTTAACCAGCGACGGTGCTTTGTCCATCGAAATGGAAAAGGTGCTAAATGCTATGCCTAATGACCAAAAGGTAAAAGCCGAACGGATTTTGGAAATTAACGTTAACCACCCGATTTTTGAAAAACTGTCGGCATTACTTGCAAGTGATAAAGAAAAGCTGAAACAATACGCCGGCGTGCTCTATGACAGTGCACTCTTAATTGAGGGCCTGCCCGTTGAAGATCCGGTGGCATATACCAACGCAGTTTGCGAGTTAATGCAGTAGTACGGAACCTGTCAGGGGCGATGGAAACATCGCCCCTGACAGGACTCTCCGCCCCGAAATAAAAATATTAAAAATTTTTAAAAAACATATTGACAAGCCTTAAATTATCTGTTATAATAAACAAGCTGTCAATCGTGATAGCAAAGATTCCATCGGCTATATGGTTTCTCTTGCCGATGTTTCTATATCTTTAATGGCCCGTTGGTCAAGCGGTTAAGACACCGCCCTTTCACGGCGGTAACACGAGTTCGATTCTCGTACGGGTCACCATGTCGGAACAAGCATAGCTTGTACCGATTTTTTTT
>JAFQWH010000063.1 GCA_017407515.1 Clostridia bacterium | reverse complement strand
ATGCCGAGATTTCTTGCGGCAAAGCCGAGGTGAACCTCGAGAACCTGACCGATGTTCATACGGGAAGGTACGCCCAAGGGATTCAGTACGATTTCAAGGGGAGTACCGTCGGGCAGGAAGGGCATATCCTCTTCCGGCAGAATACGGGAAATAACACCCTTGTTACCGTGACGACCAGCCATTTTGTCACCCACAGAAATCTTACGTTTCTGAGCAATATAGCAACGTACTAACTGGTTAACACCCGGGGGCAGTTCGTCACCCTTTTCACGGTCGAAGACAATTACGTCAACAATGATACCGGCTTCGCCGTGGGGAACACGCAGAGACGTATCACGAACTTCGCGGGCTTTTTCACCGAAGATGGCACGAAGCAGTCTTTCTTCAGCGGTCAGTTCAGTTTCACCCTTAGGTGTTACCTTACCGACTAAGATGTCGCCGGAGCGAACCTCAGCACCGATACGGATAATACCGCGTTCGTCTAAGTCTTTTAAAGCGTCTTCGCCAACGTTGGGAATATCACGGGTAATTTCTTCCGCACCCAGCTTAGTGTCACGGGCTTCACATTCATATTCTTCAATATGAATAGAGGTCAGTACATCATCACGAACCAGCTTTTCAGAAATCAGCATAGCATCCTCGTAGTTATAACCTTCCCAGGTCATAAAGCCGATGAGAATGTTTTTACCCAGTGCGATTTCGCCGTGGTCTGTGGAAGGACCGTCAGCAATGATGTCGCCCTTTTTCACCTTGTCGCCCTCAGCCACGATGGGTTTCTGGTTAATGCAAGTACCCTGGTTGGAACGGGTGAATTTAATGAGCTTATGTGTGGTTAAATTACCGTTTTTAGCTTTAATAATAATTTCGTCAGCACTTACTTTGGAAACAACGCCGTCTTCCTTTGCCAGAACAACAACACCGGAGTCTTTAGCGGCTTTGTATTCCATGCCGGTACCGATGATGGGGGACTGGGTTTTTAAGAGAGGCACAGCCTGACGCTGCATGTTCGCACCCATCAGAGCACGGTTTGCGTCATCGTTTTCCAGGAAGGGAATCATTGCCGTAGCAACGGAAACAACCTGCTTGGGAGAAACGTCCATAAAGTCAACCTGGGAAGCCTCAACTTCCATAATGTCATCTTTAAAACGTGCTGCAACTTTTTTGCTGACAAACTTGCCGTGTTCATCTAAGGGCTCGTTTGCCTGAGCAATAATATACTGGTCTTCAATATCAGCGGTCATGTAGATAATTTCGTCGGTAGCAGTACCGGTTTCTTTATCAACACGGCGATAGGGTGCTTCAATGAAGCCGTATTCGTTGATTCTTGCATAGGTAGAAAGCGAAGAAATCAGACCGATGTTCGGACCTTCAGGCGTCTCAATAGGACACATTCTGGAATAGTGAGAATGGTGAACGTCTCGAACTTCGAAGCCTGCACGGTCACGGGACAAACCGCCGGGACCTAAGGCAGACAGTCTTCTTTTATGTGTCAGCTCAGACAGGGGATTCAGCTGATCCATGAACTGAGAGAGCTGAGAAGAACCGAAGAATTCTTTAATGGTTGCTACAACAGGACGAATGTTAATCAGTGCCTGGGGTGTAACAACGTCTAAATCCTGAATGGTCATACGTTCGCGAACAACACGTTCCATACGGGATAAACCGATGCGGAACTGGTTCTGCAAAAGCTCACCAACGCAACGCAGACGACGGTTGCCTAAGTGGTCAATATCGTCTGTTGTGCCGATGCCGTATAACAGACCAATCTGATAGTTAATAGAAGAGAAAATATCATCAATGGTGATGTGATGCGGAATCAATTCATCAATCCGACGCATAATTGCTTCACGGATAGAAGCTTCATCTTCATTTTCTTCTAAGATTTCGTTTAAAACATTTAAGCAGACTTTTTCATGAATGCCCATATCGGAGCAGTCAAAGTCAACGTATTCAGATAAGGTAACGGTATTATTGGAGAAGACTTTAATGGCTTTTCCGTTAATATCCAAAATAACCTGGTTAACGCCGGCAAGCTCAGCTTTTTCTGCCACTTCTTTAGAAATATAGCTGTCAGCAGCCAGCAACACTTCGCCGGTTCTGGGATCTGCAATGGCTTCTTTTGCAGTAAAGCCGGTAATACGGCTAGCCAGGCCCAGCTTCTTATTGAACTTATAACGGCCGACTTTAGCTAAATCATACCGTTTGGGATCAAAGAGCAGACCCATTAAGAGAGAACGGGCACTTTCTACTGCCGGAGGCTCGCCGGGACGGAGCTTTTTATAAATCTCAATTAAAGCATCATCCTGAGACTGAATGGAGGCACTCTTTTCTAAGGTGTTTAAGAGGGCTTCTGTCTCACCGAACAGAGTTAAAATCTGATCGTCTGTAATAACGCCTAAAGCACGGATTAAAACGGTAATGGGGATTTTTCTGGTTCTGTCGATACGGACGGACAGAACATCGTTAATATCATTTTCATACTCAAGCCAAGCACCGCGGTAAGGGATTACGGTAGAGCTGTAAAGCTCCTTACCGGTCTTATCATGTTCCATGGCATAGTAAATACCCGGGGAACGAACCAACTGGCTGACGATAACACGTTCAGCACCGTTGATGATAAAAGTACCCTGGTCTGTCATCAGCGGGAAATCACCCATAAAGATTTCCTGCTCTTTTACTTCGCCGGTTTCCTTATTGATTAAGCGAACGCGAGCTTTTAAGGGTGATGCATAATTTGCATCTCTTGTCTTACATTCCTCTACGTCGTACTTAACCTTGTCCTCCAGCTTGTAATCGATAAATTCCAAAACCAGATTGCCTGTGTAATCTGTGATCGGGGAAATGTCATGAAAAACCTCTTTCAAGCCCTCGTCTAAAAACCACTGATAGGAGTCCTTCTGAACTTCAATCAGGTTTGGCATGTCCAGGACTTCGTCGATTTTCGCATAACTCATTCTGACATTTTTGCCTAACTGGATCGGATGCACCATTACCTAGATCACCTCATTTATATTTTTCGAACCATTATGTACTGTCTGTTATACGGTAGAAAAGCAAGCTTTAAGCAGGGAATTTCTACCAATTAGCACGCACAATAATCCTAATTTTGACTTATAATGCAATTTATAATACTATCATAGTCAAGTAAATATGTCAAGGCTTTCTTTGAAAAAATTATAATTTTTTTTAATTTTGTTAACTTGATTCATTCTTTTATTATTATATAGAAGAAAATCCCTCTTTTTTGCTTTATTATTTTTAAAAGATGTGATACAATTATAAAGGAAGAAAAAAAGAAGGAGAGCTTTATGAAAAAGATTTATCCGGTTCTTGTTTTGGTTGTTCTTTTTGCATGCAGTCTTTTATTGCATCATTTTTCAGAGAAAAAGCCTGTCGTCAACACAGCGGGAAAGCTAGCCGTCTCTTTTATTGATGTGGGGCAGGGGGATAGTGCCTTTATTGAATTTCCTGGTGGGAAATGTGCTTTAATTGATGCCGGTGAGGCGGAAAACGCACGAAGTGTTGTTTCCTATTTAAAGGAACGGCAATGCAAAAAAATAGATTATTTAATTTGTACCCACCCCCATTCTGACCATATTGGCGGTATGGTACAGGTTTTAGAGGCCGTTGAAGTGGGTGCGGTGTATATGCCCCGGGTCAGCCATACAAGCGGCACTTTTGAGAAACTGCTTTTAGCAATTGACAGCAAAGGGCTGACAGTCCACGGCGTAAAGGCGGGGGACAGTATTGCCGTTGAGCAAGACGTTACCTTGACGGTGGTGGCTCCGTCTTCTGATACTTACGAGGAATTAAACGATTATTCTCTTGTTTTGCACCTTGCTTACGGAGAAACCTCTTTTCTCTTTACCGGCGATGCGGAAAAGCTTTCTGAGCAGGAGATGCTAAAGAGCGGACTCCCTCTTGAGGCAGATGTACTGAAGGTGGGGCACCATGGCTCGTCCACCTCTTCTCATAAAAAGTTTTTAGAAGCGGTAGCACCTACCTGGGCGGTTATTTCCTGTGACGGAAACAACGAATACGGCCACCCCCACAAAGAGGTTGTCAACCGGATTGAAAAGCTGGGCATTGAAATTTACAGGACCGACAGAGACGGAACGGTTATGGCAATATCTGACGGGCAAACCGTTACCTTTAGAACTTCGGAGGGTGAAACGTGATGTATGTAGTTGACAGAATAGAAGAAAATATGTTAATCTTAGAAAGCGATGATGAGCAGTTTTACAAAATCCCCCAGGCGTTGCTTCCCGATGCAAAAGAGGGGGACTGCGTTGAGCTTACCATAAATAAGGAAGAAACAGAAAAACGGCGTGCCAATGTACGCCGTTTAATGGAAGAATTATTCCGTGATTAAATTATGAATTAAGATGGGCCTTTAGCTCGTTCCAAAGCTCTACCAATTTAAAAGAAGGTTTTACGGTAATGGAATTTCCCTCGGTGACCATCGCATAGCTTTCCGGGCTTATGGTATGTTGTAGGGTGTTTAGGGCGTCTGCGTCTAAGCAGCCGCCGGTGCTACCGGTAAAACACAGAGGCGGATACATAACGCACCACCAGTTTTGTCCTTCGCCGTCTCCGATTAACACCCTGACAGCGTTATAGGTTCCGGCAGGTAAGGTCAGGTTGTCGTAAGTCTTTCTGGGAAAGGCAAACCGGCCCCGCTGAACGGTAACGGCATAGTTGTAGCCGTTTTCCTTAATTTCTGTTTCACAGATGGCTTCAATTTCTGCGTCGGTTAACAGGTTTGGCTTGTTTTTTGATTCTGCCAGCAGTTTGTCCCGAACTTTTAACTTGAGATTTTGGTCCTCTGCACTGTCGCTGTTTGCAAGAATATGCAAACGGACAATGCCTGACGATAAGTCCTTGCTGATTGCCTCGGAAGAGATGGCCCAGGTTAAGGTTACAAGAAGGGCGGCAAGCAGAGAGAAAGCAACGGTATGTTTCATATTTATCAACTCCTGCTTACAGTATAGACAAAAAAATTCTGTTTAAACGTGAATATTTTAATAAATTTACTATTGCATTTTTATGCATAGTATTGTATAATAATACAAAATGGTTTACATGAGAAAGGAAGATTTTAATGATTCGGGTTGGAATTTTAGGTGCTACCGGTTACGCTGGCAGCGAGCTGGTGCGTCTTTTGAAAGGACATGGCGGAGTCGAGCTGACTATGCTCACCTCTAAAAGCTACGAAGGGCAGAAAATGTCTGATGTATATCCTGCTTTAAAAGGTGTTTGCGATATTGTTCTTTCTGCACCTGTTCCGGAAAAAGTGGCTGAGAACTGTGACCTGGTGTTTACCGCTCTGCCTCACGGTGCATCTAAAGAAATTATCCCTAAATTATATGAATTAGGTCTTAAGGTGATTGACCTGTCCGGCGACTATCGTTACAACGACAAGGCGGTTTACGAGGAATGGTATAAACAGCCTCATTCTTCACCGGAACTGTTAGATGTTTCTGTTTACGGCTTGCCGGAACTGCACAGAGACGAAATTAAAAAGACCAGTCTGGTAGGCAACCCCGGTTGCTACACCACTTGCTCTATTTTAGGCTTAGCACCCCTTTTAAAGCATGGGGTAATTGATACCAAGCATATTATCATTGATGCAAAATCCGGCGTTTCCGGTGCGGGACGCGGTCTTTCTGTTGACATTCATTTCTGCGAATGTACAGAAAACATGAAAGCCTACAAAATTGCAACCCATCGTCATACCTCCGAAATTGAGCAGGAGCTCTCCTTGGTTGCCGGTGAGGATATTAAGCTTTCCTTTACGCCGCATTTGGTGCCCATGAAACGTGGTATTTATGCAACCATTTATGCAGATTTAAAAGATATGAAAACCAAGGAAGAAATTCTGGCTTACTATCATGAAAGCTATGACAACGAGCCCTTTATCCGCATCTATGATGAGGGTATCCCCGAAAGCAACCACGTTGCAGGCTCTAACTTTGTTGACATCGGCGTTTGTGTAGATGCACGTCTGGGGCGGGTTATTATTACCAGCACCATTGATAACTTAGTAAAAGGTGCTGCCGGTCAGGCAGTTCAGAATATGAATCTTTTGTGCGGCTTCCCCGAAACACAGGGTCTTACCGCACCGGGATTTTATCTGTAAAATACAGGAGGAACAAGATGCAGGAACTGATTAAAAAAGCGGGTATATTGATTGAGGCTCTGCCTTATATACAAAAGCTTTACAACAAAACCGTTGTGATTAAGTACGGCGGTAATGCTATGATTAACGACGATTTAAAGCATTCCGTTATGGAGGACGTAACCCTTTTAAAATATGTTGGTATGCACCCCGTTGTGGTTCACGGCGGTGGCCCGGATATTTCAGCAGCCTTAAAGACCTATCAGGTTGAAAGCAAATTTATCGGCGGTCTCCGTGTGACGGATGCCCAGACCATGCAGGTTGCACAGATGGTTTTGGTTGGTAAAACCAATAAAGAGATTGTTTCTCTGTTAAACCAGTATGGCGGCAAGGCTGTGGGTATCTGCGGTATTGACGGCCATATGATTGAGTGCGAGCCTTTGGATACAGACGGAGACGGCAACCCCGTTGATTTAGGCTATGTTGGTAAAATTGTTAAGGTTAACACAGAGCTGTTAACCAAGCTGACAAATGACGAGTTTATCCCTGTTATTGCACCTATCGGTATGGATAAAAACGGCCAGAGCTACAACATCAATGCCGACACCGTAGCCGGAGCCGTTGCGGCAGCAGTAGAGGCTGAAAAGCTCATGTTCTTAACAGACGTTGAGGGCGTTAAAGATAAAGATGGCAACATTATTTACGCTATGACGCCGGAGAAAGCCTGCGACCTTATTGAAGACGGTACCATCAGCGGCGGTATGATTCCCAAGGTTCGGGGCTGCATTGAAGCGGTGAACGAGGGCGTTAAACGTGTACATATTATTGACGGCAGAATTCTGCATTCTATTCTGCTTGAAATCTTTACAGATACCGGTATCGGTTCTATGTTTACCAACGAGGGATAAAACGGTTTATTCAAAAATAGTTTACATAATTACCATGGATTTACGCTTGTAATCCATGGTTTTTTTGTGTTATACTGTGGCTTGGATATTCGTTTTTATATACAAGGTCAAAAGGAGGAAACGATGTATGAAAAAACGGTGGATTCTACTCATTTTGCTGATAGCTATGTTGGGAATTGCACCGGCCAACGCTTCAGCACCTGATGACATAAATTTTGACACACCCATTACCATGACGGTAAACAGTACATTGATTAAAATGGATACACAGCCTTTTCTCTATAAAGGTACAACCTTTGTTCCTATTCGGTTTGTCAGCCAGGCTCTGGGAGCAGACAGCGTAGAATGGGACGACAAGAGCAATACGGCGGTTATTACGTATCATAACAAAACGATTCGCCTTCCCAAGGGGAAAAATGGGGGATATGTAAACGGGAAGTATGTTGCCATAGAAAACGGGATTCAGCTGGTTCAAGACCGTGTTTTCGTGCCGGTTCGGTTCGTATCTGAGCAGCTTGGCTGTCAGGTAAACTGGATTTACGATACCTACACCGTGGATATTGAAAAAGCCGGCGTTTCCGTTCCGGCGGAACTGGTTGGCAAAAGAGGTTACACCGATGACGAGATTTACTGGCTGTCTAAAATTATTCATGCCGAGAGCCAGGGAGAACCCATGGAGGGGAAAATTGCCGTGGGAAACGTGGTTTTAAACCGTGTAAAAAGCAAAGAATATCCCAACACGATTTACGGTGTTATTTTTGACAGAAACCATGGGGTACAGTTTTCGCCGGTGCTTAACGGAACCATTTATCACACGCCCCATGGGGATAGTATTATAGCTGCAAAGCGAGCCTTACAGGGGGAAAAAGAAGTAGGGGAGTCCTTGTTCTTTTTAAACCCTAAGCTTTCGGAAAACTTTTGGATTCCCAAAAACAGACCTTATTTTACTACAATTGCAAACCACGATTTTTACCTGTAATAAAAAAATCCACCTGCATATAGCGGGTGGATTTTTTGTATTAAGAATTTAATGCTTGATAGTCAGCGTAGGAAAAGCCCAGCAGCTCCTCCAGGGTGATAACCTTTTTGGGAATGGAAACCTTTTTGTCCTGATAGCTGTTAAACTTTCTGGTGGAAGAGCCCAGGTTTATGGTGCCGGTAGTTCGAAGAGTGGGGGCTTTTTCACCGTCGGCTGCTTGTTCCTCCGTGGTAACATCGCCGGTATCGAAGGTCAGGAGAACTTCTGATTTTGTGAGGTTTTCGTCTTTGACCGTCGCTTTTATTGTCATTTGGAAGGCGATATTGCCGATGTATTCTTTATGTTCAGCAATTTCAGCTTCACTTAAGGGAGTTCCGGAACGCTCAGCATCCAGGCAGAGCATTTCCAGAGCGATATTTGTAAAGTTTTTTGCGTCTAGAGTGAGTTTCCAATTTTCAGAACCGTCATAGCGGGTTGTTTTCGTTAACAGGTCGTTGTGGAAGATTTTTGCATACAAGGCAATCTTTTGGTCGAGTTCTGCAACGCTGCGGCTATACATAAGGTCGTCAGCCTCGATCATCGCTTCAAACGCTTCCCAATAGGTCTCGTAGCTGTTTGCATCGGGGAACGTAAATCCCGTCAAGTCACTTAAAGGGATTTTAATGTAACGGTCACCGATAACCTTTGCCAGCTCAGCCCCTTCCTCGCTTGTTTTCAGCAGCTCAAGCAGAGCACCGCTTTTTAGGTATAAATTCCACTCACTGTCGACAATCATGTCTAAATCAATCATCATTTTTTCAGCCAGAGGTGCAAGTTCTGCAGGTTCTTCGCCAGTCATGTAGGTAACCAGGTTATAAATAGAGGATAAATCCATCTGGACCATGGCAAAAGCACCGCTGTTTTTACCGTCAAACACGTCTGTGCCGGTAACGTTGAAATCAAAGTGCAGGTATGTGTCTGCGGGGAGACCTGAATCTGCCGGAAGATTTTTATATTCATACCCCAGGCTAATATCACCGCTGAAATTACCGGCAGTTCCCTGGTCAGGCTTTGCAGGCATATCCAGAAGCATTGTTAAAAGCTCTGAGCTTTCGGCAATTTCCTGTTTCCACTCGTTGGTGTCAATTAAAACAACCTCACGGTAGTTTGCGTTCCAATTCACTTTCACCTTCATGCTTTCACCAATGAAGCGAATGGGAACATAGGTGCGGTCGTCAATAATCCGGGCGGGCTCTTCTAAAGTAATATTGCGGGACACTTCGCCGGCGGTAACGGTAGCAATGTTATTATCAATAGTCATGGAAATGGAAAAATCGTCCTTTGCAGCGGTGACGGTTCTTGTTTCTGCGTCAAAATCAACTGCCAGCTTTGCTCGCTCCATAATGGCACGGGCAGGGACAAGGGTTTTTCCATTTTGAATTATAGGCTGAGCATCGGGAAAGAGAACGCTGTCACCGTTATAAGTAACAGTGATGGGTTTTTGGGTGATAACAAACATTTCGTCGTCCTCGACCGCAAAAACACCGATGGTTGTCAGCAATAAAAAACAACAAAGACATATCGAAATAAATTTTTTCATTAAGATACGCTCCTTTCTTGTACAATTATAAGCATATATCTAATTGTATGGATATTGTACCATAAAAAATTCATAAACACAAGTAAAAACTGCTTGCAATTTACCGCAAGGTGGCGTATAATATAGTATTGTAAAAATAAAATATAAAAAATCTTCAGGGCAGGGTGCGATTCCCGACCGGCGGTAACGGTTAGCTCTTAACCGAAGCCCGCGAGCCGAAAAGGCCGATTTGGTGCAATTCCAAAGCCGACAGTAAGCGAAAGCAAGTCTGGATGGAAGAAGAAAATAACGTATTGTTTTGCCTTTTTCTGCCCTGCTTAATTTGGTCTTTGCCAAATTGCAAGGCGTTTTTTTTGCCCGCCTAAAGAGTAAAGGAGTTAATTTTATGCGTAATGAAAAAATCCAGTGGATTGCAAAGGTTGCAATTTTGTCGGCAATGTCAGCGGTTTTAATGCTGCTTGAATTTCCCTTGCCCTTTCTTGCCCCCAGCTTTTATGAACTTGATTTCAGCGAGGTGCCGGCGTTAATCGGCGGTTTTGCCTTAGGGCCTTTGGCCGGGATTGTGATTGAGGCGATTAAAATTTTATTGAACTTTATTTTAAACGGCAGTATCACCGGCGGTGTCGGGGAGCTTTCAAACTTCGTTTTAGGCGTTGCGTTTGTTCTGCCGGCGGCGTTAATTTATAAACAGAATAAAACGAAAAAGAGTGCCTTCGTTGGCCTTTTGGTGGGTGGCCTTACAATGGTTATCTTAGGCTGCTTTAGCAATGCCTTTGTAATGATACCCCTGTATAGTAAGATGATGCCCTTAGAGGCAATTATCGCCCAGGCGGCGGCAATCTGGCCGGTGATTGACAACACCTTTAAGTTTGTCCTTTTGTGCGTTGCACCCTTTAATATTGTGAAGGCAATTTTAGTGATTGCGGTTACTATGCTTTTATACAAACGTCTCAGCCCGATTTTAAAAGGGAAGAAGTTACAGTAGTTTTTTATATGCTTTAATAAAAAACACAAACAAAAAAACCACCTCAAGGGTGGTTTTTTGTATTTCATTACATGGGCATATATCCGCCAAACTGGTGAATATATTTCCCCTCTAAGGTTTTCTGCTTAACACCGCGTTGCAGGGTATTGTTTTCCGGAAGCTCGGCCACTGCAATGTCATCAAGGGAATTTGCTTCAATGTTATAAACATATAAAAATACGTCCATTGCCGGATTCTTCATAGGATAGACCACGTAACTGTTTTGGAAAGCAATGATGTTAGATTCCGGTGGTAAAATCTCTTTCAGCACCGGAGAAAGAGTCCAGCAGCAAATCAGGAAGCATTTAAATTTATATTCAGGAAAGCAACGGGCAAACAGTTCTTTGCCGCGTTTGTAGGAATCTTTGCATACCTCAGGAGTGATAGCACCACCGTGGGGAATGTGCACTTTTAGAACCGTATCCCCTGAAGCATATACTTGTTCCCATTCGCTTTTTAACAGACGAACACGCTTTTTGATTGCTAAACGGGTATTTTCATCCAACGGATAACCCTCAAAGGCGTCTTCCGTTTCTACAAAATCTGCAGGGTAAGAACCCTCTTCATCCTTGCAGGACATAGACCCTAAAATGTGTCCGCTTTTATGTATCATTGCACCATCCATTAAGGGACAGAAGGTGCCGTTCTTTTTATTTTTAAAGATTCTCACAGGTCTGGATGAGTTTTCGTGAATTTCAAACCGCAGTCTGCCAACGGTGAGGTTATTGACATAAACAGCAAACTTATAGAGTTTAAATTCTTCTTCATGGAAAATAGTTTTACCTGCCCGTTCACTCCACTCAACAAAAATGGTATCCGCCCAATGGAGACTGGCTGTCAGTACTTCATCCGGAATATCCCGTTCTTTTAACTCATTCCAGGTAGGAATGATATGAGCCAAAACGGGGAAAATGGCAAAACAATCATAGCCCAGCGTATTTTCCACAGTATCAGGGGCCTTGGGAAGCTCGAACTCAGTAAAAGCTTCGCTAAATGATTTCTTTGTACCGATTATGTGATATAGGGTTTTTGCCAGGAGGCACAATTCCGGCACTGCTACTGCGTGAGGAAGTACCGAGAGAATTGTATCCAGACGTCTTGGTAACACACCTTTTTCTTCATGCAGAGCACGAATATAGGCTTCTGTCATCCATTCCGGTACTGCAGGCTCAGAAAGAGCTTTGGCATATGCCTCATCCCAATAGGGTGATTCAATTTTTATGTTTAAAATATCACGAACATCGTTCATGTCTTCATCTTCCTTTCATGAAGCTTACTTTTATATATTATAGCATAGAGTATTTCGCCTTGTAAAGATATAGGTAAAAAATGCCTCAGACATACTCCGGGATTTGTCTGGCTGAATCTTTTACAAAAAAAATCGGAACAAGTGTAACTTGTTCCGACGTGGTACACCTTCAGGGACTCGAACCCTGGACACCCTGATTAAGAGTCAGGTGCTCTACCAGCTGAGCTAAAGGTGCTTATTCTTTTGTTGTTCTCAACAGAAATATATTATAGCACAGGGTAGGGGGTTTGTCAAACTTTT
>JAFQWH010000062.1 GCA_017407515.1 Clostridia bacterium | reverse complement strand
TTGATGACACCGACTCTCAAACCGTGGGGATTAACTTTCTGACCCAAGCTACTTACCTCCTTCTTAGATTATTCTTTTTCTTTCAAAACAATCGTAATATGACTGGTACGTTTTCTGATTCTGAACGCTCTGCCCTGTGCTCTGGGACGAACTCTCTTTAAGGTCGGACCCTGACATGCAAAGATTTCTGCAACATACAGCTTGTTTACATCCATGCTGTGGTTGTTCTCTGCGTTAGCAATCGCGGACTTTAACAGTTTCTCAACAGGCTCGCTTGCTGCTTTCGGGGTATTTGCTAAAATACCGAGTGCAACACCTACGGGCTTGTTTCTAATCAAATCTATTACAATCTTAACTTTTCTAGATGAAATACGTGCATAGCTCAGTTTTGCTCTGGCTTCCACAGTGATTCCTCCTTTCTTGCAAGGGAATTTTATCTAACGCCTGACGTTTTGTTGCCGGCGTGGCCTTTATATGTTCTGGTCGGTGCAAATTCGCCCAGCTTGTGTCCAACCATATCCTCGGATACAAACACGGGAACGTGCTTTCTACCATCGTGAACAGCAATTGTATGACCTACCATTTCAGGGAAGATGGTAGAGCTTCTTGACCAAGTCTTAACAACTTTCTTGTCACCGGACTCGTTCATAGCAACAATCTTCTTAATCAGGCTATCTGCAACAAAAGGCCCTTTTTTAATTGATCTGCCCATTCTTTTTCCTCCTTCGACCAAGTTGGTTTGCTAAGGCCGGCTGGCGGCCTAGCAACGATTTCGTCCGGCTTAGCGAGTGCCGCGACGTTTAACAATAAATTTGTCGTTAATGTTCTTTTTCTTTCTGGTCTTAAGACCCAGTGCCGGTTTACCCCAAGGAGTAACAGGTCCGGGACGACCGATGGGTGAACGTCCTTCACCACCACCATGAGGATGGTCATTCGGGTTCATTACAGAACCTCTAACGGTGGGACGAATGCCCATGTGCCGTTTTCTACCGGCTTTACCGATGGAGACGTTCTCATGATCCAGATTACCAACCTGACCGATGGTTGCCATACAGTTCAGTCTGATGTAACGAACTTCGCCGGACGGCAGTCTAACCTGCGCGTACTTGTCTTCCTTCGCCATCAGCTGAGCAGCACCGCCGGCAGAACGTACTAACTGTCCGCCTTTACCGGGCATCAGCTCGATGTTGTGAATTAAAGTACCAACGGGGATAAACTGAATCTGCATTGCGTTACCGGGCTTAATATCAGCACCAGCAGGGTCTGTTACTAAAACAGCACCGTCGGTTACACCCAGGGGAGCTAAGAAGTAGCGTTTTTCGCCATCTTCATACTGCACCAGTGCAATGTTTGCAGAACGGTTCGGATCGTATTCGATACCGATTACGGTTGCTGCACCAATCTTGTTTCTCTTAAAGTCGATAATTCTATACTTTCTTTTATTGCCGCCACCTCTGTGCCGAACTGTGATTCTACCGTAGCTGTTTCTACCGCCTGTTTTGCTTAAAGAAGTCAGCAGGGAACGCTCAGGTTCACTCTTGGTGATTTCTTCAAAAGTAGAAACGGTCATGAATCTTCTGGCAGGAGATGTAGGATTAAACTTCTTTGTAGGCATCCTTTTTCCTCCTATACTAAAATGTTATGGCCGGCTCTTACGCCATGCCTTCAAAAAATTCGATGGTCTTGCTGTCAGCGGTCAGCTTAACGATGGCTTTCTTCCAGCTTGCACGTCTGCCTTCGTTTCTGCCCATGCGTTTCATTTTACCCATCATGTTCATGGTGTTAACACTTTCAACCTTTACGTCGAAAATCTCTTCGATTGCTTTTTTAATTTCAATCTTATTCGCGGATTTCTTAACTTCAAAGGTATATTTCTTTTCAGAAAGCTGATCCATGCTCTGTTCGGAGATAATGGGTTTAATGATAATATCGTGTGCGTATGTCATTATGCATATACCTCCCCTAACTGATCGGCTGCACCCTTTGCTAAAATAACGGTGTTGCAATTTAACACATCGTATACGTTCAGCATACCAACAAAGCTGGTCTTAACACCCTCAATGTTCTTAGCACTGCGATAAACAGCTTCGTTGTTCTCAGGCAGAACAATCAGAGTTTTGCCGCTTACGTTTAAGTTCTTCAGCATTGCAGCAATCTGCTTGGTTTTGATTTCGGGTACTGCGATTTCATCCAGTACTTTAATTTCCATATCCTTAGCCTTAGCTGATAAAGCAGACTTCATAGCCAGTGCACGGATTTTCTTGTTTACGCTCATTGCGTAGCTTCTCGGCTTCGGAGCAAACACAACGCCACCGCCTGTCCACTGAGGTGAACGAGTGGAGCCCTGACGTGCTCTGCCGGTACCTTTTTGTCTCCAAGGCTTAGCACCGCCGCCACGAACTTCAGCGCGAGTCAGTGCACTCTGTGTGCCTTGTCTTTGATTGGCAAGATAAGCCACAACAACGGAATGAACAGCAGCTTCATTCGGCTCAATTCCGAATACTGCATCATTTAACTCGTAGTTGCCCATCTCTTTGCCTTCCATATTGTATAATACCACGTTCGGCATGATACTTCCTCCTTTCAATCAGGTCGCTTAGCGAGCCTTTACAGAATTCTTGATGATAACCAAACCACCCTTGGGGCCGGGTACTGCACCGCGAACTGCGATGATGTTCTTTTCAGCGTCAAGCTTAACGATGGAAAGGTTCTGAATGGTAACCTTTTCAACACCTAAGTGACCTGCCAGTCTCTTACCCTTCATAACACGGGACGGAGTGGAACAAGCACCCATAGAACCGGGGCCTCTGTGGTAACCGGAACCGTGAGTCATAGGACCACGATGGGTACCCCAACGCTTGATTGTGCCGGCAAAACCTTTACCTTTGCTGATACCGGTTACATCAACAGAATCACCTTCAGCAAAAACGTCTGCCTTGATTTCGTCGCCCACGTTCATGGTAGCTGCATCATCCAGCTTGAACTCCTTCAGGTATTTCATGTAGCCTGTGCCGGCTTTCTTGAAATGACCCTGCAGGGGCTTGGTTGTGTGTTTTTCTTTCTTTTCGCAGAAGCCAACCTGAACGGCATCATAACCGTCGTTCTCAGCGGTTTTCTTCTGGATAACTCTGCACGGACCTGCTTCAATAACGGTAACGGGAATTAAAACGCCGTCTTCGCCAAAAAGCTGAGTCATACCGAGCTTTGTGCCTAAAATCGCTTTCTTCACAAAAGCACCTCCTAAAAATGTTGGTTATTGGTTCACCAATCGGTGAACATGACCCGCCGCCTTAATGGCTGCAGTGCCTTTTAACAAACCGGATAGCCGGTTTGCGAAATACATTAGTACTTCATTTCGATGTCCACACCTGCGGGCAGCTCAATTCTCATCAGAGCATCAACTGTCTTGTTGGTGGGGAGCAGAATGTCAATCAGACGCTTGTGTGTTCTCATTTCAAACTGTTCACGGGAGTCTTTATACTTATGAACAGCTCTTAAAATGGTAACAACCTCTTTCTTGGTGGGCAGGGGAATCGGTCCAGATACCTTTGCACCGGTTCTCTTGGCTGTTTCCACGATTTTTTCGGCAGACTGATCCAGTAAAACGTGATCGTATGCCTTCAGTCTGATTCTGATTTTCTGACTTGTCTGTGCCATTTTATTTCCTCCTTTTAGAATTCCGCTTCCTTTTATATAGGAAGCTTGTTTTTGTCTGTGCATGTAGAAACGGCTCGCCGAAGCTACTCTCTGGGGACGTAGCTTCTTTCCAAAAAGCGTACACACGGCCGGGTGTTTCACCCTAGGCCATAAATAAAACCCAAAAACCTCTGTTTCTGGGCTCCGTCACGCTTTTCTGCGGTCTTTCCCACAGGAAATCCCGAACACAAACGAAAGCAAAAAAGGACAAAAAGGCAGACAACGCCGCCCTATAAAGCTTTTTCTCTCTTCATTTGCGTATGACTAGTCGCCCGGTTTCTTGAATCGGACATTCTCCACGGAAAAACCCGCCCAAAGGCGGCAACCTCCCGCTTCATCGTATGTCATGTCACAGCCCTTTAATTTTACACTATTTAATGAATAAATGCAAGTTTTTAGAGAAAAAAGGTGCAAAAAATTTTTCACAAACTTTTTACACCTTTTTGCTATTTTATTGTGCAATTTTATAAATTATTGTGGTTTCTCCGTTTCAGACCACAATTTCTTGTTGTTTTTGACAAAAATCAGAAATTTTAGTTATTTTGTCTGCCAGGATTTGTTTTCAACCTGAATTACAGCATTGTAACGAGGGTCAATTTCTTTTAAAGAAGCCTGAATACACTTTGCCGCTTGCTCCCGTTCCAGGGGAGATACACTAAAAGGCACCTCTAAATCGAAAATCAGATTGATGCAATGCTCCCCGTCCGTCATGCGGAAATCATGAACAGAAAACTCGCCATTTATTTTTTGAGCACAGTCAAGGACCAGGTCGCGAACAGATTCAATCCGAGCGTCACTGACGCTGATGGGATCCATATGAATGACAACGTGAACCCCCAGCTCCTTTTGAATCCGCTTCTCCGTTTCGTCAATAATCTCATGCACCCGGACAATGTCACCGTCCTCAGGAACTTCTGCATGAACAGACGCCATACACCGCCCCGGACCGTAATCATGAATAATCAAATCATGGACACCGGTAATACAATCCTGCTCTAAAATAGTTCTGCAGATTTCATCAGCCATAGCAGGGTCCGGCGATGTCCCCAGCAAAATAGTAATGGTGTCCCGGGCAATGCCATAGCCGGAAAACATAATCAAAACAGAAATGGCAATACCCATAATACCGTCAATGGGTGCCTCAACCACAAGGCCCAGAATCATAGACAAAAGCACTGCACCGGTGGCATATACATCATTTAAGCTGTCCTGTGCCGCCGCACGGATAACCACCGACTGCACCGCGTTACCAATTTTTCGGTTAGCAACAAACAGCCACAGCTTAACGACCATGGAAAACAGTAGCACTGCCGCCGACAGAATGCTGAAATTCAGCTTTTCATAGTCAAAGATTTTTCCAAAAGAGGTTTTTAGCAATTCAAACCCTACTAATATAATAATAAAGGAAACAATCAAGGAAGCAATATACTCAAATCGACCGTGGCCAAAGGGGTGCTCCTCGTCAGCATGGCGACTTGCCGCCGTCGTACCGATTAAGGATACCACGGAAGAACCCATATCTGACAGGTTGTTAAAGGCATCAGATAAAACAGCCACAGAACCGCTGATAATTCCCGCCAGCAATTTTAAAATAAACAATATGAAATTGCAAGCAATTCCCAAAACCCCTGCCAGCTTGCCGTAAGCCGTTCGTACCTGCAGGTTGTCAACCGCTTCGTGGTTCTTAACAAATTTCGAAATGAGCAGTTTAATCACAAACATCTTCCTTTATATAATATAGTTCATTCTCTACCACTTAGCGTACCATATTTTCCCTCTCTTTGTCAATGCTCCGCCCCGTCCTTTTTGTCGACAAAATTCGCCGGGACACGAAGCGGTCCATGAAACAGGCGATGATGAAACAAGCCATGGCAGAGGCCTCGAAGGACTTTTAATTTATATTTTAAATAAAAATATAAACTAAAAACTCCTGTCAAAAGCTAATTGACAGGGGTTTTTTGATTGGGCTTTTTTAAACTTCATTTAAAGTTACAATGTGCATTATATACACTTCGTTTTCAATTTTAATTTTTTTAAAGTCAGCAGGCAGTGACTGCATGGCATCAAACCCCGTAATGCCAGTGCCGATGCATTTAAAATATGCCTCTTTGGCAGTCCAAACTTCAAAAAAACGCCGGATACATTCCGGATTAGTTTCGTCCTCAAAATCTGTCTCCGCCGGCGTACGCCCGAAAACATATAACAGTTCTTCAACGGTACATACCCTTTTGGCGAGCTTCAAAGAAACCGGCCGTAGCACTTCTATATCCACCCCAACCCTTTCATCGCATACAGCTGCCGCCACCTTGCTCCCGCTATGGCTTATGTTAAAGAAAAGACCGGGAGTGTTTTCTGCATGGAGCTTTCCCTTTTCGTCGGCACAGATTGTAAAAGATTCGCCGGGCTTCCCGGTAACTTCAGCAAGCAAGCCCCGCACCAACCATTCCCCTGCAAGGGTACATTGCTTTGAGGTTTCATTTTGAAACCGTTCCACTTTTGCCTTACGGGCATCACGCATGCACAAAAAACTTTTTTCAAGGTCTTCACGAGAGAATTCCGAAATATCTTGTATTGCATATTTAAGCACGGTTAACATCCTTTTTGTACCGATAAATTGAGAGATTATTATTGCATTGGGTACTCGTATATGATAATATATAAATGAAAAAACGTCAATTATTCGGCATAGAATTTTAATAATGCATCTACGTATCTCTGCAACTCGCAGTCCGGCATGGTGTACAGCGAATGCTTTGACTTTTCAAATATTTTATATTCGCAATTCAATAGTCTTGCAAGCTTTATCTGGTGCTTCGGGTTCACCGCCGTATCCTGACCGGCAATAACGATAAACACTTTTGACTGTACCTTTTTTGCCGCTTTTTTGTTAAGAATTTTTTCTATTGCACTGACGGCTTCATAAGTCCATCGGTTAGAGCCGTATGAATTGCGGTATTTTAAGTCTTTAATCCGTGTTTGTAGGTTATATTGAAACCGTGCAAGACTTAAATCGTTGCTTTTTTCGATTTTGATTTCGGGATTAAAGTCAGACGAAAACTTAAACCGTCCGTCCCAACCAAATTTTCTTGCTTCGTTTGCAAGCAGTTTTTTGATAACAAACTTCGGGAGCGGTGGGGTGTACGGATAAATCATCGGGGCAGAAAGAACGGTTTTCTGAATGGTGTTTTCGCCCCCGGCAATATACATCTGTGCAATGGTGCCGCCCATGGACTGCCCGAACAGATATAACGGTTTTCCCTCGCTGTTGGGGATTACGATTTGCTTTATATATGAATCCAGGTCAGACACATAATCCTCATACCGATCAACGTGCGTCAGCTCCAGGTCGTCATTATGGCGATGAGAATACCCGTGCCCCCGTACATCATACAAAAACACATTGTACCCCATTTTCATAAAATACCACGTTAGTTCATAATATTTCTTTGTAAATTCCGTGTAGCCATGTACAATGATAATACTTGCTGCAGGGTTTGTGACTTTGAAAAATTCATAATACATTTTTTTATCGTCAAAGGACGTGAAATATCCGCGGTTTACATACTGATTTAATATATCCGTAATTTCGACAATTTTCGAGGAAAATTCCTCGTCTTTTATGATGTCATATTGATATGCGGGTTCAAATAACATGGTATGCATCACTCCTGGCAGTTTATGTATATTTCCTGTAATCGAGGTGATAATAGTGCTATCAATAAAGAAAAAAAGCCTGAAAAAGGTCTTAAGGGGTATCGTCGTAGCTATTATTATCTATATTACAGTTTCTATGCTGTCAACTAAAATTATATATGATTATGTGTTCAGGCGATATAGTGCTGAAAATCCCCAAGGTGTTCTCTCAAAAGTTGCCGCTATAACACAGACACCGTTTGTGTATCCCTGCAACGACCACTTCTTAACAGGCTCGTTGTATTCAGACGGCAACGGAGAAAAGGGATTGATTGTTTTTACGCCGGGTTTCAGGGCACAAAGCTTTGAGTACGAAAGCGTTATTTCCGCTTTCCTGCAGGAAGGCTTTGATGTTTTCGCCTTTGACCCCACAGGGCACGGAAACAGCGAGGGGAAAAGC
>JAFQWH010000061.1 GCA_017407515.1 Clostridia bacterium | reverse complement strand
GTCTTTCGGTGGCTTTTTTATTATCTGTATAGACTATTCCCAAACACCTAAGTTTTCCTTAGGCAGGCTGAAGCGTTCCGGTGTTTTGCCGGCAAACAAAGCTTTAGCGTTTTCAACAAGATCTGAAAAAGTCAAATCTCTGTCACGAATAATTGTTTTCGGACATTGGAAGCGAAGCTCATACAGAAAAACACCCTGATAATTGATTTCCTGCAAGGCCGCCATAACTTCGGGCCAGTTTACCTTTCCTTCTCCGGGCAACCAATGACGTTCATTGATAAAGTCGCAATCAGAAACATGAATGGTCACAATTTTATCTGCAAACGTTTTTATAAAGTTAACATTGTCGTTATTCAGCAAATGATTGGTATCGTAACAAACCTTGAGTTTAGAATTAGCCGTCAGAATTTCCGCCGTTTCCTCTGTGGTGTTACAAAGGCAGGTTCTGGGTAAATTTTCAACACAAATTACGCCACCGGCATCATAAGCAATTTCAGCAAGCTTATTTAAGGAATCCATCGAACGTTTTTTGCGTTCTTCCCGTTCTGACGGGTCAATCGGTTCCACGCTGGGGTGCATAACAAATTTATCAATGCCGATGTCTGCTCCCCTTTTAATAGATTCTGCTATGCGAAAAACTGTTTTTTGCTGTTCCACAGCATTTCCGGCAGAAATATCAACCGTGCAGTACGGCAAATGCATTGACCACAAATCAACCTCGTATTTTTTAGAAAGGGAAAGCAGGTTTTTGTAGTCCGTTTGGTCGTTGAGTTCATTCCGTAAAGTAACTTCTATGGCACCAAAGCCGTATTTCTGCAGATTGCAGAAATTTTCTTCTGTATGATCTAAAAAACAAGATAAGCCTAGCGTATACATATAAAATCCCTCCAAATTATTCGCCTTTTATTCAGCCATTTCTTTTAAAATATCAACAAGCTGAATGACCAGATTTGTATCGGTCTTATCCTCTAGCTGATACGGATTAAAATCACGGAACATTGCCACTTCATAACCCCCGCGGCAAATCTGGTCCTGGGAGGGCAGATAGCTGTAATAGCCGTTACCGATAGAAAGAGAAAGGGTATGCTGATAGGGGCTGAACTTACGTAAACGCAGAGTCATTTCCGTAAACATTTCAAAGGGGAACGGCACAAAGGCGATCGGTCCTACGGAAATAATTGTTTCGTTGATGGTCAGCTCTGTTTCAACAGGGTGGCCTGCCTCGTATTCTGCCATAACCTTACGCAGGTGATAGCATCTGCCGTAATAATCATTCTTTTCTTCTTCTGTATGGGTTGCATATTCTGCTACCGCATCCTCATAGGACATCTGGGGTTTATAAGGCAGCTTCACTTCCTGCATGGTTACTTTCATATCAATCGGCCGATAATCCTTAATGGTTTTATAAGCCGTCATGGCATCCAGTGCCGCCGCACCTCCGAGCTCCATAGCAAGCTCTAAGGTTGCCGCTGTGCTGCCGTCAGCAAGGCGGGGACCTGTATCACCAATCGGGCAGTTAATAAAGGCTGTCATGGCTCCGGTCTGTGCTTCCATTCGGTCAATCATCACGCTTGACCAGTCACGGGTTACCTCATAGTTATTGCCTGCTGCCGTACAATGGGTGCCGTAGTGCACCAAATTGGCAATAGGCTTTTTGTCTAAGGTTACAAAGCTGATAACTGTCATGGTGGGGTCAAAGGTACCCCAGGGATTTTGACCTAATCCGATTGTGCCTTTTAAGGTAACCTCACGGCGGTTAATACCAACATGGCTTTCCACCGTTGCAACGCCCATAAGTGCCTCCTGCATATTGGCAAGAGCCTCCTTCGCCGCTTTCACAGCACCGGGACGCAGAACCGTCTGAATGTATTCATTATCCTTAATATCCGAATCCGTTGCAGGACTTGAATGTGTATGGGTACAATCTATAATAATATTTTCATAAGGTACCCCTGTTTCGCGGCTGATAAGGTCTCTTAAAATTTCAAATTCATCGTTCATCAAAAAGATAATCGTCAGATTAACAAGCAGTGAACGAACACCATCATATTCAAAGGCGAAGGCTGTTGCCTGCAGGTCGTCATGAATCACCTCAGTATCACGAATGACAGGATACCCCCAAAGCTGTGCCATTTTAACCGGGGAAATAATACCGCGACCTACACCGACTTTTGCTGTTTTTACATCACTCATATCTTTCATCCTTTCTGCAACATAAACTATATTATTTTACAATTTCTAAAACCTCAACACCGATGGCGGCATAGTCTACCGTAATGTTGCCATCTGCATCAGGTACATAGGTTCTGCCTGAGCAAAGACCGCATACAGTTGCCCCACTGCCGATATGAACGGTAGCACGCTGCTCGCTTCTGGTTTTGTTCACCGTGAATAAATAGCCTTTGCCATTATAGGATTTTGCGATGGATTCAAACCAATCCCCTGCTATAACCTCATAATCAGGAGCTTCGTCAGTTGAAAGAAGCATTGGATAAAAGCCTTCCACTTCGTCACAAACAGCTAAAAGGTCTTCCCAGCCGGTTTCTTCCATCTGGAAGCCGTTGTACCAGATAATGCCCTGCATACCGGCACAGATTGCCTGATACGCCATGTTCCGCATTTCTGCCCCATCAGGACCACGAAGGGCACCGCCCTTTTTATAAGACTGCAGCACCGCAAACTGCGGTCTGTTGCCCTCGGGCAGGTACTGCGTAATGGCAGAAATATGCTCTGTCACCTTAGATAAATCGTCGGTACCGTCACCTACGTTAACGGGATAAGAAGAGGTGTTAACGGTGTCTGCAAACCGAAGCTGCTCTCGTTGATCCATCTCCCGGCTGGTAACGTTAAAGGTTATACCATCAGAATCAAGGTCTGAAAGAATCCGGCTTGCCCACTCAACCTCAGCACCATACCGCTGGCTGGATAATTCATCAGCCATGTAATAACCTAAAATTGCCGGGTGATCAAGAGTTTTTGCAAAGCTCTCAAAAACAGCTCTTGAGTCTGCCGGGCTCTTAATAACCCTGCTGAAATTACCGGTAGAAGCAACCCTTGAATATAGATAGTTGCCCAAAGGAGCTGTCATTTTAACACCGCGTTCTTGTGCATAGTCTAACAGTGCCGTATCCACGCTTGTTGTTATCTCCCCTGCACTATTGCGTCCAACAGGGATCCATATGTAACCATAAGGAACAATCAGATTGATGGCAGAACCGTCAATTTTGTCAATCAGTTCATACAGCTTGTTTTCGCCGTAAACACCCATCAAAAAGGTGGGCTTACCGTCAATCACATACCGACCGTATTCGTCAAAAAAGTTATTGGGACGGTAGTCTGCCGGGCGTTTTCTCAGCTTCCATTCCCGCCGACCATAACAGGTATCGGTTTCTGTATTGTCTAAAGAAAGCTGCAGGTAATAATCCTGACCCATCGTCAGTCTATCAGATGAAAAGCTAAACCGCATCTCAGGCTGAATATCCGTTATAACGGAGGATGACATAATTTTATCCTGCTCATCCACAATTCTCGCCGTCACGGCAGAATTTTCCAAATCATATATGTTATAGTCTAAAACATTGGTAGAAAGGCGAATGTCGTTCACGCCACCCTCACCATAGATAAACCCTTTATAAACCGGAGATTCTAAAACTGCACCGGCAAAGGGGTCAAAACCCACCATGTAAAGACAAACATCGTCGTACCAGCCCTCGCCGCTGTGAATGGTTGCCGCCAGAAAACAAGTCACAGAAACGCTGTCAACCGGAAAATCACAAATAGCATACTGCATAGATTCAATCCAGTCCGTGGTGCCGTTCACCGTTTCGTCTATCATATAAATTGACTTTGATTCTCCGGTTTCGGTGTTTTTAAAGGTCATGGTTGTACGAAGACCTTCAGCATAGGCATTAGAGCCGCTCTCCGCAACAGAACCGGAAATACCTGATGCCTTAAGCTTTGCCGTCATCAAAATACTGTTTCCGGCAGGGATATTCAAATCAGATATTACATAAGACAACGTACCGTAACCATCGGCAACTGCTTCTGCGTCTCCGCTGACGTGATAGGCTCCGCCGCCGTTAATACCGCCCGTGGGGTCAATTTGACTTGCACTGTAATGATACTGGGTTGTTACATTGCTCGGCAGAGGATTGCCCTCAAAATCCTGCTTGAAAATAAGATTTTTTTCAAAACGGTCAACGTTATAAACCGGAACGTCCTCCTCCACCGGCACAATTACCGGCTCTGAAAGGGGCTGTACCGTATCCAGACTGTCAAAGGCCATAACTTTAACAGAAGAAACATCGTGATAATTGCCGGAGACAGTAAAGCTTACGCTCTCTGCATCAGCCGGAATGGTCACCGCTTTGTTTTCAACTCCCACTAAGGTGTCACCTGAAGCAGTTTTCTGATAAAATGCCACAAACAGCCGTGCCGAAAGGGGGGTACCTGTATGGTTTTTAGCAGGTAACTCTAAAGGAAGGCCAAAGGTTGTGCTACCCTCTTTCTTTAAAGAAACCGAAGTAGGATAAAGCGACAAGGGCATATACACCGTGGTAAAATCAAGGGTATTAACACCCGAAACGGTGTTGCCCGTCATATCACAAACTCTTGAAAAATCAAGAGTATAATCAGTTGAATAGTCAAGTTGTTTGGTCAGCGAAACCCTAAGCGTATAGGGTGAAACAGCAGACACCAAAACACCTTCACCGCTGCCATTCACCGTCACCTTACCGGCTTGGTCAGTTGCCATCGGTCTTGAAAACGTCAGGTCAAAGGTGGGCACGAGGGAAACATCTGTCTCACCGTCTGTAATGCTTGATGCAGTCAGAGTCACCGTGTCAGAGGCTTTTTTCACAGCCGTAATGTTTGCATCATCTAGCATAATGGTAAAGCCATTGGGCAGAAAATAGGTGTTACACCAGCTTCTCAGGTCGGCTCTTGCCACAACCATCTCTTTCGTATCGCTATAGGTGCTGTTCTGTGCTATCAGCTTGCTGCCGTCATATATATAAGCCGCCCGGGTGTTTTTATCAACGTAAACAACAGCTGTATACCAGGTGTCACGCTGATAGCTTACCGTCTCAGAAATCAAAGCCGCAATCTGAGGATTCTGAGCTTGATTCACAATGCCGATTGTGTTGTTATCGCGAATGGTCAAAAGGCTGGTATCATGATTACCGGACTGAGTATCCGTGTAATGACCACCGGCACCCAACTGCCACTGACCGGTGCCCGTTCCTGTGGGCACTTTAAAGCGGAAGGAAATATAGACCGCATCTGTCGTATCATTCAAAGCAACAGCCTTAGTTGTCAGGGCTGTGCTTTTCCACTGGGTTGCCTTTAAAACATGGTTCTCAGAACCCAAAGCTTCGGGAGCAACAGCAAGGTCTATCCGGTCTAAGTCAAGCTGTGCATTATAGGCTGTTACACGGCGTGCGTTTGAGGTTGATATATCCCAAACATCATCACTGTAACTGTAAGCGGTAGTTCCCACCGTAACGGCAGCACCCCCCTCAAAATTAGAGGTATACACCATTGGTGCATAGTCTGCAAACGCAGGCAGCAAAGCTGACAGCATCACCACAGCCAAAACGGCAGAAAACATTTTTTTAATCATACAAACACACCCTTTATCCATTTGATAAAATCTGTAAGCACTTTTATGGCTTCCCCTTGAGGGGAAGCTGTCGAGCAACGCGAGACTGATGAGGTGTCCGGAATTTTTTCATTGCACAGAAGAACATTTTAAAATTCAACACCTCATCCGAGCGACTCCGTCACTCACCTTCCCCTCAAGGGGAAGGCTTTTGTATAGCCATTAAGCCATACCGTTTTAGTTTTTTATAAACGCAAAAAACTTTTATCAAGGCTCTAAAAGCCCTCATAAAAACCTTTTGTACGATAGTGTTTCCACAGTCCGGCGGTGGAAAACCACCGCCGGATTATGGAAATCATAAGTCGGGATTAGTCCCAAAGATTGCCGTAGGTTGCACCGCTAAAGATGGGCTTTAATTCGCTGTCTGCAGTAAAGGCAAACACGCGGATACCGTAAACACCACGGTATACATAGCCATCATTAGCAAGCTGCAGCTGAGCTGTAGCCTGAGCACCGAAGTCAACATCGGTTACCCACTGTGCACCAACCAGCTTGTCTGCTGCACCGTAAAAAGCAACGATAAAATCAACATCAGTTTTTGCTGCACCAACGTTTGCAATGGAAATACGCTGACCTGGGGGAACATCAGTACCGCTGACAATCAGGCCACCAAGATTTTTAACAATGAAATCCTCTGCGTAAGCCTTTGTAGTAAAGCTCAAAGTCTTAGCACCGTACAGGCTGTTGCCGGATATACCGGTTACGTTTTCAAAATTTAAGGTGTAAGGTGTATTAGGTGCTAAAACAGCAGGCAATGTTACGCGGAGAGAATTATAAGTAGTTTTAGTTGCTGAAACAGCCTCACCGTTTAAGGT
>JAFQWH010000060.1 GCA_017407515.1 Clostridia bacterium | reverse complement strand
CTTTATTATTCATAATACCCGCCTGCACCTGCACGTTGCCAGCAGTATCCGGTGCCGTCAGTACCGTTGCTTCCTGATCTAGGGAAAGTATCCGAACCGTGTCTCAGGGTTTTAGGTTCTTCGGCGGTTTTCCTGTCCGTTTCGAAGTCGTCTGCCGGGTTCCGCTAAGCTTCTCCTGTTTTTCACGCAGGGCGGCCTTTGCCACTTCTGCTTGCTGGAGAGCCTCTTTTAACGCCGCATTATCACGAATGGAACGAATTTCTTTCATAGCACGCTGAGATTCTTCTTTAGCGTCTTCCAAAATCCGCAAAGCTTCCGTTCTGGCTTCTTCTAAAATCTTCGTCCGCTGACGGTCAAGCTCTGTTTGCTCTTTTAGCAGGTTTTCCTTAATATCCCGTGCATCACGACGCATAGTTTCTGCCTGACGCCGCTGTTTTGCCGCCTGCTGACGGTTTTTCTCAAGTCGGGCAAGTACATCTTCCATCTGCACGTTTTCATCGTTTAAAAGCTCTCCTGCACGGCTTAAAATTTCTTCTTCCATGCCGAGCCGACGGGAAATCGCAAAAGCATTACTTTTACCCGGAATACCGATTAAAAGCTTATAAGTCGGCGACAGGGTTTTTAAATCAAATTCGCAAGAAGCATTTTCCACCCTGTCTGTTGACAAGGCATAGAGCTTTAGCTCGCTGTAATGGGTGGTAGCCGCCGCTTTAGCACCGCGGCTTCTGACATAGTCAAGGATTGCAATGGCAAGTGCCGCACCCTCTGTGGGGTCTGTGCCGGCTCCCAACTCATCGGTTAGGACTAAGCTATTCATGGTTAAACGCTTTAAAATACTGACCAGATTCACCACATGGGAAGAAAAGGTACTGAGGCTTTGCTCAATACTCTGTTCATCACCAATATCAGCAAAGACGTTTTCGAACACAGAAAGTCGGCTGTGTTCTGCCGCCGTAACGTGCAGGCCGCAGGCCGCCATTAAAGAAAGCAGCCCCAAAGTCTTTAAAGACACCGTTTTACCGCCGGTATTTGGGCCGGTAATCACTAAGGTATCAAAGTCTTCACCTAAATAAATATCCACCGGTACAACGGTTTTAGGGTCTAAGAGCGGATGCCGTCCTTTTTGAATATTTACAATTCCCTCATCGTTCAGCTCCGGTTCTACACCGTTTTGTGCCAGGGAAAGTTTGGCTTTTGCAAACAGAAAATCAAGCTCATAGATAGCTGTTAAATCTGCCTTTAGGGCCTCAGAAAATTCACAAACAAAGGAAGAAAGCTCAAACAATACACGGTTGATTTCCTCTTTTTCCTCAGACTCTAACGCCGCCAGAGAATTGGTAATAGAAACCACGGACATAGGCTCGATAAACAAGGTTGCACCTGAAGCTGATGCATCGTGGACAATACCTTTAATTTCGTTTTTATTTTCTGCTTTAACAGGCAGAACGTATCTGTCGCCACGCATGGTAACAATAGGCTCCTGCAAGGCTTTCTGATACTTAGGAGAGGCAATCATCTCCTGCAGGGTATCCCGGATTTTGCCGGCTAGAGATTTCTTCTTCCGTCGAATCTGGTAAAGCTCCGGGCTGGCTCCGTCTGCCATTTCGTCTTCAGAGATAATGGCATCGTCAATTTTGTCAGAAACCGGACGCAGAGGCTCTAAAACAGAAAGGAAACCGGAGATAATGCCCTCCTCTAAGGCTTTATCGTCCTCTAAGTACCGTTTTAAACGGCCGGCTGTTTTTGCTACCCGTGAAACACCCAGCAGTTCCTTCATCGTAAGGGAACCGCCCCGTTCCGCACGCAAAAGCGACGCACCAATATCCGTAATTTTAAGTCCCGGTGGATTACCCCGACGCAGAGTCATGCCAACAGCCTCTGTTGTCTCTTTTTGCCAAAGCCGTGCCTCTTCTAAAGACGCCGTAGGTTCAAGACCCAAAATGCGATTTTTAACCGGCTCATTTTGGGTAAACTCTGCCAGGCGGGATAAAATTTTATGAAATTCAAGGGTTTGGAATGATTTTTTATCCATATCGTTCTCCGTAATCGTTTACTTAAAGAAAAAGACGGCGTTTGGGCGTCCGCTTTCATCGGAACCGTGCAAACGCCGCCATCATTTTTCAAGACGGTTATTATGCAGCTAATGAATCTAAAAGTTTTTGAACTTCTTCGTGGCTGACAGTTGTTAAAAATGTAGGACGGATTGTAAGTGCGTGCTCTAAGTGTGCCTTTGCGTCATCAATCTTACCCAGT
>JAFQWH010000059.1 GCA_017407515.1 Clostridia bacterium | reverse complement strand
TCATTGTATAGGTGTAAAAGTTCATAATAATAAGAATAACCGAAACAATAACAAAGGCAACTAAAACGAGGAGTTCCGAAACACCGCTTTTTAAATAAAATAACGCCGCAGTAGGCAGTGCATAGGTCAAAAAGGTGTTTAAAACACTCAGAGCCAAGCCCTGTTTCCAATTCTTTTTCGTGTGCTCAAAGAAATCTGAAACTATAAAAACGTGCTCCTGACGTGCCCAGTTCCGAAGAACATACGTCAAGCCGGCAACAAAAGGACCAATAAACATAAACGGAATAAACGGTAAAATTGGCAGCATATAGTTTTTATTCAACATAACTGCATCAACAAACTCGCCCAAGTTAAAAAGATAAGGCCATGCAAGTAAGGCCGATGCTAATATAAAAACGAAAATACAGCCAAAAAACAGCAAGTTCACTTTCATGAAATCCATAAAATGTCTGCTGACCATGTCAAAGTAATTACGTTGTGCGGCCTCTTCTTTCGTCAGGCCACTACCTTTTTGATTATAATTGTTTCCAAAGATACCCATTTTTTATCTCCTTATGCTCTTTTCTTTCTCAGTAGCGATAACGGCGGTAACTGCTTCCCAATGTTCAGCCTGAGTGCTTGCTGAGCATGAGGTGCACTGTCAACCGCATTACCGTCAATATCTTTGAGTCCTTCAGCCGTAAAGGAAAAACTCGACATATAAGGAACCACAGCCTCAAGCGTATCACCAGCAAAAAAGCGGTTTCTCTGCTCTAACAGTAACTCCCCTGTGGTTTCATCATATCCTGTAACCACTGCCACGACATCGTAGGTTCTGACATATGCACTGGTTTCATAAACCTGTGCCGTTTCATCGGGTTTTCCAAGGTAAAAGCCCGTTGTGTAGTGGCGGTTTGAAACTTTAGATAATTCCTCAAGCCAGGCCGGGTCTGTCTGATAGGTTTCGGGATTCTCAAAATAGCGATCCAGAGCTTCGCGGTAGGTTTTAACCACCGTTGCAACATAGTACTCCGTTTTAACTCTGCCCTCAAGCTTTAAGCTGTTAATACCACTTTGTACAATCTGAGGGATATATTCAATCATACATAAATCCCGTGAGTTAAAAATGAATGTACCCCGCTCATTTTCATAAACCGGTAAATACTCTCCCGGCCGCTGTTCTTCTACCAAATGATAATTCCAGCGGCAAGGATGAGCACAGTTGCCCTGGTTGGAATCTCTGCCTGCCATGTAGTTTGAAAGCAGGCAACGTCCCGAATAGGAAATGCACATAGCACCGTGTACAAAAGCTTCAATTTCAAGGTCCGAGGGAATTTCCTTGCGAATCTCTCTGATTTCATCAAAAGAAAGCTCTCTGGCACAAACCACACGGCTGGCTCCTAACTGATGCCACATTTTAAAGGTCTCGCTGTTGACGTTATTTGCCTGGGTGCTGATATGAACCGGAATTTTCGGTGCATACTGCTTTGCCATAGATAAAACGCCTAAGTCAGAAATAATAAGCCCGTCCGGCGAAAGGTCCGCAAGTTCTGAAAGGTACGCCGGTAATTCCTTCATGTCCTCGTTGTGAGGAATGATATTAACTGCAATATAAAGTTTTTTATTTTGGCTCAGGGTCAGTTCCCTCGCCCGCTTTAAATCATCTTCCGAAAAGTTTTTCGCCGCCGTTCGCATGGAGAACGCTTCGCCTCCGGCGTAAACAGCATCAGCACCGAAGGCAATGGCGGTTTTAAGCCGGTCTAAGCTGCCGGCAGGTGCTAAAAGTTCCGGTTTTTTCATATCAGTTCTCCTTAGTGAATCTTTGTAAAATATGCCGGACAATGGTTTCTGCATCCAGTCCGCACAGTTTATATAATTCCTCAACCTTGCCCTGAGGCACAATGCCGTTTGCATGAGCTTTAATCAAAAACGGCGTACCGGTTTGCCGGCAAAGACTTACAAGATGTTCGCCAATTCCGCCCTGCAGAATCCCGTCTTCTATGGTAACGCAGAGCTTATGCCCCGATACAAAGGGGAAAATCTCGGAGCTGTCAAGAGGTGAAAGGGTTCTAAGGTTTACAACCGTGACAGTCAGGTTTTCCTTTTCTAAAAGTTCTTTGACCGCCATTGCTGTTTTCAGCATGGGTCCTGCCGCAAAAATACAGACATTTTCGCCACGGCAAAGAATGTCCGGCTTGCCTAAAGCAAAAGGCATTCCGGTATAATCAAACCGAGCTCCGCCTCGGGGATAGCGAATAGCAATCGGCCCTTGGTGCTCCTTAGTGGCATATGAAAGCATCTGGGATAGCTCAGTAAAATTCGCCGGTGAAAGCACCGTCATGTTCGGCATATGAGATAAAAATGCTAAATCATAAATACCCTGATGGGTTTCCCCGTCCTCTCCTACCAAACCGGCACGGTCAAGGCAGAAAACAACGGAAAGATTTTGCAGGCAAACGTCATGGAGCACCTGGTCGTAGGCTCGTTGCATAAAAGAGGAATACAACGCCACAACGGGTTTAAGCCCACGTTTTGCAAGACCTGCAGCAAAGGTTACAGCGTGTTGCTCCGCAATTCCTACATCAAAGAAACGATTAGGGAAAGCACCCGCAAAGCCGGAAAGACCGGTTCCGTCCGGCATAGCCGCAACAACGGCACAAATTTTTTCATTCTCTTTTGCAAGGTCAGTCAGGCAGTTTCCGAAAACTGCAGAATACGATTCCCCGCTTTTGCCTGATTTCCCCGTCTCCACTTCAAAGGCACCAATCCCGTGAAAAGCGGTGGGTTTATCTTCCGCAAACTTATAGCCTTTTCCCTTTTTGGTTTTAACATGAATCAAAACCGGACCGTTAATCGCCTTAGCTCTTTCTAAAATATGACATAAAAAGGGTAAATCGTGACCATCTATGGGGCCTAAATATGTAAAACCTAAGTCTTCAAACACCGTACTGGGAGAAAGCAAATGACGAAAAGAGTCTTTTATAGCTTTCAAAATGCGAATCATAGGTTTACCAACATAAGGAATCCGGCCAAAGCCACTTTCTAAACCCGACTTAAGTCTAAAATACCCCGGACGGGTTCTTAAGTTAGTTAAATACCGTGACAAGCCACCAACATTTTTAGCAATAGACATTTCATTGTCATTTAAAATAACAATAAAATTCTTGCCGTAGGTTCCGGCATCGTTTAAAGCTTCAAACGCCATACCGCCTGTTAGTGCACCGTCACCAATCACAGCAACGGCTCTACGGTCTTCTCCTAACAGTTCTGACGCCCGCGTCATGCCCAGGGCTGCAGAAACAGAGGTTGAAGAATGTCCGGTGTTATAAGTATCATAAACACTTTCACTGCTTTTGGGAAAGCCGGAAAGTCCACCGAACTGACGAAGGGTATAAAGCTGTTCCCGCCGCCCGGTCAAAAGCTTATGCACATAGGTCTGATGCCCTACGTCCCAGATAATACTGTCTTTCGGTAAATCAAGAATTTTAAAGAGAGCCAGGGTTAATTCAACAACGCCCAAATTAGACGCTAAATGGCCGCCTGTTTTAGCAACGGTCTGAATTAAAAATTCTCTGATTTCCCTTGTCAGCTGTAAAAGCTCTGATATATTTAATTTTTGAACATCTTTTGGACTTTTAATGCGTTCCAAAATCGGATCCATAGACTTCACTCTTTATAGTAAAATATTTGCCTTTTGAAATATAAAAAAGGCGGAATATCCATAAACGGACAAAACCGTTTCCATCATACATATATACTATAATATCATATCACATTTTTGCCTTTTGGTAAAGAGGAAATCCTATTTTTCCTTGGTTTTTTTGTCTTTTTTAAAGATTTCGTAAAGACCCATGGCGAATAAGAAAATACCAAACAAACGTCTGAGGAGTTTACCCTGCAAAAAACCAGCTAAAATAGCTCCCCCAACCGCACCAAAAACACCGAACAAAATAATAGGCCAAGCAATTTTAAAATTTACCGAGCGGTTTTTAATGTGCACCCAAAGTGACACCACCGCCGTGGGAATAAAATACAGTAAATTAACCCCCTGTGCCTCGTGCTGGGCTGTGTTTAAAAAGAGAGCCAGTGCCGGAATCAGAATGGTTCCGCCACCGATCCCCATACCGCTGATAACACCTGAACATAAACCAACCAAAATTGGAATCATATCAACCCACCACCATTCTAAAGGCCGCAACCAGCATAAAAGCTCCAAAAATTTTCCGAATTAAAGGGCCGGACAGCTTTTTTAAGAGTTTTGCTCCAATCAAACCGCCAGCTACCCCACCTATGGAAGTCTGCAAGGCTAAGGCATAGGGTAAATGATTGCGAAATCCGTAAAAAAACAGGCTAACGATGGTAAAAAACAAGATAACTAAAATTGCAGTAGCGTGAGAATGATGCTCATCCTGGTCTAAAAATTCTTCTAAAAAAGGCACGATAACCGTGCCTCCGCCACTGCCGAACAAACCATTTAAAAAGCCGGCGATAAGACCGCCGGCAGCTGAAATAAACATTTTATTTTTTAAAAACTGTTTCATAATCTGCTCCGTTTTGTGCCGGAGATAGTGCCGGCACATGGTATTACAGAGCTAGTATTTGTAAAATTTTAAATTTTAAACCTATTACGCCTCAATCTCATCAAGATTCAGCTGAAGGAGCTTAGAAACGCCCTTTTCCTGCATGGTAACACCGTAAATCACATCGGCACTTTCCATAGTACCGCGACGGTGCGTTACCAAAATGAACTGGGTTTTGCGGCTGAAACGCTTAATAAAATCTGCATAACGGTAAACGTTATTTTCGTCCAAAGCCGCTTCAATTTCGTCTAAGAAGCAGAACGGTGTGGGCTTAATTCTTAAAATTGCAAATAAAAGTGCAATGGCTGATAAAGCTCGCTCACCGCCGGATAACAGAGACAGGCTTTGGAGTTTTTTGCCCGGCGGCTGTACATGAATACTAATTCCGCACTCTAAAACATTGTCCTCGTCCTCTAAAATAAGGTCAGCTTTGCCACCACCAAACAACTCAGCAAAGGTGGTTTTAAAATGCTGATTGATTTTATCAAACTGCTCCCGGAACTGGCGTTTCATAATAACCTGCATTTCATCAATAATCTTAATCAGGTCACGTTTTGCCTTGTTTAAATCATCTCTCTGCCTGGTTAAGAACTCGTAACGCTCGCTTACGGACTGCAGTTCTTCAATGGCATCAACGTTTACGTTGCCAAGGTCACGGATACGGCTCCTAAGAGAGGAAATCTGTTTTGCAATTTCGCTGTCTGTTCCCAGGTCAGGCTGTGCCATAGTCTGGGCTTCAGAGAAGGTCATTTCATAGTCGTCCCAAAGCTTAGTGACAGCGGCTTCCGCCTCCGTTTCCAGCTTTTCACGCTGTGCTTCTAACCGGCTATACTCCGTTTTTAAATCATACACCGTTTCTCTGGTTGCCTTAGAATCACCCTGAAGCGTCTTGAGCTGCTGCTCGCATTCCTGCCGCTGACGGGTAATGTCCGCAATTTCTTCTTGATTTGCAAGAATATTTTTTGCATATTCAAGATTCTTTTCTTCTTTTTCGGCAATCTCTTTTTTGTGTGCTTCGTTGGTGCGTTCAATTTCCTTAATTTCCTCATTACGCAAGGTAAGATGGGTTTCCGACTGTTCGATTTCGCTTTGAATCGTCTGGATTTTCTCCTTAGATTCAGCTAAATTCTTTTCGCAGACGGTTATGTTAAAACCAACCTCTAAAATCTGGTCATTAAGCTTTTGCTTACGGTTAACAACCTGCTCAAGGCTTTCTTCTAAGGTGTTGAGTTCCGCACGTTTTTCCTGGATTTCTGCTTCTGCTGCCGCAAGTTCTGAAGAAGCCGCCTCCCGCTTCTCGCCTAAGGTTGAGGCTTCCGTTTCCGTTTCCTCAATGTCTTTTTGAACTGTAACAATGGCCGCCTGCAGAGATTCCAGCAGAACGCTGTGATGCTCTCTGTCACGAACTAAAAGAAGCAGAACTTCCTTGTTTTCACGGTGGACTTCTGTAATTTTTGCTTCTTCTTCGGATAAATCCAGAATCTGTGCCTCAATTGCCTCAGCCTCACGGTGAAGCTGCTTTGCCTGACGTTCCAAGTCTTGTAAGGCTTTCACAAGGTCGCCTATTTCCTGCTCACGGTCTAAGAGCTGATTGCCCTTTTGCTGTGAACCGCCTGCCATAGAACCGCCGGGATAAAAAATTTCACCCTCTAAGGTTACAAGACGCAAGCTTTGTTTATATTTTTTCGAAATAGCAATTGCCTGGTCAATTTTCTCAATGACAACGGTTTTACCCAGCAAGTTTTTCACAATCCCGTCATAACGGGCGTCATAACCCACAAGGTCTGATGCAACCCCTAAAAAGCCGGGTTCGTTCTTTACTTTTCCGGTGTCCATCACCGTGCCGGATACTGCCGAAATGGGCATAAAGGTAGCACGGCCGGCACCAAGCTGTTTTAAGCAGGAAATGGCTTTTTTTGCATCTTCTTCTGAATCCACAACAATGTTCTGCAGTGCTCCGCCTAAGGCAACGCCGATGGCTGTGGCATAGGGCTTGTCCACAGAAATAAGCTTGGAAACAGGCCCATGCACGCGGGCACCGGACAGCATACCGCCCTTTGCCTGCTTCATAACTTCCTTAACGCTTTTATAGTATCCTTCAAAATTCTGCTCCATTTCAGAAAGCAGATGGTGTCTGGTTTTCTTTTGGTTAATGGTTTGCTCTAGGGCGTTAATTTCGGCGTTCTTTTTGTCCAGCTGTTCCTGGAGTTTTTCCTCTTTTGCAGAAAGTTCGGAAAGCTGTTTTTCCAGCTCTGCCACAAATTCTGTTTTCCGGTCATGCTCAGACACCAAGCTGCCGCCTTTTTTCTCCTGCTCGGAGAGTTCGTTCTGTCGCTGGGCTAAAAGCTGGCTGAGTTCACGCCGTCTTGCAGATAAATTTTCCTCCAAAAGCACTAAGTTAGACAGTTTGATTTTGCTTTCGGAAACTTTTTCAAAAGCTTGGGTAATTTGTTCCTGCAGGGCTTCGATTTGCTCCGATTGGTTGCCGACGCCCTCATCAAAATCCGACAAGCCTGAAGTGAGCTGTTCCTTTTCCTGCCGTAGTGAAACTAAAGCTGCTTCCTGCTCTTTTAAAGCCGTCTCTTCACGGGATAAACTCTCTAAAAGCTCTTGCTTCGTTGACGAAAGACCGGCAATTTCACCGTAAATACGCTCTGTTAAACGGAGATTACCCTCGATTGTGTTTTTCAAAACCTCAATTTCACGCTCACCAATAACAGCACCCTCTTCCGCTGCTTTCTTTGCCGCTTCCTTTTCGCCCATCAAAGCTGCAAGTTCTTCAAAACGCAAATAGCACTGTTCCTGAGCACCTTCTGCCGAAGAAAGCTCGTTTTCAACCTTTGCCAAGTGTTCTTTTGCCGCTTCAATTTTTTCGTTTAAAACAACATTTTGAGTTTTACTGCGTTCCACAATTCTCAGAACGCTGTTAACATCATAAAGCTTTAAGGTATCTCTTAAATTCAAGTATTTTTTAGCTTTCTCTGCTTGCTGGGTCAGGGGCCCGATTTGCACCTCAAGCTCCCCTATAATATCTGCCACGCGGTCAAGATTTTCATCAGTATGTCTGAGTTTTCGCTCTGCTTCTTCCTTGCGATACCGGTATTTTGAGATGCCGGCAGCTTCTTCAAAAATCTGACGTCTGTCTTCTGATTTATTAGAAAGAATCTCGTCAATTTTACCCTGACCGACCATAGAATAGCCATCACGGCCCAAACCGGTATCCATAAAAATTTCATGAATATCTTTAAGACGGCAAGGGGCATCGTTAATCAAATACTGACTTTCGCCGGAAGCAAACACCTTTCTCGTAACAGAAATTTCATCAAAATCTAAATTAAAATGACGGTCATGGTTATCCAGTTTCAGGGTAACTTCAGCAAACCCAAGCCGTTTTCTGGTTTGGGTTCCGTTAAAGATAACATCTTCCATTTTACTGCCGCGAAGTGTTTTTGCACTCTGTTCGCCTAAAACCCAACGAACCGCATCGGAAATGTTACTTTTTCCGCTTCCGTTAGGTCCTACAATAGCTGTAATCCCTTCGCTGAACGAGAGCTCAATGGTATCAGCAAAGGACTTAAAGCCCTGCATTTTTATACCCTTCAAATGCATGTTTCTACCAAAACCTTTCTTATATTGGCATAAGCCATATATCAATTTTCCGGCAAGACGTCGAACGCCTCCCAGGGTATAGCGTCGTCTTGCTCTACGTGAATTTTTAAATTAAATGCTTCTGCTAATTGGTTTATGTTTTTCCTTTTCTGACCGACCAAAACAGAAACATACCGGGGATTGGTTCGGATAACCGCCCCTTTCCCCTGATAGGGTTTTAAGGCTTCCCAAAGTCTCAGTTTACAAGCCTGCCCCATAACAAGCTCCCCAAACGCCGGGTGCTGCGGGCCGGCACAAACCGATTCCGGCTCCATGTCCAAAAGCCCCATACGAATTACGTCTATCTTTTCCCGTCTAAAGGCAAGGTACACCTCGGCACATTGCTCCACCGCTTCTTCTAAAGAAAGGGGTTCATATCCGCCTGACAGGTATAGCTGTTCTAAAGCCGTTCCCCGGATAACCAAGGTGGGATAGATTCTGACGCATTGTGGTTTCATTATAATAAAAGCTTCAACGGTTTTCTTCGTTTCTTCCGGAGAGTCTCCCGGCAACCCCAGCATCATCTGTAAACCCAAATTGAGTCCTGCGGCGTGAATTTTTTCAGCCGCTGAAATTGTTTGAGCTGCAGAATGACCCCGTCGGCTCTGGGAAAGCACCTCATCGCACATAGACTGGGCTCCCAATTCAACGGTGGTTACACCGAAACGCTTCAGCCTCTCTAAAACAGCATCGTTTATGTAGTCCGGCCGGGTGGAAAGACGAATTCCGTCTGCCTTGCCGGATACAACTGCCTCATAAGCCGGTTCAAGGAGTGCCTCTTGCTGCCCTGCCGGAATTCCCGTAAAACTACCGCCGAAAAAACCGATTTCTATATAGTCGCCCTCACAACGGCACTTCGTACCCTCCGCAATGATTGCACGGGCTTTTTCTGCCGTCATTTCTTCCTTTTGTCCCGTAATTTTTTTCTGGTCACAGAAAAGGCAGTCCTGAGGACAACCTAAATGGGGCACAAAAATCGGTATGGTTTTATGCTTACCAGGCATGGTTAACACCTAATTTAACGAGAGCGTCCTGTGCCGCCTTTTGCTCAGCGTTTTTCTTACTGCTGCCCTCACCTTTGCCCATCACTTCTCCGTCTACCAACACATGCACAAAAAAGGTTTTCTGATGGTCCGGGCCGGATTCACCAACAACCTCATACCGAATTTCTCCATGACTCTTTTTTTGTATGGTTTCCTGAAAGGCGGTTTTATGGTCTGTAAAGGTTTTTCCCTGTACAGCTAGAAGAATCGTGTCATATAGCTGTCCCAGCAGCCACTCTCTGGTAACGTTAAAGCCGCCATCTAGGTAAATCGCCGCAATTAACGCCTCGAAGGCATCTGCCAAGATAGATACACGGGTTCTGCCGCCGGTTAGCTCCTCGCCCTTACCTAAAATTAGAAACTTTCCCATTTCAAT
>JAFQWH010000058.1 GCA_017407515.1 Clostridia bacterium | reverse complement strand
TTTTGTAGGGGAGGGCCTCTGTGCCCTCCCGAAAACGGGTGGGGCCGGAGCCCCACCCCTACAATGCACGGTCTGTGCCTTTTGCTACATCACCTTAGATTTCTTCGTCGCCGTGCTCATTCATCCAGCGGATAGCGGCGTCGTATGCTTCGTAGTCAAGGTCTGCCATGGTGTTGGTATGGAGCACAACGCCTTCAGCTTCCCCGGCTAAAATCTTCTCCCGGTACCAGTCAAGCTGCCAGGTAACCGCCTCTCCGGTTGCCTGCTTGCGTTCCCCGAAGTTATAGAGATAACAGCCAAACATACGGCGGTTATGGGGGGTCATTTTCTTAAAGATTTCAAACTTTTCGGGAATCAGCACAACATCGCGTTCGTGCCAGGTCCACATAATGATGCCGTCAAAGGGCTCAATATAACGCATGAAATCCTGGTCTTTTTCCGGGTCTAAGCCGAATTCACGCGTGTAAAGCACCATCCACATATCCAAGCGGCGAACATCGTTATTGTGCAGACGTTCTCTAATTTTCCAAAGATTTTCCACGGGCATCTTCTTGTAAACGTCTCCACGCTGAAAATCGTCTAAAACCACACAGCCGATGTTGGAAAAATCCTTGGCGTCTTCAATGTACGGCTCAATAAGTTCCGGGTTAAAGCCGGCGTCATAGCACTCCCAGCCAACCTGACGCAGGGTGGTAAAGGATTTGTTGTACTGGCGGCGGTTAACGTCCCAGCCCACCGGCACCATAAAGGTGTTGCGAACCCCTAAATATAGGCAGCCCTCCATAGGCGTCATACGGGATTCTTTATTATTGCCGTACTCAAAGTTATACCGTCCTTCGGGGTGACCCCAGAGCCAGAATTTGTCACGCAGTTTCATGTTCGCTCCTCCTTAATATCTCTTGTGTTTTTTTAAAGTTCGTGATAAGATAAGTATAATACCATTGTACCTGTAACGGGCGACAAAAACAAGGTAACAATGCAGAAAAATTATGTGTTTTACAGGCGACGGGGAGAAGAAAATGAACCTATACTTTGCACCCTTAGAGGGCATAACCACATACATATACCGTAATACCCATGCAGAGGTTTTTGGCGGCTGTGACGGGTACTATGCACCCTTTATCACCCCCAGCGATAATGAAAAGGTCACCCGGAAGGGCCTTAGGGACGTTGTACCGGAGAAAAACAGCACACTGAACCTGACGGTGCAGGTGCTCACAAACCGTTCCGACTCTTTTTTAAAGTTTGCAAGAAAAATTAAGGCATTAGGCTACCGGGAGGTTAACATTAACTTAGGTTGCCCCTTTGAACGGGTAATCCGCAAGGGCAGAGGAGCCGGTATGCTAAAGGATACGGAGGAATTGGACCGGTTTTTAGATGGGGTGTTCTCCGGCTGTGACCTTAAGGTTTCCGTTAAAACACGGACTGGGTTTTATAGCAGCGAGGAGATGGAGAAGCTGATAGAGGTTTATAACAACTATCCCTTGTCTCTTTTAATTATCCACCCCCGTGCCCGGGAGGATTTTTACAAAGGAACGCCGGATATGGCGACTTTTTCCGCAGCATATAAACAGGCAAACGCACCTGTTTGTTATAACGGGGATATTACAACCGTATCAGAGTTTCAAAAGATTAGGGAAGCCTTTCCGGCAGCAGAGGGCGTTATGATTGGCAGGGGTGCCATTACAAATCCCGCCCTTTTCCGGGAAATTAAGGGCGGAGAGCCTTTAACAATCGGGGAGCTTGTTACATTTTCCGACCGGCTGGCAGAAAATTATTTTGAAGTGTTACAGTCAGAGACCTTTACGTTACAAAAGTTGAAAGAGGTTTGGGGATACATGGCAAAACAGGTGCCGGAGGAAGCTAAATTTATGAAAAAAATCAAAAAAGCCTCAACCAGAGGGGAATTGTCGTTTATTGTCAATCAACTCGGGGTTTAGGAAAAGAGGGTTCTCTCGGGTGAAATCCTTGATAACACGGGCTTTTCCGAATTGACAAACGAAATGCCATATGCTAAAATAAATCAAACGTGCATATTTTTTAATATGGAATTTGATTTTGGAAGGGGGACAGTTTTATGTACAAGATTGTGCGTAAAAGGATTTTGAATCCCACAGTAACACAAATGGAAATTGAAGCACCGTTGGTTGCCAAAAAGGCAAAGCCGGGGCAGTTTATAATTTTGCGTGTGGATTCTGACGGAGAAAGAATTCCCTTAACCGTTGCCGGAACCAACCCGGAAGAGGGGACGGTTAAAATTATTTTCCAGGTTGTCGGCAGCACCACCATGGCGTTAAATCAAAAAGAAGAAGGGGCATTCATTCAGGATTTTGTAGGCCCCTTAGGTCGTGCGACTCATACAGAGGGCATTAAAAAGGTTTGCATCGTAGGTGGCGGTGTTGGCTGTGCGATTGCTATGCCCGTCGCAGAGGAGTTTCACCGCTTGGGTGCGGAAGTTACCAGCATTATCGGCTTCCGTGACAAAAATCTTGTGATTTTAGAGGACGAATTTAAGGCCTGCTCCGATACGTTAGTGTTAATGACAGATGACGGGTCTTACGGCAGAGAGGGCAACGTTACCGTTCCTTTAAAGGAAATGCTTGAAGCCGGTAAAGAATTTGATATGATTATAACCATCGGACCGCTGGTCATGATGAAGTTTGTAACATTGGCGGCAAAGCCCTTCGGCGTACCTGTGACGGCGTCTATGAACCCCATTATGATTGACGGTACGGGTATGTGCGGCGGCTGTCGGCTGACCTTAAATAAAAACGGGGAACGGGTGACTCGGTTTGCCTGTGTTGACGGGCCGGAATTTAACGCCTACGAAATTGATTTTGACGAGGCAATGTCCCGCGGCAGAATGTATGTTGACTTTGAACGCCATACATACGAAGAAACCTGTAACCTGTTTAACCAAGCAGAAGGGGGCAACTAACATGGCAATCAACCCGAAAAAATGCGAAATGCCAACCCAGCCTCCTGAGGTTCGTGCCAAAAATTTTGATGAGGTTGCCCTTGGCTACACCGTAGAGATGGCAAAGGGGGAGGCCGAGCGTTGTTTAAACTGTAAAAACAAGCCCTGCGTAACCGGTTGCCCGGTTAATATTGACATTCCTGATTTTATTGCATATATTAAAAATGATGATTTTGAAGGGGCCTATCAGTCTATTCTGCGGTCATCTTCTCTGCCTGCGGTTTGCGGCCGTGTTTGTCCTCATGAAACCCAGTGCGAAAGCAAGTGCACTTTGGGAATTAAATTTGAGCCTGTGGGGATTGGCAGGCTGGAGCGTTTTGTTGCGGACTGGCATAACGCAAACGTAACCGAAAAACCTGTCCGTCCGGAGTCTAACGGACACCGTGTAGCCGTTGTGGGTTCCGGCCCGTCGGGGCTTACCTGTGCCGGAGATCTGGCCAAAAAAGGCTATGACGTAACGGTGTATGAAGCTTTGCATACCGCCGGTGGTGTTTTGGTTTACGGAATTCCCGAATTCCGTCTGCCCAAAGCCATTGTGGCAAAGGAAGTCGAGACCTTACAGGATTTAGGTGTTACCATTGAAACAAACGTTGTTATCGGCAAAACCCTGACCGTTGATGAGTTGTTTGATATGGGCTATGAGGCGGTGTTCATCGGATCGGGGGCAGGACTTCCCAGCTTTATGAACATTCCCGGGGAGTCTTTAAAGGGCGTGTATTCCGCCAACGAGTTTTTAACGAGAAGCAACTTGATGAAAGCATACCGTAAAGACAGCCAGACCCCCATTATGCGTGGCGGCAAGGTGGCTGTTGTGGGCGGCGGAAACGTTGCCATGGATGCGGCAAGGACCGCACTTCGCCTGGGAGCTGAAACGGTTTATATAGTGTACCGCCGTTCTATGGAGGAACTGCCTGCCAGAGCAGAAGAGGTTGAACACGCACAAGAGGAGGGTATTGATTTCCGCCTCCTTTGTAATCCTGTTGAAATTCTGGGGTATCAGAACCCTGATGACCCGAGAGATATAAAAAACGGTTTTGTAACCGGTATCCGTTGCGTTAAGATGGAGCTGGGTCAGCCGGACGAGCGGGGCAGAAGACGACCTGTTCCGATCCCCGATTCTGAATTTACCCTTACAGTTGACACGGTGATTATGTCCATCGGCACTTCCCCCAACCCGTTAATTAAGGATACCACAGAGGGTCTTATAGTTAACGCCCGGGGCGGTATTGTTGTAACGGAGGAGGGGCTTACCTCCCGTGAGGGGGTATATGCCGGCGGTGACGCCGTAACCGGTGCGGCAACGGTTATTTCGGCCATGGGTGCCGGTAAGACAGCAGCAAAAGCGATTGATCAATATTTGAGCCGGGAGTAATGGAGAGGCTATGACAAGGTGTATTTGCACCCTGCCATAGCCTTTTTTGCTAATTTTTGCCGATGCCGGGGTCGGATTTTTCGGGAAAAACGGGAATTTTGCTATACTTTGCGAAAGATTGTTAAAAAAATATCAAAAACTATTGATTTTAAGAATAAGTTGTGCTATGATTTAATGGGAAATGTTATTTGAGGTCTGTCTAATGTGCAGACAAAAGCCTGAGTGAAAGGAAGAAAATTTATGAACAAAGTTACAATTATCGGAACAGGCAGCGTAGGTTCCACAATCGCTTATACCTTAACTATTATGGGTCTGGCGACAGAAATCGTTATGATTGATATTAACCAGGAAAAGGCTTTAGGGGAAGCGTTGGATATTCGTCAGGGAACGCCTTTCTGTTCTTCTGCATCTGTTTACGCCGGCTCGTATCAGGACGCAGCAGACTCTAATATTGTTATCGTTACCTCCGGCGTTGCCAGAAAACCGGGCCAGTCAAGACTGGACCTTGCTCAGGTTAACGTAGACATTACCAAGACAATTATTCCCGAAATTGTCAAGTATGCACCCAACGCGGTATATTTAATTGTCAGCAACCCGGTTGACATTTTAACCTATACCTTCTTTAAACGTTCCGGTCTGCCGGAAAACCAGATTATCGGCTCCGGAACTATTTTGGATACCTCCCGTCTGCGGGCAAGACTGTCTGAATACTATGCAATCAACCAGCAGAATGTTCATGCGTATGTTTTAGGTGAACACGGAGATTCTTCCTTTGTGCCCTGGTCAATTGCAAACATTTCCAATATCCCCATTACCGAAGGGAGTGCTTCCCTGCTGTCCGGAACCAGTGCTTCCGGTGTTAAATGGCCGGACATTGATTACGATGAAGTTGAAAATTACGTGAAAAAATCCGGTGCAAGAGTCATCGAGCGTAAGGGTGCAACTTTTTATGCCGTTTCTGTATCTGTTTGCCATATCTGCAAATGCATCTTAAGCGGTATTAACACCACCATGACCGTTTCAACTATGCTCCACGGTGAGTATGGTATTGATGACGTTTGCCTGAGTTTGTTAAATATTATTGATGATAAAGGTGCAAGAGGGAAAATGCTCCTGCCTTTAAACGATGCAGAAGTTAAGGCTCTGCACAACAGTGCAGACACCTTAAAAGCATTGATTCGCCAGATGGAAATCTAATTGATATTATATAATTTGTAGAATGTGAGGGGTTGTAATAATGGATTACCGCATAGAGCATGACTCCATGGGCGAGGTAAAAGTCCCTGCTGATAAGCTTTGGGCAGCTCAGACCCAAAGAAGCCATGAAAATTTTGAAATTGGCGTGGATATTGAAACCATGCCTCGTGAAATTACGTACGCTTTCGGCGTTTTAAAGAAAGCGGCGGCAATGGCAAATAACGCTTTAAAGCCTGAAAAGATGACAGACAAAAAGCTTTCTGCCATCAGCAGTGCTTGCGATGAGGTTATGAGCGGTGCACTCAACGACCATTTTCCTTTGGTTGTCTGGCAGACCGGTTCCGGTACCCAGTCCAACATGAACGCCAATGAGGTTATTGCAAACCGCGGCAACCAGCTTGCCGGTGAAAAACTGCTGCACCCTAACGACGATGTAAATATGAGCCAGTCCTCAAACGACACCTTCCCCACAGCAATGCATATTTCCGCTGTGCTGGTGATGGAAGATAAGCTGATTCCGGCAGCTTTGGAACTAATTGAAACCTTCCGTCGTCTTGAAAAAGAGAACGAAGGTATCGTAAAAAGCGGCAGAACCCACCTGCAGGACGCAACACCTATTACCTTTTCTCAGGAAATCAGCGGCTGGAGAGCAAGTCTTGAGCGTGACGTTGAGCTGTTAAAGCTTTCTGTTAAACCCCTTTCCGAGCTTGCGTTGGGCGGAACGGCTGTTGGTACGGGGTTAAATGCCCCAAAGGGCTTTGATACCTTAGTTGCTGAAAAGGTTTCAGAAATTACAGGTAAGAAATTCGTTACTGCGGCCAATAAATTCCACGCGTTAACCTCTAAAGATGAGCTTGTGTTTGCCCATGGTGCAATCAAAGCCTTAGCGGCAGATATGATGAAGATTGCTAACGATATTCGCTGGCTGGCAAGCGGCCCCCGTGATGGTTTGGGCGAAATTTTCATTCCCGAGAACGAACCCGGTTCCTCTATTATGCCCGGTAAGGTTAACCCCACCCAGTGTGAGGCTGTGACCATGGTAGCCGTTCAGGTTATGGGTAACGATGTAGCTGTTGGTATGGCAGCTTCTCAGGGCAACTTTGAGCTTAACGTGTTTATGCCCGTTTGTATGTATAACTTCCTGCAGTCGGCACGCCTTTTGGCTGAAGCGATTGTTTCTTTTAACAAAAACTGTGCCGTTGGCATTAAAGCTAACAAGGAAAAAATGCACCACAACCTGCATAACTCCTTAATGCTGGTTACAGCTCTGAACCCCTACATTGGTTATGAAAATGCGGCAAAGACCGCTAAAAAAGCCTATAAAGATAATATTTCTTTAAAAGAAGCCTGCGTAGCATTGGGCTTTTTAACAGAAGAAAAATTTGACGAGGTTTTCCACCCCGAACAAATGGTTTAATTTTGTGAAAGGAGAAGGAACATGAAGGTTTCGTATTATCCCGGTTGTACCCTTAAAACCAAAGCCAAAGACTTAGATTTTTATTTAAGAAAATGTGCCGAGGCTTTAGGTGTAGAAGTGGAAGAAATAGAAAACTGGCAATGCTGTGGCGGTGTTTTCACTACCTCAAACGACGAAATTGCCACAAAGCTTTCCTCTGTCCGTGCTCTCTCTGAAGCCCGCGATAAAGGCCAGAAGCTTTTAACGGTTTGTTCTGCTTGCCACAACGTAATTAAGCAGACCAATTATCAGATAAAAAACGATGCTGATTTTGCAGCAAGGGCAAACAACTATATGCAGCAGGAAGTACCCTACGAAGGTGAAGCCGAAGTGATTCACTTTTTAGAGCTTCTGCGTGACGAAATTGGGTTTGATGCAATAAAAGAAAAGGCGACAGATGCCTTAAAGGACAAAAAAATTGCGGCGTACTACGGCTGTCTGCTCCTTCGCCCCGGCAAGGTTATGCAATTAGATGACGCCGAAAACCCCACGGTTATGGAACAGCTTATTGAGGCTATGGGTGCTACTCCCGTAGTTTCCCCGTACCGTAACGAGTGCTGCGGCGGCTATGTTGTGTTAGACGATGCTAAAAGTGCTGAAAAGAAGAGCACAGCTATTACAGAAAACGCTAAGCAGATGGGTGCAGATATGATTGTAACTGCCTGCCCCCTTTGCAAATATAACTTAGAAAAGCACGATAATTCTATCCCTGTTGTATATATAACCGAGCTCCTCGCTGAAGCTCTGGGGATTAAGGAGGGTGCGAAATGAACAAAAAAGCAATCCGTGACGAAATCATAAAGATTAGCGGCACGAATCCGAAAAAATGCATGAAGTGTGGTAAGTGCTCCGGCACCTGCCCTTCCTATAACGAAATGGAATATCACCCCCACCAGTTTGTGTACATGGTGGAAAGCGGCGACATAGAGCCGCTTATGGCCTCAGAGTCGCTGTATAAATGCCTTTCCTGCTTTGCTTGCGTAGAGCGTTGCCCCAGAGGGGTAGAGCCTGCGAAAATTATTGAAGCAGTACGGCTTATGACCATTCGACAGCAGGGGGCTAACCACTTAAAGAGTGACCAGATTCCCGGACTTTTAGATGAAAACCTGCCTCAGCAGGCAATCGTCAGTGCTATGCGTAAATACAGTAAATAAGAAAGGAGAAGACAAAAATGCAAAGAATCGGTGTATTCGTTTGTTGGTGCGGAAGTAACATTGCCGGAACGGTTGACGTTGTCAAAGTAGCGGAAGCGTTAAAAACCGAGCCGGGTGTGGTCTTCTCCACAAACTATCAATATATGTGTTCTCAGGCAGGACAGGATATGATTAAAGAAGCTATCCGTGAGCATAAGCTTACCGGCGTAGTTGTTTGTTCCTGTTCCCCCCGTATGCACGAGGCAACGTTCAGAAAAACGGCAGAATCTGCCGGCATTAACCCTTATATGGTTGAAATTGCCAACATTCGTGAGCAGTGTTCATGGGTGCATAAAGATATGGAAATCGGTACCGAGAAGGCAATTATCTTGGGTAGAGCTGCTATTGCCAAGGTAAACTTAAACGCTCCCTTAACCCCCGGCGAAAGCCCGGTTACCAAAAGAGCGTTAGTGATCGGCGGCGGTATTGCCGGTATTCAGACGGCTTTAGATATTGCCGATGCCGGCTTCCCGGTTGACATTGTTGAGAAAAAGCCTACCATCGGCGGTAAAATGGCACAGATTGACAAAACCTTCCCGACCCTGGACTGTGCTGCTTGTATCTTAACCCCGAAAATGGTGGACGTTGCTCAGAACGATAAAATCAGAATTTTCTCTTACAGCGAGGTGGAAGCGGTTTCCGGCTTCGTTGGTAATTTTGATGTAAAAATTAAGAAAAAAGCACGGTACGTTGATGAAACAAAATGTACCGGCTGCGGTCTGTGTACCGAAAAATGCCCCCAGAAGAAAGTGCCTAACGACTTTAACCTGGGTATGGACATGAAACGAGCTATCTACATTCCCTTTGCACAGGCTGTTCCCAAGGTTGCAACCATTGAGGCAGACTATTGTAACATGCTTAAAAACGGCAAGTGCGGCGTTTCTGCTAAGGTTTGTACCGCCGGTGCCATCGACTACAAACAGCAGGACGAAATCATCGAAGAAAAGTACGGTGCAATCGTTGTTGCAACGGGCTTTAACCCCATCAGCATGGAAAAATTCGATGAATATGCTTATAACCAGTCTAAAGATGTTATCACATCACTGGAATTTGAACGTCTGACCAATGCGGCAGGTCCGACTGCCGGTAAGCTTCTCCGTCCCTCTGACGGCAAACACCCCGAAACCATCGTCTTTGTGCAGTGCGTTGGCTCAAGATGCGATGCCTGCAACGAAAAGGGCAAGGAATATTGCTCTAAGATTTGCTGTATGTACACCGCAAAGCATGCCATGCTTACCCGTGATAAATACCCCGATACTGACGTGTATGTGTTCTACATTGACGTGAGAACACCGGGTAAAAACTTTGACGAATTCTATCGTCGTGCCGTTGAAGAATACGGCGTACACTACATTAAAGGTATGGTTGGTAAAATCCTGCCTGAGGGCGATAAGCTTAAAGTCAGAGCCTCTGACCTGATTGAAAATAAACAGATTAACATTGATGCAGACTTGGTTGTTTTAGCCGCGGCAATTGAGCCGGATAAATCGGCTAGACCCCTTGCTACTATGCTGACAGCCAGCATGGACACCAACGACTTCTTTACAGAAGCTCACCCCAAGCTCCGTCCTGTTGAAAGCCCCACCGCCGGGGTGTTCTTATCCGGTGCGTGTCAGGGCCCGAAGGACATTCCCGAAACGGTTTCTCAGGCAGGTGCAGCGGCATCTAAGGTTATCGGCTTACTCGCTAAAGATAAGCTGATGGGGAACCCCTGCGTGGCACAGTCTGATGAAATGATGTGTAACGGCTGTTCTTCTTGTGAGCGTGTTTGTCCTTATGGTGCTATCAGCTATGCGGA
>JAFQWH010000057.1 GCA_017407515.1 Clostridia bacterium | reverse complement strand
CGAATTCTCTCCCCTGCTGCGTGTTGGTGAGTTTTTCAGTGGCCTGATGTCATATTTTGCATAACAGATTATTATAATATATTTGTAACCCTATAAAGGAGCTGCGGATGTTTCGCAAACCAAAAATATGAGTCATACTGTTTTGAAACGTAAAATCAGAGTTAAAATTTTATACGTTTTCTTAGCCTTTGCCGCTATTTTAATATTGCTTGGCGTAAGGCTTGTTTTTTTACAGGTCATTGGCGGTAGCGAACTGCAGCAAAAAGCTGTAGAACAGCAAACCCGCGACAACTTGATAGCCTCTCACAGAGGTGCTATTTATGACCGAAACAGAAAAAAACTGGCACAAAGCTCAACAGCTCAAACCGTAACGGCAAACCCTAATGAGATTCAAAAAGCCAAGAAAAACCCGGCAGAAATTGCCGCCACCTTAGCTCCCGTTTTGGAAATGGACGTAACCGAGTTGACGGCTATGTTGCAGAAAGAGACCAACCATGTTACCTTAAAACGTCGGATCGAAGACGATATGGCAACAAAAGTCCGCGAACTGAACCTCACGGGCATTTATCTCCAGGAAGACGCCAAGCGGTACTACCCTTACGGCAACTTTGCCTCCCATATTTTAGGCTTTGTCGGCTATGATAACCAGGGCCTGGGCGGCATTGAAATGGTTTATGAAAACGAGCTTCGCGGCGAACCCGGGCGTATTATTGCACTGAAGAACGCTTTGGACACCGATATGCCTTTTAAAGACGAGACCCATATTGACCCTGAAAACGGAACCAACGTTGTGTTAACCATTGACGAAGTTGTTCAGCATTTTACCGAAAAACATCTGGAAGATGCCTATTATGAAGAAAAAGTTCAAAATGGTGCCTGTGCTATTGTAATGGATGTACAAACCGGCGAAATCCTCGCCATGGCAACCAAATCTGACTTTGATTTAAACGATCCTTTTACGTTGCCGGAGGATGTGGAAGAACAGCTTGCCACAATTACCGATAGCGAAGAAAGAACCCAGGCACGTTCTAATGCACTCCAGAAAATGTGGCGTAACAAGGCTGTGGTTGACTCCTATGAGCCAGGTTCCTGTTTTAAGATTATCACCGGCTGTATGGCCTTGGAAGAGGGTTTAATCACCCCGGAAACACCCTTTTTCTGCTCCGGTTCAAAAACCGTCGAAAACCGCACCATTAACTGTTCTCACCATGAAGGACACGGTGCTCAGACCTTTGCCGACGCCGTTAAAAACTCCTGCAACCCTGCGTTTATAGACGTAGGCCTTTTGGTAGGCAAAGAAAAATTTAAAGAATACTACAAAGCGTTCGGCTTTATGGACGTTACCGGCTTTGACCTGCCGGGCGAGGCCTCCGGTCTTTTCTACTCTGATGAAAACTATAACACCGTCGAACTTGCCACAGCTTCTTTCGGTCAGGGTCCTGTTGTAACACCTTTGCAGCTTATGTCTGCCGTCGGTGCTGTTGCCAACGGTGGCAAGCTGATGAAGCCCTATCTTGTTAAAGAGTTAATTGACGATGACGGTAACATTTTAAAGAAAACTGAACCAACCATTGTTCGCCAGGTTATTTCTCAGAAAACTTCCGAGCAAATGTGTGCCATGCTGGAAAATACTGTTTCTAACGGTACAGGACAAAATGCTTACATTAAGGGCTACCGCGTTGCCGGCAAAACCGGTACATCGGAAAAAGTGCCCCGCGGTAACGGAAAATACATTTCCTCATTTATCGCCTTTGCACCGGCAAACGACCCGAAAATTGCCTGTCTTGTAGTTTTAGATGAACCCTCAAACGGCCAGTATTACGGTGGCGCTATTGCCGCTCCCGTTGTCGGAAAAATTCTGGAAGACACCCTGCGGTATATGGGTGTCGAACCGCAGTATACAGAAGAAGAAAGACAAACGCTGGATATAGCTGTGCCGGATGTTAAGGGTCTTTCTACCGATAACGCTATTAAAAACTTAAAGAACGAAAACTTAACCTACCGAATTGTCGGAAACGGCAGCACCGTTTTGAGGCAGATGCCCACAGCCGGTTCTACTCTGCCCGCCGACTCTGTGGTTATTTTATACACAGAGGAAAACGTCTCCCAATCCGTAACGGTACCTGATGTAACCAATCTGTCCGTTAAGGAAGCACAAGCAAGACTCGCCCAAAGCAGGCTTAACATGATAGTAACAGGTGCCGGTGCTACGGGTAAATCCTCAAATCTAACCATTGCCAACAGCCAATACCCCTTAGCCGGGGCCACGGTTGAAGAAGGCACAATTGTGGAAGTTGAATTCCGTTATCAAGACGTTGATTAACCGCAAACCATAACAGTCTATATTGCAGAAAGGAGTCAACATGAAACTTACCCAAGTTTTATCAGGCGTCAGCCTGCTTAGCACAGTAAAAGAAGATATTGAAATTTTAAATGTAGCCTACGATTCAAGACGTGTAACCCCCGGCTCCTTATTTGTCTGCATTAAAGGCTTTGAAACTGACGGCCACAAGTATATTGACAGTGCCGTTAAAAACGGAGCTGCGGCTATCTTAGTACAAGATGCCGCTTACGAATGCTGCGTTCCTTGTATTCAGGCTGAGGATACAAGAAAAGCCTTAGCACAAATCGGTGCCAATTTCTACGGTCACCCTGAAAAAGAGATGAAAATCATCGGTGTAACCGGTACAAACGGCAAAACTACGGTTACAACACTGATGAAAAGTGTTTTAGAATTCACCGGCAAAAAAGTCGGTTTAATCGGCACCAATGAAAACATGATTGGTAGCCGCATTCTGCCCACAGAACGTACCACGCCGGAGTCTTTGGATTTGTTTGCTCTATTCCGTGAAATGAAAAACGAGGGCACGGAATATGTTATCATGGAGGTTTCCTCCCATTCTTTAGTTCTGAACCGGGTTTTCGGAATTCTCTTTGACGTTGGCGTGTTTACCAATCTGACCCAAGACCATTTGGATTTTCACGAAACGATGGAAAACTACTACCAGGCAAAACGCCTGCTGTTTAATACCTGTCAGATTGGTGTTGTTAATTTAGATGACCCGGCAGGCAAACGAATTAAAGAAACGGCATCTTGTCCCCTGCTGACATACGCCATTGACACGGAGTCTGATTTTAAGGCAAATAATCTGCGAATTTCTCCCCGCGGTGTTATTTTTGATTTGCTCACCAACGGAAAGACCCTGCCTGCAAGGCTGGGCATTCCCGGAAAGTTCTCTGCCTATAACGCTTTAGCGGCTTTGTCTGCCTGCGTTGCCTTAGGTATTACACCTGAAAAGGTGATTGACGCTCTGCTGGTTGCAAAAGGCGTTAAGGGCCGGGCAGAAACAGTTTACACCCGAACAGATTATACTATTTTAATCGACTATGCCCATACACCGGACGGTCTTGAAAATATTATTAAAACCGTTAAAGAGTTTTCTCAGGGGCGTGTTGTAACCCTCTTTGGCTGCGGTGGTGACCGTGACCCGGTCAAACGGCCTATCATGGGCGAAATTGCCGGTCGCTTATCGGATTATTGCATTATCACCTCTGATAACCCCCGTACCGAAGAGCCTATGGCGATTATCCGCCAGATTGAGGCGGGCATGAAACAAACCGACTGTGCATATACTGTCATAGAAAACAGACGGGATGCCATTCGCTACGCTATTGAAACGGCACAACCTAAGGACTGTATCATTCTCGCAGGCAAAGGCCACGAAACCTATCAGATTATCGGTAAGGAAAAACGGCATTTTGACGAACGCGAAGTCATTCGCGATATTTTAGCCGATACCGCCGATAATAATCCACAGTAATTTTTTGAAAGGGTTGACTTTTATGAAACCCATATCTTTATTTGATATTGCTGCCGCCACCCGCGGCACGCTCCTTTGCGGCGACGCTAACCAAACCGTTACCGCCATCTGTACAGACACACGGAAAATAACGCCCGGCAGCTTATTCGTTCCCTTAGTTGGGGAGAATTTTGACGCCCATGATTTTATCCCCGACGCCTTAGCAGGGGGCTGTATTGCCTCTTTAACCGGCCGACGGGATTTTCCGTCAGAAAAGGCTTTAATTTATGTAGAAAATACTCTCCGTGCCTTGGCCGATTTAGCAGCGGCTTATCGCCAGCAGTTCCGCCTGCCCCTGGTTGCCATTACCGGCAGTGTGGGAAAAACCACGGTTAAGGAACTGACAGCAGCAATTTTAGAAACAAAACTAAATGTGTTAAAAACTGAGGGTAATTTTAATAACGAAATCGGCCTGCCGCTGACTCTGTTTCGCTTAGACGATAGTCACGAGGTTGCTGTTACGGAAATGGGCATGAGCGGGTTCGGCGAAATTGACCGTCTGGCAACCATTGCCCGACCCGATATTGCCGTTATGACCAACATTGGTCTTTCCCATATCGAAATGCTTGGTTCTCAGGAAAACATTTATAAAGCAAAAGCTGAGCTGTTTTCCCACTTAAATCCGGAAGGTACCGTTATTTTAAACGGTGACGATCCAATTTTAAAAGCACATAAGCACGAAATTTCTCAAAAAACACTCACCGCCGGGTTATCTCCGGACTGCGATATTACAGCAACGGACATCTGTTCCCTTCGCGATACGGTTTCCTTTACCGTAAACTACGGTACTGAATCCGTCCCTGTAACCCTGTCTTTTCCGGGCGAACACAATGTTGTAAACGCCCTGCTCGCCTGCGGTGTAGGCCTTTCTCTTGGCATTTCTCTAAAAGAAGCAGCTACCGGCCTTGGGGCATATATTCCCTCCGACCGCCGTATGCAGATTATTCCTTGCGGTGACGTTACGATTATAAACGATTGTTATAATGCTGCTCCGGCTTCCATGGAGGCAGGCATTAAGGTTCTCACCGGCTACGAGGGCAGAAAAATTGCCGTCTTGGGCGATATTAAGGAGCTGGGTGAATTTTCCGACCGGGCACACCGCCAGGTTGGCGAATTTGTCGCCAAGGCAGGGATTGATGCCTTATTTACCTTAGGCGAAAATGCAAAACTGATTGCCGAAGGTGCTAAAGCTGCCGGCATGGACAGCGGCCAAATATTCACCTTTGATGATATACGGCTTTTAAACGAGACTCTGAAAAGCCGGCTCAAATCCGGTGATACCCTTTTGATAAAAGCCTCCCGTGCAATGGCACTGGAGCGTGTGACCGACTTTTTACTGAAACAATACAATGTATAACATAAGAAGGAGCTGAAACCGTGAAAGACTTAATTTTCTCTGCAGCCATATCTGTAATTATAGGGCTAATTGTTACGCCTATTTTAATCCCCTTTCTCCGCCGCCTGAAATTCGGCCAGAGTATTCGGGAAGAAGGCCCTAACTGGCACCGCATCAAAAGTGGAACGCCTACCATGGGCGGTATTGCTTTTATTGTGTCCTCGGTTTTAGCAACCCTGGTAATCATGTTTTTAGCACACGGTGTTCGCTATGACTTAATCATTCTTGTGTTAACAGCCTTAGCTTACGGTGCCGTAGGCTTTTTAGATGATTTTATTAAGGTCGTTAAAAAACGGAATCTGGGACTTTCAGCTAAGCATAAATTTTTAGCACAGCTGTTGGTTGCCATTCTCAGCACCGTTTCTTTAAAATACTTAGGTTATATCAGCGGAGAGCTGATTATCCCCTTTTTCTCACACACAGTAAATATCAGTTTCTGGATTGTTCCTTTAACAGTTTTAGTCCAGCTCTCCGTTGTTAACAGCGTTAACTTAACAGACGGTTTAGACGGCTTAGCCACCAGTATTACAATCATTGTCGGGCTGTTCTTCGTCGTTTGTGCCGCCGCTTTCCAGTCTGTTTCCGGCATCTTTATGGCGGCTGTGGTTGGGGGGTTGATTGCCTTTTTGGTTTTCAACGCACACCCGGCTAAAGTCTTCATGGGTGACACCGGTTCCCTGTTTTTAGGCGGTGCCATTGCAGCCGTTGCTTCTATTTTGGAGCTGCCCCTCGTTTTAATCATTGTAGGCGGTATTTACCTCATTGAAACCCTGTCTGTTATTTTGCAGGTTGCTTCCTTTAAGCTGACCGGCAAACGCATCTTTAAAATGAGCCCGATTCATCATCATTTTGAGATGTGCGGTCTTTCTGAAACCAAAATTGTTCTGCTGTTTTCGGTAGCTACCCTGCTTTTATGCATCGTTGGTTTCCTGGCAATCCGCATTCTGTAAACCAATAAAATTTTTCCTAAGGACGGTGATAACTGATGGACGCACAGCCTGCTACAAAACCTGAAAAAGACAAAAAACTGAAAAAAACAAAGCTGACCAAAGCAGGCTTTGACTTTGGATTTCTGTTCACGGTTATTCTGCTTTTAGCCTTAGGGCTGTTAATGGTCTTTTCCTCCAGCTATCCTTATGCCTATTACTATTTCCAGGACGGATTGTATTTTATCAAAAAGCAGCTCCTTTGGGCAGGTCTCGGAGCTGTTGCTATGGTCCTGACCGCAAATTACGACTATCGGAAATACAAAAAGCTGGCGTTCCCTATTTTAATTATCAGCCTTCTTTTGCTGGTTGCTGTTTTAGTGGTTGGTACAGATATTAAAGGTGCAAAACGTTGGATTGGCGTTGGTGGCCTGAGCTTTCAGCCCTCAGAAATTGCAAAGCTGGGGCTGATTATCTACTTCGCCGCCAGTCTTTCGCAGATAAAAGACAAAATCAAAGAATTTAAATATCTGGTCAGATATTGGCTGATTTTAGGGTTATTTATGGTTCTCCTCTTACTTGAGCCGCATTTTTCCATTTGTATTATCCTCGGCTTAACCCTTGTGATTGTGCTGCTGGTAGCCGGTGCAAGATTCCGCTATTTTATGTATGTTGCAGCCCCGGTTTTAGCCGGCGGTACACTTATGGTACTGTTAGAGCCCTACCGTTTAAAGCGTTTGACCACGTTTTTAGACCCGTTTTCCGATGCCTTAGGCTCTGGCTGGCAGATTATTCAGTCTCTGTATGCCATTGGCTCCGGAGGTTTGTTCGGCGTTGGGTTTGGCAATTCCAGGCAGAAGTTTTTGTATGTGTCAGAGCCCCAAAATGACTTTATTTTTTCTATTATTTGCGAAGAATTGGGGTTAATCGGTGCTGTAACCATTCTGGCAATTTTTGCCGTTCTTTTGTGGCGTGGCATGAAAATTGCCGTTAATGCGTCGGATTCTTTCGGCAGCTTACTGGTAACCGGCATAATGTCTTTGGTGGGCGTTCAGGTTGTTTTAAACATCGCCGTTGTTACCTCATCGATTCCCACCACCGGTATTCCCCTGCCCTTCTTCTCCGCCGGCGGTTCATCGCTTCTTTTCTTAATGGCGGCTATGGGCATTGTCTTAAACGTCTCGAAGTATAAAAAACAATCAATTTGACTGTAAAAGGATTTGAGAATATGAGAGCAATCATTTCCGGCGGCGGTACAGCCGGCCATATTAACCCGGCTTTAGCGACAGCCGGTCGTCTTGCCCGAGAACACGGTGCAGAAATTCTCTTTATCGGCACAAAAAAAGGTCTGGAAAGTAAACTCGTGCCGGAAGCCGGCTGGGACATTCAGTATATTGAGGTTGCCGGCTTAATACGGCGACTGACTCTTAAAAACTTTTTGGTTATTAAGCAGTTTGTATCTGCTATTTCCCGTTGCAAAAAAATTATTAAGGAATTTAAGCCAGATGTTGTTATCGGAACCGGCGGCTATGTTTGTGCTCCGGTTTTGTTTGCGGCTCATGCTTTAAAAATTCCTACTCTTATCCATGAACAAAACGTGATTCCCGGCGTAACTGTAAAGCTGACGGCAAAATCTGCCGACAGCGTTTGCATCAGTTTTCCGGAAACCACTGGCTATTTAAAACCTGCCATCGCAAAAAAATGCGTTCTGACAGGAAATCCTATCCGGGAAGAAATGCTCGTAGTCAACAAAGAAGACGCCCGAAAAAAACTGGGACTTGATGAACGTCCGTTTATTGTCAGCTTTGGCGGCAGTCTGGGTGCCCAGACGTTAAACAACGCAGCCACTACACTGCTCAATTCAAATTTTTCTGAACAGTTTCAGTTTTTGCTGGGAACAGGCCAGCGGTTTTACGACTCTGTAAAAGAAGCTGTGGTAAACCACGATGCCTCCATTCGCATCGTGCCCTACATCGACAATATGGATACGGTCATGGCAGCTGCCGATTTGGTTATCGGCCGTGCTGGGGCACTAACCGTCAGCGAGCTTTGTGCTTTGGGGAAACCCTCTATTTTAGTGCCCTCTCCGAACGTTGCCCATGATCACCAGACCTATAACGCCAAAAGCGTGGAAAACGCCGGCGGTGCAAAATTGATTCCGGACGCTACACTTACTGGCGAGATTTTACTTGCCACCATAAAAGATCTTTTAAGTCGGCCGGAAAATCTTAAAGCCATGTCAGAAAAAGCGAAAAGCATCGGTATTACAGACGGAACGAAACGAATTTGTGATGCCGCTTTGCAGTTGGTTAAGGACTTACACTAAAAGATAACCCTCCGTAACTCTCTTGCCCCTTGTAGCAAAGACAAAAACTTTGCATACTATGATACTGTAAAACTTTTCGGTTTGGTAAGAACAGAATTCTTACCACAGTATCAGGAGGTGTAAGAAAATGAACAGATTGATAATCGAGGGAGGAAAGCCGCTGTCCGGCACTATCTCCGTTCACGGCTCAAAAAACGCCGTTCTTCCCATTTTAGCAGCATCTGTTTTATGTACAGACGGCGTTACCGTGATTCATAACTGTCCCGACCTGCGAGATGTTAAAATTACTATAAAAATTCTGCGTTACCTGGGTGCTAAGGTTCGCAAAAAGGGGCACACCTTAACCGTTGACGCAAGAGGTAAGATAAGAACCCGTATCCCCAAGCGGTTAATGCTGCAGCTCCGCTCCTCTATTATTTTTATGGGTGCCATTACTGCACGAAGTCACAAAGCTAAAATCTCTGCACCCGGAGGCTGCGAACTGGGGGCAAGACCCATTGACTTACATATCAGTGCCCTTCGTACATTAGGCTGTGAAATTGCAGAAGAACAAAATTATTTATATGTAAACGGCAAAAATTTAAAGAGTACAGACATCACTTTGCGTTTTCCCAGCGTTGGAGCAACGGAAAACATTCTGCTGGCAAGTTGCCTGACACCCGGTACTACAACCGTTAAAAACGCTGCTTGTGAGCCGGAAATTGTAGACCTTGCTGACTTTTTAAATGCAATGGGTGCTTCTGTTACCGGTGCCGGAACTTCCGAAATCACCGTAACCGGCGTAGAAAAACTGCACGGCACCGAGTTTTCTGTCATGCCGGACCGCATTGCTGCCATTACCTATTTATGCTGTGCGGCGGTCACCGGCGGCAACATTTGTCTGAAAAATACCGTTCCGTCTCATCTGGAAACGGCTCTTTCCTGTTTAGCACAATGTGGCTGTCATGTAGAGGCAGAAGGCGACACCATACGTCTTCAGGCTCCTGAGAGACTGACAGCACTTAACCAGATTGAAACCTCGCCCTACCCGGGCTTTCCCACCGATGCACAGTCACTATTTTTAGCTTTGCTCTCAACAGCAGACGGCACCAGTACTATTTGCGAAAAAATTTTTGAAAGCCGGTTTAAGACCGCCGACGAGCTTTCCCGTATGGGTGCCGATATTACAGTTTGTGACGAAGTTGCCACCATTTGCGGAAAACCGCAGCTTTCGGGAGCACAGGTTTGTGCCTGCGACCTCAGAGGCGGTGCTGCCATGGTTATTGCGGCTTTAGCTG
>JAFQWH010000056.1 GCA_017407515.1 Clostridia bacterium | reverse complement strand
CGATACGCCTCATCATAGTCACCAAGCTTTGTGTAAAGCTGCACCATGTTATCTAAAATCACAGCGTTTTCACTATTAAAGTCATACGCCTCTAAATTAAATGCTTTGGCTTTTTCCATATCATTACCCATGATATATAAATAACCCAGGGTGCCATAAACATTCGTATTCCGGTACGTAGGGAAAATTTCTTCCAGTTCTTCCTGAGCCTCCGCCATGCGGCCGGTCTTCATCATCAGAATCGCATGATTAGACTTTGCAGGATATTTCAGTTCAGGGGCAAGCTTAAACGCTAAAACGGCGTTTAAAATATTCTCAGACTTTTCTACACGACCCTCACGCATCAGATAATATGCATAGGTGATTTTCTGTTTCGGGTTCATACCACGTTTTTCCGCCTTTTCAAACCAACGGAAAGCCGTTTTTATGTCGGAAATACCGTAGTACCGCATAGCCATAGAAATGCAAAAGCCGGTATACCGCTTAAAATACATGAAAACACCCATTGCCACCAACAGCAGTCCGCCCCAAAGTGCATACTGGGTACAACATAACCAAATGGCAACACCAACAACGATTAAAGGCAGTAATTGTTTCAGCATATTGTTCTATCCTTTCGTTTTTCCTTATGAGAGTACCTTGTAAAGCTCCGCCGCCTGGTCCTTTCCCACGTGCTCGCTAATTTGAACCACCTCAGCACGCATGGTTTTTTCACCAAACCGAAGCTCTAACATATCGCCAACCTTTACATCGTAAGATGCTTTAGCAGGCTTACCGTTCACCGTTACTCTGCCCTGGTCACAGGCTTCGTTTGCCACGGTGCGACGCTTAATAATTCTTGAAACCTTTAAAAATTTATCTAACCGCATGGTAAATTTCCTTTCTACCAGGCAACAAAGCCAACCTTTTTGTAAACCTTACGCAGGGTTTTAGCTGCAATTCTTGCTGCCTGTTCAGCACCCTTTTTATAAACCTCTTCCACATAAGCTTTGTCTTTAGAAAGCTGGCTGAACCGTTCTCTTACCGGTGCAAGCTCTGCCGCAACAGCCTCGCCCACAGCCTGCTTAAAGGTGCCGTAGCCCTGACCCGCAAATTCTTTTTCGGCTTCTTCCATGGTTTTGCCGGTAACCGCACAATAAATAGTTAAAAGGTTTGTAACGCCGGGTTTATCCTCACGGGCAACAACCTCGTTGCCGGAGTCTGTTACCGCACGCTTAAACTGTTTAATAATAACCTCTTCAGGGTCTAAAATCCAAACATAACCGTTGGGGTTGGGGTCAGACTTAGACATTTTGTTTTCCGGACTCTGCAGGCTCATAACCCTTGCTCCGGCCTTACCGATATAAGGCTCAGGCATGGTAAAGGTTTCGCCGTAATGATGGTTAAACCGGGTTGCAATGTCACGGGTTAATTCAATGTGCTGCAGCTGGTCGTGACCAACGGGCACTAAATCCGTCTGATACAGCAAAATATCTGCCGCCATCAGTACCGGATATGTAAAGAGCCCTGCGTTAATATTATCCGCGTGTTTTTTGGATTTATCCTTAAACTGAGTCATACGGGAAAGCTCGCCCATCTGAGTGTTGCAGGACAAAATCCAGGCAAGCTCTGCGTGAGCTGAAACGTGGGACTGGAAAAACAGAATTGATTTTTCCGGGTCAACGCCGCAAGCCATGTACTGCATCAACACTTCCATGCTCCGCTTTTTAAGCTCCGCCGGGTCCTGACGGACGGTGATGGCGTGCATATTCATAACGGAATACATACAGTCGTAATCGTCCTGGAGTTTAATCCAGTTTTTAAGTGCACCCAGGTAGTTGCCCAAGGTCAGTTCACCGGAGGGCTGCATACCTGAGAAAATTCTTTTTTTGGTTTCTGCTTGTTGCTCCATAATAGTCTCCAATCTGTAACAAACTGCAATATTATAAAGTTTCGGCTAAAAGCTCGCCTAAAATCTTAATACCGGCTTCAATCTTTTCATCACTCATGGTTGAGTAATTCAAACGGAAGCAGTTGCTGGGTGCCTCAATGTCTGTCATAAAGGCATTACCCGGAACGAACGCCACCTTACGCTTAACCGCCTCCAGCATCAGTTTACCGCTATCAACGCCCTCAGGCAGGGTTACCCAAATGAAAATACCGCCCTCAGGTCTTGTGTAGCTGACGTTTTTGGGGAAATATGTATCCATGCAAGACAGCATCAGCTCACAGCGGTGCTTATAAATCTGGCGGCTGTTTTCGATAGATGCGTCAATGTCATACTCTTTTAAGTAACGGGACACAATCATCTGAGAAAATACGTTAGTGTGAACGTCAGTTGCCTGCTTGCCCACAACCATTTTTTCCATAACTCCCTTGTCCATAATCAAGTAAGCAAGACGCAAACCTGGAGAAAAGACCTTAGAGAAAGAACCCAGGTAAATAACATTACCAGTGGTATCCATAGACTTAATGGTAGGAATTTTCTCGCCGGAGAACCGCAACTCACCGTAAGGATTATCCTCTAAAATTGCTACGTTATATTTCTGTGCCAGTTCCAGCATGCCCTTGCGGGTTTTAAGGCTTGACGTAATACCGGACGGGTTCTGGAAGGTGGGAATCGTATAAATCAGTTTAATGTTTTTGTTGTTTTTTAAGGTTTCTTCCAGCACATTAAGGTCCATACCCTCATCTGTCATAGGAACGCCGTAGAGCTTAGCGTTATAGGTACGGAAAGTGTTTAAGCAACCAATAAAGCTGGGCTCTTCACAGATAACGCCGTCGCCTTCGTTTAAGAGCACCTTAGCTGTCAGGTCAGCACCCTGCTGAGAACCGCTGACAATGATAATATCATCATTATCTGTGCCAATCTGCTCTTTTTCACGCATACGGTCTAAAATCTGCTGCTTTAAGGGTGCATAGCCCTCTGAAATGCCGTACTGCAATGCCGTTACGGGCTCTGTATCTAAAATATCATTACAAATCTTTTTAATCGCATCAACAGGAAAGCTTTCCGGTGCAGGAAGGCCGCCTGCAAAGCTGATAACGTCCGGCTTGCCTGCTACTTTGAAAATCTCCCTGATAGCAGAAGCCTTAACTCCTAACATTTTGTCTGAAATCAGATTTGAATAATCCATTATTTCCACTCCTTTTTTCTACTCTATTCCAAAGAATCGTTTGCCGTTTTTTAAGGTAATTTTGGCAATCTCTTCTTCTGTCATGCCTTTTAAATCTGCAATCTCTTTTGCTACAAACCGAACCTTTGAACTGTCGTTTCGCTGTCCCCGATAGGGCTCGGGGGAAAGATAAGGACTGTCGGTTTCAATCAGCAATCGCTCTTGCGGAACGCTCAAAGCCGCTTCCTTTGCTTTTTTTCCGTTTTTAAAGGTAACGGGCCCTGCAAAGGAAATGTAAAACCCAAGGCTGCAAAGCTCTTTTGCCATTTCGCTGCTACCGGAATAGCAATGCATAACGCCCCGGAAATACCCGCTTTTGCGAATCACTTCCAAACAGTCCGCATGGGCGTCACGGTCGTGGACGATATACGGCAGAGACAGCTGCTCCGCCAGCTTTATCTGCCGGTAAAACCACTCTTTTTGCTTTACCCGGTCTGCTTCCTCGTAGTGATAATCCAGCCCAATTTCGCCGATTGCCACAACCTTAGGATTTTCTGCCAATTTAGCAATCTCTGCAAGGTCTGCCTCGCACATAGCCTGTGCATCATACGGGTGCAGACCGACGGCCGCATAGATGCCGTCATATTGTGAGGCTAGCTGCACACTTTGCCGTGAGCCCTCCATATCAGCACCAACATTTACTACTAAGCTGATGCCACTATCAAAAATTTCTTGTATAACCGCTTCTCTGTCTTCTGAAAAACGCCCATCGTCTAAATGGGCATGGGTATCAAAATACATGGTTTGCTCCCTTAATTGTTCGGCACATAGCCGCTATCCTCCGGCAGATTTCCCTCTGCCGCCGCAGCTACCGCCAAGCTATCGCACCGTTCGTTTTCCGGGTGACCGTCATGGCCCTTAACCCAGATAAACTCCGTTTTATGTATCTTCATCAAATCCAACAGTCTTTGCCATAAATCAGGATTCAATGCTTTTTCTTTATTGCTCTTAATCCAGCCTTTTTTCTGCCAGCCATAGACCCAGCCTTGCTTTACCGCGTCTACAACATACTTACTGTCACTGTACACCGTAACATTACAGGGCTCTTTCAGCCGCTCAAGACCTGATATAACCGCCATAATTTCCATACGATTGTTGGTGGTAAGACGGTAACCGCCGGAAAGCTCTAAGGAATGTTCCCCATATTTAAGAATCGTCCCCCAACCGCCGGGGCCGGGGTTTCCGGAACAAGCACCGTCGGTATACATGGTTACCGTTTTTTTATCTGCCATAAAATGCCTCCAGCCGTTTTGCAATTTCCTGTACCAGCGTTTCGGTCAGCTCAGAAAGAGATAACTCCGAAACAAAGCCGGCAGCACATTTATGCCCGCCCCCGCCAAAGCTGGACGCTAGGAGGGCTAAGTCTATATTTTCTTTACAACGCATACTCACTTTAAAACTTTCTGCATCTTTATCTTTAATAATCACGCTGACTTCTACGCCCTCAACGGAAAGCACCGTGTTGGGAAGCTCCTCTACTTCTTCGTGAGAAAGACCGTGGCTTTCCAGAAAACTGTCAAAGCACTCTAAAACGGCAATTTTTCCATCATAGAAAAGCTTAATTTTCTCAGCCAAAACGCCGGTAAATTTAAGCTTTGCAAGCTTAACGGTATCGTAAAGCCTGCGGGTAATGTCACGATGGTCAAGGCCCAGCTCTAAAAGCTCCGCCGCAATTCGGAGAGTACGAGGCGTAACATTGGAAAATTTAAACTGACCGGTATCTGTGGAGATACCGGTATAGATAGGAACTAATGTAGATGCGGGCAATGTGCCGCACATATTTTTAACAAGAAGAAACACAAGCTCGGCACAAGCCGCACTTTGGATTTCGGTATAATACAAATCGCCGAAAGGAACATCTGAAAAATGGTGGTCTACCACCAGTTTTGTTTCGATTGCCTGAAACATAGGCTCTAAGCTACCTAACCGCCCGAGAGCACCACAATCTAAGGCTAATGCCACATCAAAATCAGAGGCCTCCCCTGACAGGCAATAACCCTTACTTAAAAACCCATATTTTTCAGGCATTTCCTTTTCTAAAAACACAACAGCTGTTTTGCCCAAGGCTTCCAGTGCCGCTTTCATGGCAAAGGAAGAACCGAGTGCATCGCCGTCCGGGTTTACATGAGTAAAAATTGCAACCCGTTTTGCCTGTTCTAATTTTGCTTGAATTTCCTGTAACTGATTCACATTACTCACCTTGCGTTGATTTTAACAGTTCACTGATTCTTGCCCCGTGTTCTATGGAATGGTCCAGTTCAAACACAGGCTCCGGGGTATAACGCATTTTCATTCTTGAGCCAAGCTCCCGGCGAACATAACCGGCGGATTTTTTAAGAGCCGCAATGGCTGCATTCTGTTCTGCTTCACTGCCCATAACACTGATATAAATTTTAGCATAGCGAAGGTCCGGCGTAACGTTCACCGTTACAACGCTGGTCATCATGGGAATCCGCGGGTCTTTCATATTTCTGATAATATCAGACAGTTCTTTTCTGAATTCTTCGTTAATTCTACCTGTTCTGTTAACGCTCATTGCTTATCCTCCACCTTAGCGTCCAGATTCTTTTTTTATTTTTCAACTTCAACCATCTTAAAGCCTTCAACAATGTCGCCTTCTTTAATGTCGTTGAAGTTTTCAATACCTAAACCACATTCGTAGCCGGAGTTAACTTCCTTAACGTCATCCTTAAAGCGTTTTAAGGAAGCAAGCTTGCCTTCGTGAACCACGATACCGTCACGAACCAGACGAACCTGCTCGTTTCTTGACAGCGTACCATCCTGCACGTAGCAGCCTGCGATAGTGCCAACACCGGAAACCTTAAAGGTCTGACGGATTTCCGCATGGCCGGTAACTTCTTCACGGAAGGTAGGCTCAAGCATACCCTTCATAGCAGCTTCAATTTCTTCAATCGCTGTATAAATGACGCGGTAGGTACGAATGTCAACGCCCTGGCGTTCAGCAGATGCTGCCGCACCGGCATCAGGACGAACGTTAAAGCCGACAACGATTGCGTTTGAAGCATACGCCAGCATAACGTCAGATTCACGGATAGCACCAACGCCACCGTGGATAACGCGAACACGAACTTCTTCGTTAGAAAGCTTTTCCAAGGACTGACGAACGGCTTCCACAGAACCCTGAACGTCTGCCTTTACGATAATATTCAATTCCTTAACCTGACCCTCTTTAATACGGTCAAATAAGTCGTCCAAAGTAACAGCTGTGTGAGCTTTAACCCGTTCATCTTTAATCTGCTGTTTTCTCTGTTCAACAACAGTTTTACCCAAACGCTCGTCATCTATAACATAGAACAAATCGCCGCCGTCCGGGGTTTCAGAAAGACCGGTAATCTCAACAGGTACAGAGGGGCCTGCTTTTTTAATCTTTTTACCTTTATCGTCTACCATAGCTCTGACGTGACCGATGGCTGTGCCGGCAATAACAATATCACCAACATGCAGGGTTCCATTCTGAACCAGTACCGTTGCAACAGGGCCGCGACCTTTATCCAGACGTGATTCAACAACCGTACCCTTCGCACTTCTGTTGGGGTTCGCCTTAAGCTCACGCATTTCAGCAACCAAAAGTACCATCTCAAGCAGCCCGTCAATGTTCAGCTTCTGTTTTGCAGAAACCTCAACACAAATGGTATCGCCGCCCCATTCTTCGGGAATTAAGCCATGCTCGGTTAAATCCTGCTTAATTCTGTCAGGGTTAGCTCCCTCTTTATCAATTTTGTTAATCGCAACAATAATGCTTAAGTTTGCAGCTTTAGCATGGTTAATTGCTTCAATGGTCTGCGGCATAACACCATCGTCAGCCGCAACAACTAAGATAGCAATATCCGTTACCTGAGCACCGCGGGCACGCATAGCTGTAAACGCTTCGTGACCCGGAGTGTCTAAGAATGTAATCTTTTTATCGTGAATCCGGACTCTGTGAGCACCGATGTGCTGGGTAATACCGCCGGCTTCCGTATCGGTTACATGGCTACTACGAATGGCATCTAAGAGCGATGTTTTACCGTGGTCAACGTGACCCATAACAACAACGACGGGAGAACGGAATTCCAAATCTTCCGGTGCATCTTCTTTTTCTGCATCAGCAAACAGCACTTCTTCGTTGGTCAGAATCACTTCATGCTCAACAATAGCACCCATATCTTCAGCAATTAAAGAAGCAACGTCATATTCAATAGTCTGGCTGATTGCCGCCATAATGCCTAACGTCATCAGCTTTTTAATAACTTCCGTGGGAGAAACGCCTAAACGGGAAGCAAATTCACCAACAGAAATTTCGTTGGGAATCAAAACCTTCTTAGGCTCTTTCTTAACCTGCTTCTCTTTTACAGGCTGGGGCTTATTCTTAACATTCGCCGTATTGTTATCACGGTGACGGTTTGCACCCTTTTTCAGTTTCTGCATCTTAACGCCGTCTTGATTTACATTGGTCGGCACAAGCTCTTCCAGCTTTTCCGTATCCATTTTATTCACGTCAACAACGGTCTGACGGGTATCAACATGGCGTACTTTTCTCTTAATGGGCTCGTTGGAAACCTCTACCGGTGCATCGGCTACGGCTTCAGCAGTCTCCGCTTTGGCTTCTTCCTTTGCAGCAGTTTCCTTATTCTGCTTTTTCTGAGGTGCTTCCGGAGCAGGCGTAGCCGCCTTTCCGAAATTGGGGATTTCTACCTTCTTATCATATTTCTGGGTAAAAACCTCAAATATAATATCCAGCTGGTCCTCTTCTAAAACACTCATATGGTTTTTAATTTCATAGCCATATTCTCCCAAAAGAGCAATTAAGTCTTTTGAATTTGAGTCCAGTAATTTGGCCAGTTCATGCACTCTCACCTTTGTCATTATATACACCTCCGAAAATTTACACGGCACCGCTTAGTCTTTGCCGCTTACCTTGTTCTTTCCTTGTTACTCTGTACGACCATCATGAAGCATTTCAAGCAGTTCCCGGTAAACCGATTCATCAATCGCCGTTTTAAAGGCCCTGTTTAGCCGTTTTTGCTTTACAAGCTTTTCGGCACATTCCGGGTTTTTGCAAATATACGCTCCCCTGCCGTTTTGCTTGCCGGTTGTATCTAAGAAAATACCGGAATCATTTTTCACAATACGCAAAAGTTCTGCTTTCGGGAACTTTTCCCCGCAACTTATGCACTCTCTTGTTGGCTGATGTACAGATTTCATACTCTATCCTATTCCTCCGGTTTAATATCAATCTTCCAACCGGTTAATTTCGCTGCTAATCTGGCGTTCTGACCGGCTTTACCGATTGCTAAAGACAACTGATGTGCCGGAACAACTACGTGTGCTGAACGGCTTTCTTCATCAATTTCCACGCTGACAACCTCAGAGGGACTCAGTGCCTCATTGATAAAGCGAACGGGGTCATCAAAATATCTGACAATGTCTATCTTCTCCCCGTTTAATTCATCGCATACATACTGTACGCGGCTGCCTCTGGGGCCAACGCAGGAGCCGACAGCGTCAACGTTTGCATCGCTTGAGAAAACAGAAATTTTGCTTCTTGAGCCGGCTTCACGGGCAATTGTTTTAATTTCAACCACGCCGTCAGACAGTTCGGGAACTTCCTGCTCAAACAGGCAACGAACCAGACCCGGATGGGTTCTGGAAAGGGTCAGCTTCGGGCCCTCACGGGTGGATTTAATACCCACTACGAAGAACTTCATTCTGGAACCGGGAACATAAACCTCCCCTGCCAGCTGTTCATTCGTCGGCAGTTCAGCTTCCTGGTCGCCGTCTACCTGAACGGTAACGGAATGACCGTCATTTTTTGTAATCACACCGCTGAGCAAGGTGTTTTCCTTATCACGGTAGTATTCATAAGCATTTTCATTTTCAGCTTCGTTAATACGCTGCACAACAACCTGCTTAGCAGTCTGTGCCGCAATTCTGCCGAAATTCTTCGGAAGAATTTCAATATTAACAAAGTCACCAACCTGGTACCGTGCATCTAAAAGCTGAGCTTCTGATAAGCCGATTTCCAGATTAGCATCTTCTACGGTTTCCACAACTACTTTCTGCTGAGACAGCGTGATGGCACCGGTTTTTCTGTCAATTGCCGCTTCCACGTTCTGAGCATGGCCGTAATTTTTCTTATATGCCGCAATTAACGCTTTTTCAATGGCTTCCAAAATAACTTCCTTGTCAATGTTTTTGCTGGCTGACAATTCAGTTAAAGCAGACATAAATTCCTGATTCATGATACGTTTGACCTCCAGTTTTTTCCCAAACTAAATTTAAAATATAACTGCTAAACGGATAGATGCCGCCTTATCCTGGGGCACCTCCATAATTTTCTTCTCATAACGCAGGGATACAACACCCTCATGGTAACCTAAAAGCTCCGCCGTAAATTCTTTGAGCCCGTCAATAGGGGCATAGAGCTTAACATCTACCTGATGTCCGATGTAAGACATAAAATCAGACTCACGCCAGAGTTTCCGGTCAAGTCCTGCCGATGAAACCTCCAGCGAATAGGCAGAGGAAATTGGGTCCTGCTCGTCTAAACGGTCGGAAAGAGCCAGGCTGACTGTTTCGCAATCGTCAATAGACGCACCGCCCTCTTTATCAATATAAACACGCAAAATACTTTCTTTGCCTTCTTTTTTAAATTCCACATCCCAAATGGATACGCCGGCTGACGCCGCAACAGGTTCAGCCAGTTCAAAAACAAGCTGTTCAATTTTAGAATAAGCCATGGTAATCTCCTTACTCCTTAAAAATCCTGTAATACAATGCGAAAGAGTGGGATTTAAGCCCACTCTTTCAAAGGTTACTTATTTACGCAAGCTTAACGCACAAATCCTCAAAGCGGGGATTATCTGTGGTTCGCAAAGCACTCGCTGCAATAAACCGGTCTATCTTCTTTGGGTTCAAAAGGAACCTGTGCTTCTTTACCACAATCAGCACAAATAGCCGTATGCATTTCTCTGGACTGTCTTAAGCTGTTCTTTCTTGCGATTCTGCATTCTTTGCAACGTGTGGGCTCGTTTTCAAAACCCTTTTCTGCATAGAATTCCTGTTCGCCGGCTGTGAATACAAATTCAGCTCCACAGTCCTTACAAACCAATGTCTTGTCTTCGTACATGTGTTTTCCCTCACTTTGATAATAAAAAAATAATATAATGTAAACAGGGCAAAACCCCGATTTACCAAAACCACAACACAACAAACTTTTATAAAAGAAATTTTTCCACTTTTCGTTTTATTCTTTGCAGTGCGTTATCAACGGCTTTCGGTTCCTTATTTAAAAGCAACGCAATTTTCCCGTAAGGAACGCCGTTTAAATGATGCATTAAAACCTTTGCTTCAAAGGGCGATAAAACTCTGTCAATCTGATCATGAGCATCGTGCACCGTTTCTTTTTCGATAACAATTTGCTCCGGGTCAGCACTGCCGGTTTCCCCTTGCATACCCATGTGTTCAAAAAAACCGAAATCAACATCTTCCCCGCTTAACGAAACATAGGAGTTAAGGGGTAAATGCTTTTGCCGGGTAGCCATCTTCACTGCAGAAATAATCTGTCTTTTAATGCAAAGCCTTGCAAAGGTTTTAAAGCTTACGTTTTTCTCAGCCTGAAAACTCATAATGGCTTTGTAAAGACCGATCATGCCTTCCTGAATCACGTCTTCCCTGTCTGCACCAATCAAAAAATAGGATTTAGAGCAGGACTTGGCAAAATCTCGATAGCGATTTACAAGAATTTCAGTTGCAAAAGCATTCCCGTTTTTCGCAAGCAAAACCAGGGATTCATCACTTTTTTCTGGCGAATCAAAATCCTCTGACGACCGCTCAAACAGCGAAAGCTCAGGCACAGACTGAAACCTCCCATAAAAACACATAGTCATTAAATTCATTATATGCTAACTACAAAGGAAAGTCAAGCAAAATTGTAAAATTTTTTCAATTTTTTCTTTTTTTAAATTTTTTTCATTTTTCTCTTGCATTTGCCTTCTTGTTGTGCTATAATACTATATCGTTGAGTTAAATATTTTTTGGAGAGGTGGCTGAGCTGGCCTAAGGCGCACGATTGGAAATCGTGTAACGGCTAATACCCGTTCGAGGGTTCGAATCCCTCCCTCTCCGCCAAAATAAAAGCATCACCTTTTGGTGGTGCTTTTGTTTTTTGGGATTGGGATTCAAACCCGAGAAGAGGGTTCGGCGTAGCAGGCGAAGTGCAAAGCAATTCGAGCTGCGAAGCTCGAGAACGGCAAACTTTTTCGGGCACCGCTGGGAGCGGTCGAAAAAGTGCCGACGCAGAGTATCCCTCCCTCTCCGCCAAAATAAAAGCATCACCTTTTGGTGGTGCTTTTGTTTTATTGGGAATGGGATTCAAACCCTGCCTCCCTTTCGCCAAAAAACCCGCATAAACACTGTGGTTAACAATGTTTATGCGGGT
>JAFQWH010000055.1 GCA_017407515.1 Clostridia bacterium | reverse complement strand
CGCCGGCAAAACAAAAGAACCGAAACGGTTAAGTGTCTCTGCCGCTTGTCGTAATAAACCTTCCACTCTCAACCCCTCTTTTCTACTCAATCATCTCTAAAAATTCTTCAATCGCCAAAACAGGAACACCCAGGCTTTGAGCCTTATCCAGCTTACTGCCCGCATCCTCTCCGGCAATCACGTAGTCTGTCTTTTTAGAAACACTGCCGGCAACTGCACCGCCGTTTTTCTCAACAAGCTCCGTAACCTCATTCCGTGACAGTTCCTCAAATTTTCCGGTAATGACAAACTTCTTTCCGGAAAGCTTCTCTGTTCTGTCTGCCGCTTCAAAATGCTCCATGTTCACACCGGCAAGCTTCAGCTTTTCTATCAGTTCCCGGTTATGCAAATTTTGAAAATATTCAAACACATACTCTGCCGTTTTTTCACCAATCTCATGAATCGCTGTCAAAGTTTCCTGTGTCTGATTCATCAAATTCTCCATTGTTCCAAAGGCTTTAGCAAGAAGCATAGAAGACCGCTGCCCGTTTAACCGAATGCCTAAGGCATATAAAACTCTGGCTAAATCCCGTTCCTTGGAATTTTCAATAGCCGCCAGTAAATTCTCAGCAGACTTTTCGCCAAACCGCTCCAGATTCACCAGTTGCTCCTTGGTTAAAGCATACAAATCCGCCGCAGAATGAATGAGCCCTGCCTCGGTCAGCTGTTCTACCACAGCCGGTCCTAAGCCCTCAATGTCCATGGCATCGCGAGAGGCAAAATGCTCCAAATTCCGTTGCATCTGTGCCGGACAGTTTGAGCCGGTGCAACGATGAACCGCTTCTCCCTCCGGCCGTTCAATTCTCTCACCGCATTCCGGACAAAATGCCGGCATTTCAAACCGCCGTTCTTCGCCGGTTCTCTCCTCTTTTGCCACTTCTACAATCTCCGGAATAATATCTCCCGCCTTGCGGACGTACACCATATCACCAATTAAAATATCTTTTTCACGAATGTAATCCATGTTGTGCAAGGTTGCCCGTCGAACGGTAGAACCTGCCACCTGTACAGCCTCCAACACCGCATTGGGCGTAATCGCACCGGTACGCCCCACTTGCAAAACAATGTCAACAAGCCGTGTTTTCTTTGTTTCTGCCGGGAATTTATAGGCAACCGCCCAACGGGGACATTTACTGGTTGAGCCTAAAACCTCTCGCTGGTCAAGACGGTCAATTTTTAATACAGCACCGTCAATGTCAAAGGGCAGGCTTTCCCGTTCCCGTCCAATTTCCAGAACGCGTTCAAAAGCCTCCTCTGCTGATTGATATACCCCTCTTTGCGGAACGGTTTTAAAACCCATTTCCGCAAGATATGAAAGCCCCTCGTGATGGGTTGTAAAGGTTTTTCCCTCGCACCGCTGAATGTTAAAAATAAAAATATCCAGCCGCCGTTTTGCCGCAACGGCAGAATCAAGCTGTCTGAGACTGCCCGCCGCCGCATTTCTGGGATTTGCGAACAAAGGCTCTCCCGTTTTTTCTCGCTCGGCATTTAATTTCTCAAAATCCGCTTTCGAGATAAAAACCTCACCCCGCACCTCTAAATAAGGCACCGGCTCTTTCAATTTAAGCGGAATGGAATGAATCGTCTTTAAATTTTGGGTAACGTCCTCACCCGTTTTCCCGTCCCCTCGGGTAGAACCACGGAAAAAGACTCCATTTTCGTATTCCAACGAAACCGACAAACCGTCAATTTTATATTCCACACCGTAGCTATAGGGCTCATCTAAAGCCGAGGCCACCCGTTCGTCAAATTCCATAACCTCTTCCCTGCTGAAGGCATCGTTTAAGCTCTGCATCGCTACAGTATGTTCAACAGATTCAAACCCCTCAGAAACCTGACCTACAATCCGCACCGTAGGCGAAGCCGGGTCTTTAAACTCAGGATGTGCCTCTTCTAAATCCTTCAGTTTCCGAAGTGCCATGTCATATTCATAGTCCGAAATTTCCGGCATATCTAAAACATAATACCGATGTGCATGATAATTTAAAAATTCCGTCAGTTTTTGTATCTCTTCCCGTACCATACCGGCACCCTCCATTTATACGCAGAGTCTGTTAGCAAAAAAACTCTGCGGTAGTAAGGCAGAGTTTTTGATTGCTGTGTATAATCTATTTTATTTCGGATTGACAATATCTCGCCAATCCAGGTCACCCCGTTCCAGACCTTGAATGAGTACTTCTGCCGTTGCGGCATTGGTTGCCAGGGGAACATTGTGAACATCACAAAGCCTGAAAAGTGCTGAAACATCCGGCTCATGGGGCTGTGCAGTCAGAGGATCCCTGAAAAACAGAACCAGGTCAATTTCGTTGTAAGCAATTCTGGCACCAATCTGCTGGTCCCCACCCTGAGGACCAGACAAAAACCGATGAATCTCAAGACCAGTTGCCTCGCTGACCAAACTGCCGGTAGTACCGGTAGCACAAAGTGAATGTTTCTGCAAAATTCCTTTATAAGCAATACAAAATTGAATCATCAATTCTTTTTTCTTATCGTGTGCAATAAGTGCTATGTTCATGATTTGCTTGCCTCCCTGCTAAATCACCAAAAATGACTGCTCAACAGTACCTGTCATCAGACTCAAAAAAATCATTTCTGCAATTTTCTTCTATTTCTATTGTACCATATTCCACTTTTAATGTCTATATGTTTTCCGTATTTTTTCACATAGGCAAAGCGGCAGATACACACCGGTTTCGACCATATTACGGCAGTAAAGTGTTAAACTGTCTGTCCGCTTTTGCTCCGCTATTTGCCCCAAAGAAGTACTCCTGGAAAATATCCCGGGCAATATAGGCAGCGTTACTGCCGGAACCGCCATGCTCAACGACAACTGCCACAGCAATCTGGGGGTTGTCATAGGGAGCATAACCTAAATAGATACCATTACTTGACCCGTTTGCGACCTGAGCACTACCTGTCTTGCCGCCTGTCTTAAAGGGGAAATCCGCAAAAGCAGCACTGGCAGTACCCTCAGAAGTAGCTAACAGCATGCCATCTAAAACGGCATCTAAATTCTCCGGCCGAATCGTAACCTGATTTTTAATATTCGGCAGTTTTTCCTCAACAATTGCGTCAGTAATGTTAGACTTAACCGCCTTTAACAAATGCGTTTCGTAATTCGTTCCGCCGTTAGCAAGTGTCGCCATGTAGTTTGCCATCTGAATGGGCGTAAATAAGTTATCAGACTGCCCAATTGCCATCTGTAAAACGTCACCGGGGTACCATACCTGCCCATTTTTCTCACGAACCGCCGGTCCTGCAACCTGTCCGGTTTCTTCTTCGCCTGCAAGTTCAATCCCTGTCAAAGAACCGAATCCAAACTGTTTTGCATAAGATTCAATGGGGTCAAATCCCATTCTGTTTGCCATTTCATAAAAGAAATAGTTACAGGAATGCTGCAGAGCCTGAGAAACATTGATAGTCCCATGATTACCATGACTGGTACGGTAAATGTTACACATAAAGTCGTGTCCCAGATAGTTGTAAATACCCTTGGTTTCTATAAATTCATCCGGCGTTACCTTGCCGGTCTCCAAAGCCGCCAAAGCTGTACATAACTTAAAGGTAGAGCCTGGCTCGTAGGTCCCTGTTAAAGCTCGGTTCAACATCGGTCTCGCCGGATTTGTATTAAGCTCATTAAAATCTTTATTAAACCGTGCTGGGTCGTAAGTCGGATAAGATGCAAGGGCCAGAATTTCACCGCTGTTTAAATCCAAAACAACAACCGCTCCGGCATTAGCATCATGACCGCTGCCATATGAGCTTGTCGATGCAATTCTCTGTATATTGCTGGCTAAAGACTCCTCTGCCACTTGCTGTAAGTCTTTATCAATAGTGAGCATAACAGAATTTCCCGGAATCGGATCCCGTGAATAAATAACCTCTGTTTCTCCTTCGTTAATCTGCCGTTCAATACTGCTGACACCGTCTGTGCCACGCAGATAGTACTCAAAGGCTTTTTCAACCCCTTGTTTTCCCAGGTAGTCATTCATTCCGTAGCCCTGGTCCTTTAAGGTGGCATACTCTTCCTGATTGATAATGCCAACCCTGCCTAAAATATGTGCCGCCAGAGTCCCACTGGTATATTCACGAATGGGCTCACTATAAACCGTCACACAAAAAAAGTCCTCATTTTGTTCCTTAATAGTAGTAATGGTTTCAATATCCACATCACTGCCAAAAACATAAGGATTGTTTGAAGAAAAATTACGCAATTCCATTTCATATCGAATCCCGGCAATGGTTCTTACCTCCGCCGGAGAATAGGAATCGCTGATTTCGTACTTCTTTTTGTACGCCTCAATAACTTCATTGGCCGTAATATCGGTTTTATAATTTTTTGTTTTAAAAAAGGCTTGTGCTGAAGCATTCCTTGCTGCTTCATCCTCCCCTACAAACTCAAAAACAAAAGGAGCATCTTTCGAAACAGGAAACGTATCCCGATATTCTATCTGCCGCTGAGAGAATAAATTGGCCATATTTAAAATGACCTGATTCATGGCTGACTTATCGCTGTTAATTTTCGCAATGGCAACGGAATAACCAATACGGTTCGTAACCAGAGGTCTGCCGTAACGGTCTAAAATTTCTCCACGAGGGGCCTTAATGGGAATATTTCTTGCCAAACGGCTGTCCGAAATAATGCGATATTTTTCCCCCTGTATAATCTGTAAATTAAAAAGGCGACAAACAGCCGTAACCGTCAGGATGGCAATCAAAGCATAGAACAATTTGGTTCGCTTTATTAAACTTTTATCTTCCATGCTCCACACCTCCTGAGCCAAATTCACAGTTCTCTATTGCCTAAAAAGGGTTACCCGCCTGATAATCGGATACAAAAGAATGGTTACCAAAAAATTATAAACTCCGCCGGGTAATATCCTATAAAAAAGAGCATACCAAAAGCTGCCACGACCCCAAATTACAAAATTAAAAATATAAATTATCAACTCATAGGGAATCGAAAGCAATAAAACAAAAACCATAGCAACCAAAACGTTGTTATTAAACAAGCTGTCACTAATGCAAATGCAGAAATATGCAGCAAGAGTACACAAAAGCGTGTTCATGCCAACAACTCTCGCCCCGGTTATGTCCAAAAGCAAGCCGCAGACAACACCAACTACCAAAGCTCCGTAGTCGCCATGTAAAATTCCGTAACAAACCACCATAATAAAGAGTAAATTGGGTACAACATGGAAAATTTCAAACCCTTGAACAATTGTGGTTTGAAGAACCGTTATTATAAATATCAATAAAACAGTCAGCACAACCTTAACGATTGTAACACTCTGATCACTCTGATTCATACTGTTTACCTACCGTTCCGAATTACCATAACCTCTTGAATTTTTTCAAAATTTACCGCCGTATCAATTACGGCATACTGCGAATATCCCATAGAGTCACTTTTAATCTCTGAAACTGTTCCAATCAAAATACCCTCAGGATAAACTCCGCCCAACCCGGAGGTTACAATGGTGTCGCCCAAAACAAGGCTCGTATCTTTCGTCAAATAATTCAGCTTGCACTTTCCGTCATCAGCTAAATATAAATCGCCGTCAACAATAGCTAAATCCTGGGTACGGCTCACAAGTGCTCCAACTGAACTCTCCGAATCAATAATGGTCACAACCTTTGCCCAGTTCGGCCCTACCTCTGTAATTCTGCCAACCAAACCATAGCCTGACATAACTGTGTCATCAACCTTGAGCCCGTCTCCCTTTCCCTTATCAATGGTAAAGGAATAAAACCAGTTCCCCGGGTCTTTTGCAATGACTTCACAGCAAACAATGTCCCGTTCCGTTTCCGCCTCTTTTAATTCAAGCATCTGCCGTAAGCGTTCGTTTTCCTTGCCAAAAGCTTCAAGCTCGCGAACCCGTGCCGACAACCGATTCACTTCGTCTTTAAGTTCCAAATTTTCCTGCTGAAAATTTTTCATGTCAAAAACAAAGTCAAAAAAGCCGCCAACACCGTTCCCAATTGACGAAAAGAACTTCTGCACCGGACTCAATACTGTTCCAACAATATTTCCGGAGGCAGATGAAGAGCCGCTTGTCGCAAAAGAAATGCCCATTAAAATTAAAATAGCAACACAAACTGAAAGCACAACAATATGCAGTTTTTTATTCCGTTTCACCATCTGCCCTCCCTTCTGTCTCTTTTAAAGGCTTACCGCCATCTTTTTGTCTTGCTGCTTAAAATGCCCTGACCGGCCTTTTCCAATGCAGAAAGAGCAAGACCTGTGCCCAAGGCAACGCAGTCTAAAGCATTGTCTGCTACATACACCGGAATACCAGTTTCTTCGGAAATTAAAATATCCAGACCGCGAATTAAGGCACCACCGCCTGTTAACACAATACCGCGGTTCATAACGTCCGCTGCCAGCTCCGGTGGTGTCTGCTCCAGAGTTGTCTTAATCGCTTCAACAATAGCAAAGATGGATTCAGACATAGCACTTCTGATTTCCTTGCTGGTCAGCGTAATGGTTCTGGGTAGACCGGTAATTAAGTCACGTCCCTTAACCTCCATAGTGCCTTCATCTTCATAAGCGTAAGCAGAACCAATGTTAAACTTAATTTCTTCTGCGGTACGCTCACCAATCATCAGATTGTATTCACGCTTAATGTAGTTTACAATGTCATCGTCCAGTTCATCACCGGCAATGCGGAGCGACTGGCTGGAAACAATACCGCCGTAGGAAATGACTGCCACTTCGCTGGTGCCGCCGCCAATGTCAACTACCATGCTACCGGTCGGCTCAGAAACAGGCAGACCAGCACCAATTGCCGCTGCCATCGGCTCTTCAATTAAGTAAGCACTTTTTCCGCCGCCGGACAGAATGGATTCTTCTACGGCACGGCGTTCAACCTCGGTAACACCGAAAGGAATACAAACCACAACTCTCGGTTTTACAAACGAGGAGGGATAAGCCTTTTTAATAAAATATTTCATCATAGCCTGGGTGCTGTCAAAGTCAGCAATAACACCGTCTTTTAAAGGACGGATTGCCACAACGTTACCCGGGGTTCTACCAATCATTTCCTTCGCCTCAGAACCAACCTTTAAAACCTTACCTTCAGCCTTGTTAACAGCAACAACAGAGGGCTCACGGAGAATAATACCCTTACCCTTTAAGTAAACCAGAGTGTTCGCTGTACCTAAATCAATACCAATGTCTTTTCCTAATGCCATGTTCTATTCCTCCCAAATCAATTCAATTTCAAATTCTTCCTGCAGTAGTTTCCCCAATCTGGCCAAGGGTAAACCAACCACGTTATAATAATCGCCATCTATTTTTTCAACAAACAAGCCCCCAAGACCTTGAATACCATATCCTCCGGCCTTGTCTAAAGGTTCCTTTGTCTTAACATACGATTCAATTTCCTGTTCTGACAGTTCCTTAAAATAAACTGTCGTTTCTTCTGTCACGCTAACGCTTTTCCCGTCACGCCGCCTGAGCACCGTTACGCCCGTTAAAACGCTGTGGCTTTTGCCGGACAACCGCCTGAGCATCGCTTTTGCATCTTCAGGATCCTTTGGCTTTGTCAGAATTTCGTCCTCAAAAACCACCACAGTATCCGCACCAATAACGAGTGCATCCTTCCCTTGTTCTTTAGCAACATCAGCCGCTTTTAAAAGCGAAAGGCTCTGCACCAAAAGACAAGGCTCTAAACCTTGCAAATCTTCCTCCGCCTGTGAAGGAACAACTGTGTGCGGCAAGCCGATTTGTTCTAACAATTCCCGCCGTCTGGGTGACCCCGAAGCTAAAATAATGCTGCAGTCCCGAGGCAGGCGAGCTGTAACCTTTTCCATAAAAACGCTCCAATCGCATTTTGTAACGCCAACGTCTTCCAAAAATTCCGACTCTTTTTATTATACCCAAATTCTGTCCTGATTGCAAGTATTTCCCTCGGTTTTTTGTTTATCGTCCGGTAGAACCGAAACCGCCCTGCCCTCGACCGCTTTCCGGCAATAGCTCCACCTCGGAAAGCTCCGCCCGAATCACAGGTGCGAACACCATCTGTGCAATTCTTTCCCCGGGCATAATGGTGTAATCCTCCGGCCCTAAGTTAATCAGGCCCACGGAAATTTCTCCCCGATAGTCCGAGTCAACAACCCCAACACCGTTGGAAAGACAAACGCCGTGCTTAACGCCTAACCCGCTTCTTGCATACAGATAGGCAACGGTCTCCGGCCCCGGCAATGCAATGGCAATCCCTGTGGGAACCTTTGCCATGGTACCTTTTTTCAAAACCAAAGGCTCTGTAATGTTTGCCGATAAATCCATGCCGGCCGCCCCTTCGCTTGCATAAAACGGCATGGGCGGAAGTGCTCCGTTTTCCCCTGCCAAACGTTTAATTAAAACCTGCAAACCAATCACCTCATTGCATACCCCGGTAAAAATGTCCCCGGGTAAAATTTCCATCAGGTGCAATAGCATTTTCTCCTGCCAACGCCGCCTGATATTCTCTTATAACGTTGCAACATGTCTCATAATCTTCCAGGGTAAAGCTCAGCCGAATGCTGTCAATCCCCGCTTGCCTGAGTTCCTCAACTCTGTCTGCCATGTAAATGGGCTTTGTATTGTAAACCACATTGCCGCACTTTGTCGCAACCAGAGGAAAAATCTCGTCTTTCCTGTCCTGCAACGCAAAAACGCCGTTTTCACAGCCCGTTTCTCCCTTACAAGCACCATTGCTTTTAATAATACAGTTTTCCAAAAGCATAAGAGGCAACCGGCCATACCCGATAACCTCCAGGGTCATCTCCGTCCGCCACCTTAAGGCAACAATGCCTTTTAAGTTCAGCTCCGGCGATACAACACATCTACCAACACCCATTTCAGCCAACTTCTCCGCCGTCATGCTGTTAGTAATGTTCAACCTGTGTCCTGCGGTTATCTCTTTCCCTTTAGCAAAAGAAAACTGTCCTAAATTCTGAACACAAACCTGCTCAAACCCCTCTGCCGAAACGTTCCGCCCCTCCTTGCTTAAGGGCGGCATCTGCAGCACAGGCTCCGGAACCAAATCAACTAACGAACGCAACTGCTCCGGCATATAAATCCGTCGAATTCCCATAGCAACCGCCGCACGAAGCTGTTCTTCGTTCGCCACCTCAACGCAGAGGGAAAGCTCGTGACTATGCTCCGTTTTCTGGCCGTCACCGGAAACAACCGGAGCCTCTGTCCGTCTGAAACTTTTAACAATGAAAGCCTCCAGCTCCTCTGCAGCCTGCCGACGCAGACCGTTTAACGCTTTAACCGATACTGCAACATTCTCCGAAGATGCAATTTCAATTTTTTTTGCCGCAAAGGGTGTTTCTCCCAACTTTGCAAGCTGTTCTCGCATGCGTTTTCCTTCCGTTGCTCTTGTATGAGCCGCCTCGCAAACCTCACCTAAAACCGTAACGCTAACGCCATCTTCCGTGGTCATGGAAAGCTCCAGCGGTTCTCCCACAAAGGCTTTTAAGAAAAGATACACCGGCACCTGCTTCTTTTTCTGCTCTAAAACGGGCAGTTCCTGAGCAATTTTATTTTGCCCCACAGGGTCCATCATGTCCCCATACTTGCAACTGTCAAAATATCCGTAGCAAGATCCGCCACGGGAGAAAAACTTCAGCATATCCTGAATTTCTTCGTCTGTAACACCAACCGTCGCAGCCCGTTTGTACACGTCTGTCACCATGCCTACATATTCCGGACTTTTCATACGTCCCTCAATTTTTAAAGACGCAACCCCCATCGCTTTAAGTTCCTGCACTCTGTCTGCCAGACATAAATCCTTCGGGCACAAAAGTGCCTGCTTCTCCGTAATGGCTTTGCCGTCCTTTAAAAGGGTATAAGGCAAACGGCAGGGCTGAGCACAGCCTCCTCTGTTGCCGCTTCTGCCCCCTAAAATACTGCTCATTAAGCATTGCCCCGAATAGGAAATGCACAATGCCCCATGCACAAAGTATTCAAGCTCTGTTTTTGTATGTTTGCAAATCTCCGAAAGTTCTTTCCCTGTTACCTCTCTTGCCAGAACCACGCGTTTAACGCCCAAATCCGCCAACAGATTCACGCCTTGGCTGTTTGCCACCGTCATCTGCGTACTGGCGTGCACCGGCATCTCCGGCAGTTCCCGACGTACCCGGGTCAAAAGTCCTAAATCCTGAATAATTAAAGCATCTACACCAATGGTATAAAGATACCGAATAAAAGCCATCGCATCAGAAAGCTCCGACTCCTTCATAAGCGTGTTACAGCAAACATAAACTTTGACCCCGCGAACATGGCAAAAATCCAAAGCCTCCAAAAGCTCCTCATCGGTAAAATTCTGTGCATTTTTTCTCGCACTAAACCGAGCACCGCCAACATACACCGCATCAGCACCGTGATTGACCGCCGCCCGCAACGCTTCAAAGCTCCCTGCCGGTGACAAAATTTCCATACTGTAACACCTCCGTCCCAATAAAATTTATAACGCAAAAAAACAGGGTCTGCCATTTAAACAAACGACAGACCCAAATCCCTTATATCATTTTGCAACATAGTCCTTAACCAACGCTTCCAAAAGCTCATCACGTTCAATTTTGCGAATGAGTGCCCGGGCATTGTTATGACTGGTGATATAAGTCGGATCGCCGGATAAAATATATCCAACCATCTGGCTAACGGGGTGATAGCCCTTTTCTTCCAACGCCTGATAAACCGTGGTAATAACAGAACGAATGTAATCATCTCTGTTGACTCCGAACTGATATTGCTGCGTTTCGTTAATGTCCATGTTGTTCGCCGCCTCTCTTTAGAAGAAATTTTTCTTCTTATATTTATTCATTATACATCAAAATTTCGCCATATGCAAGTGCTTTCACTTGATTTTCATTGGAATTCCCGAAACCATAAGATAAACCTCATCAGCCTGAGCTGCAATTTTCGTGTTAATCCGGCAGGTAATATCCCGACGTATTTTGTTAAACCGGTCATCAGGCCGACTGCCCATGCCCAATTCATTGGTCAGCATAACCACCGGTGTCGGTACCGTCTTTGCCACCTTCACCACTTCTCTGACCCTCTGCCAAACGGTTTTCTCAATCTCTAAAATAACAGACATGGGAACCGACTCCCACTTCGCGTCATAGTCCCCTAAAAGCTGGGTAACCATAACAGAAATGCGGTCTAAAACAATGCCGTCATAGCTGGCACCAAATTCTTCAATGTGCCGGTCAATGCCGTCATAAGCCTCCAGGGTATCCCAGGTTGCAGGACGCATGGCTTTTCGATAGGTAATTCGGGTCTGCACTTCTTCGTCTTCCTCAGGAACCAGCGTGGCAATGTACAAAATACTATCACCGAACTGTTCAGCAAGCCCCTGTGCAAAATCACTTTTTCCGCTTCTCTTTCCGCCGGTAACCAATATCAGTTTTCCCATACCTGTCCCCTCCTTAAAAATCAGCAACAAGTGCTGTAATTAACACAATGGTTGAGGTTTCAAATTGTTCTGAACTAATCCTATCAAAATAAAACTCTATTGTCTTTGTTTTATTGTACCATACCCCCGCCATATTCCGCAATATAAAAATTAAACAAAATTCTTTTCTCCAATTCATAAAAATCGCCACCCCCTCGGCACTTCCCAGCTTCCCCCGCCGTGAGCCTCCCTTGCCTAAAGGGAGGGGGACCGCGTCAGCGGTGGAGGGATTCAAAAAGCCTTCCCCTTGAGGGGACGCCCCAGGGTGGCTTCTCTTGCCCCTTTGGGGCAATTCACCTCCAGGGGGACCGTCGAAGACGGTGGATGAGGTGTTTTCTTGTCTCCTTTCGAAACTTCCCCCATTTCCCGGTATTGACAATATTATTACTTTGGTGTATAATAATGTCAAACCCTAAGTTGTTTAATCGCTCGGGCAATTCTAGCCCGATATCAGAAAACAGCTTCAGGGTTTTTTGGTGGTGGATGTGTCCGATGTGCCGGACTGCTCCACCTTTTTTTGTTAATATTGCAATGCATCACATTTTGTGGTATAATGTTATTAAAAGTAGCGTAATTGGAAGCGTCTTGGACGTCCGAGTGGGGGCTTTGTGCATTCCTCGTCTGGTTAGCTGCTTTTTCTTTATATGCACTGACTATTTCAGCGTCTTTTTGCCAAAATCAGATACCGCCACAGCCTTGGCACTCCCCAGCTTTCCCTTCCTCGAGCCTCCCTCGCCTAGAGGGAGGGGGACCGCGTCAGCGGTGGAGGGATTCGAAAGACCGCCAACGTCGACTGTGTCTAATTGTCCCTTTTCGAAACTTTCCCCAACCCCCAAAATATTATTGTTGCTATTTTCCGCATTTTGTGGTATACTATTTATAGATGGACTTAATGCCATTTCGGCTGCGGAGGCTACTGGAGCATCGTCGGTGACCGAAATCGGTGTTAAGTCCATTTCTTTTATAACTTTATGAGTTCGATAATTGTTTGAATAAAAAACAGCCGGGCATATCTCTATGCCCGGCCTCTTTTACCTTTATTAACAAATAGAAAGCAAAAGATTTTTAAATTCTTCGAGTGATCAAGTTATGAGTCATTACGACTTGCTGACAGATCGTTCTGCCATCTCAATCGCTTTTGTCACCATGTTGCCACAGTCTCGGGACGATACGTCCCCCCAACCGCCGCTTTGTTTTACTGTTTCATAAACGCCAAGCTCTTTAGCGATTTCTTCCTTTAACTGCCTGGACATGATCGAACGTTTACTCACCTTTTTACACTCCTTAGCTTACTTTTCGCCTTTTTCGTTATACTTTTTCAGAAAACATCATAAAGACAATAAGCTTTTTTGCAGCCATGTTCTTGACTACACTCATAGTATAAGCCGATCCGCAGAAAATACAACAGTTAATTTTTTGAAATTTTAAACGGTTAGAATACCGCTTTCCGATTCAATGAGCATTAAAATTTCCTCTTCCCGGCCGGTTTCTGCATTGATATAAATCAGAAAATTACTGTCCCTGCAGGTCCCTTTAAATTCGTAGCATAACACTTCTCTTTTGCTGCTCAGCGGAATCACTGCAAGCTGTACGCTGTCAATAGCCAAATGACTGCTAACCTCTTTTTTGGCTTCTTCCTCTGTTAAAATTTCCGTCGGCAATTCTCTTGTTTTATGGCTCATAATGTATCCTTTTGATTCATAGCCGATAACTTCTCCATTGTCCAAGGCCACCTTAACCTTAATTAAATCTGAATACAGCACTGCATCGTCCTGGGTTGCCGCAAAGTTAATGGTTGCCATATTGCTGTTTTCTTCATAATAGCTGGCCTTCATATTATAAAATCCCTGCCGCTGCAGAAACACCCGTGCCCGTTCCATCGCCTGACTAACGGAAAGCTTTTTCTCTGTAATATCGCGGTTATCCAGCATATATAAAACATATCCGCCCTGTTTTGTAACGCTAACCGTTACTACCCGGCTATTTTCTAAAGACGCCCTGAAATTATAAGTCGGAATACTCCCGCCGCTTTCATCAACAAAAACCAGTTGTTCCGAGCGTTTCCCCTCTAAAAAGGATGCCGCAACCTTTCTAGCCTCTTCTTGATTAAACGCTGGACGATTTTCAATCATCACCGGCCCTATAGTCTCAATGTGCTCAGAAAAGGGACCATCATATATCAGGGACGGATAATCCTGAAAGGACTTTTCCAATTCTCTAAACGCAGAACCAAAGCTGTTTTCCTCCTCAGCAAAAGCCGCACCAGAGGAAGATTTTTCCGAAAAATTCAGCTCACCACTGTTGACCTTGTCCTCCAATGCTTCAAGCTGATGGCTGACCTTTCCGGCATACTCGGAAAGCTTCTCCAATGAAGCGTACTCCTCTTCCGTAATCTCGCCCTCATTGATAACCTTTGCCGATAAATAGGACGTATAATCTCCCACCTGAGATAAAAATTTAGCTGTTCCCGAAAGCTCTGGGTCTGCTACGGGCAGCAGTCCCAAATTTGCCTTAGCTGCCGCTGTCTGCATAAAAATTTCCGATGCAATGGAAGACATATGTGCCGGACTGCTTGCCAACATAGATTTCTTTAACAAAACATCAACGTCTTGAACATATTCAGTCATTTCTCGAAAGGCATGGGTATACTGGTTCTCCACAGCTAACGCCAGGTCGTCCGCCCGTTTAAACTGATAGATTCCCACAGCCGATAAAATTGCCAGCGTCACAATGACAACGCTGATGATGACTTTATATCGCATTGTGCCATTCTCCTTTGTTTTTCTATTTTGCAAATCGATGGTTGCCGATAACCCGAACAACCTCTCTTGTATAAATCCATTGGTTCGTTGTTCGTCTTGGGTTATAATAGTATACCGCACCGTTTGACGGGTCCCAACCGTTCATAGCATCGCGACAAGCCTTATACACCGTACTGTTTTCATCAATGGGCACATTGATCTGCCCGTCAACTGTGGCCGTAAACGCTCTGGGCTGATAAATGACCCCGGCAATGGTGTTGGGAAAGGACGGGTGCTTGACCCTGTTTAAAATAACCGCCGCCACCGCCACCTGTCCTTCATAGGGTTCCCCTCTTGCCTCCCCGTTTACACACCGGGCTAAAAGCTGAACCTCGTTTGAACTTCTGGCCGCCGCATATCCTACCTGATAAAACGGTTTTCCGCTATCATAATAAACAGTACATAAAATAAAGAAAAAAACAAAACTGACTAAAAGTGTTAAAATCGGTCTTTTTTTCATGGAAACCTCCTACCATATCAACCGAAGTTCCGGCTAATACTTTTTTTCGTATTTTTCCCAAATTTTTAAGAAATATGCATAGACTTACTACATCTTCCAATATTTTCATTGTTTAAAATGCACAAAAAATAAATTCCAACATTAGGCAATCTATGGAAATTTTTGTTTTTTGTAACTAATCTGTTGCTTTTTGTCGAACAATTATGGTAAACTAATTTTAGGAAATTGAAAAAGGTGGTAATAAAATGGACTCTCTGAAGGTTTCTTCAAAATCGAATCCGAATTCTGTGGCAGGTGCCCTGGCCGGTGTTATCCGCGAAAGCGGTTCTGCTGAAATCCAGGCTATCGGTGCCGGTGCCCTCAACCAATCCATCAAGGCAATCGCAATTGCCCGCGGTTTTCTTGCTCCCTCAGGAACAGAGCTGGTTTGTATCCCCTCGTTTGCTGATGTAGAAATCAACGGTGAAGAGCGTACCGCTATCAAACTTCTGGTTGAGCCGAGATAAAACAATAGATAAAAACGCCGGAATTTCTCTTTGAAAGATGAAATTCCGGCGTTTTTTCATGCCCTGATTTTATTGACAATCTCTCCTATTTTATGTTACACTAACTAAGGAACAAAATCCGCTAAAATTCGGTTTTTATAAAAAAGGAGCCCCTATGAAAGCAATCGTAATCGGCGGCGGTCTTGCCGGCTGTGAAGCCGCCTGGCAGCTTGCCAAGCAAAACATCTCTGTTGATTTATACGAAATGAAGCCAAAAAAGCACACCCCGGCCCATAGTTTAAACACTTTAGGTGAACTGGTTTGTTCAAACTCCCTGCGTGCTGAAGGTCCCTATAACGGTGCCGGCTTATTAAAAGAAGAAATGCGGCTTTTAGATTCTGTTATCATGCGTGCCGCTGACCAATGCCGTGTTCCTGCAGGCGGTGCCCTGGCAGTAGACAGAACTTCTTTTTCCGAAACCATAACAGAGCAGATTGCATCTTGTGATAAAATCAATCTTATCCACGAAGAGGTTACCGAAATTCCTGATGCCGACTGTGTTGTCATCGCAACCGGCCCTTTAACCTCTGATGCTTTGTCGGAAAAAATTGGTGCTCTTTGCGGCGACCGCCTCTTTTTCTATGACGCCGCCGCTCCAATCATCACCGCCGAATCAATCGACATGACAAAGGTCTTCCGCAAAGCCCGGTATGATAAAGGCACAGCAGACTACTTAAACTGCCCCATGACAAAGGAACAGTACGAAGCCTTTTACGAGGCCTTAATTTCTGCTGAAACCGCCCATTTAAAAGACTTTGAAGACGACCGTGTCTTCGAGGGTTGTATGCCTGTTGAGGTAATGGCAAAACGTGGTGAAAAGGCTCTTACCTTCGGCCCTCTAAAACCGGTTGGCTTAGAGCACCCTGAAACCGGCAAGCGGTACCACGCTGTCGTCCAGCTCCGTCAGGATAACGCCGCAGGCACCCTCTATAATTTAGTAGGATTTCAGACCCATTTGAAATTCGGCGAACAAAAACGGGTGTTTTCCATGATTCCCGGCCTTGAAAACCTGGAAATCGTCCGCTATGGCGTTATGCACCGAAACACCTACTTAAACGCAGGACTGTTAGATGCAAGCTATGGCTTCAAAGCCAAAAAAGGGCTTTATTTTGCCGGACAAATGACCGGTGTTGAGGGCTATGTCGAGTCCGCCTCCTCCGGCATCGTGGCAGGCCTTAACGCCGCACGGTATCTGCTCGGCAAAGACCCCGTGGACTTTCCTACGTCCACCGCAACCGGGGCCTTAGCCCACTATATTGCCGATTTTTCGGGCAAAAACTTCCAACCTATGAATATTAACTTCGGTATTATTGACTCTTTAAGCGAACGGGTCAAAAGTAAACACGACCGCTACGGATTGATTTCCCAGCGTGCTCTATCCATCATGAAAGGAATTGCAGATACCCTATGATTGCTTTAGATAGATTTAACAAAGAACAAAAGGAAGCTATCCTGACCACCGATGGCCCGCTCTTGATTTTAGCCGGTGCCGGCAGTGGTAAAACCACGGTGGTTGTCAATAAAATAGCTCATATCTTAGAGGAAAAGCTTGCCCTGCCCTGGCAGATTTTAGCTATTACCTTTACCAACAAAGCCGCAAACGAAATGAAGGAACGAATTGAGGCTATGATTGGTGACTCCGCCGGCAGTATGTGGATTGGCACTTTCCACTCCCTCTGTATGCGAATCCTCCGGCGAGATATTGACAAACTGGGCACCCACGACAGGGATTTTGTTATCTACGACGCCGCCGACCAGAAAACCCTGATGAAACGGGTTTTAAAAAACCTAAATATTGACGAAAAAATGCTCTCTGTCCACAGCGTGCTGTACGAAATTTCTACGGCAAAAGACGAGCTTTTAGGCCCCGTTGAATATTTGTCTATCAACGAGGGAAACTACCGTAAAAAGCTGATTGGTGAAGCCTATCAGCTCTACCAGAAACAGCTTCGCGAATCAAACGCCCTGGATTTTGACGATATTATTATGCATACCGTCCGCCTGCTGTCTCAGGAGCCGGATATTCTGTCCCGCTACCAGAAGCAGTTCCGCTATGTTTTTGTAGACGAGTATCAGGACACCAATAACTCCCAATCCATGTTGGTTAACCTTTTGGCTCAGGGCTATGAAAACATCTGCGTTGTGGGTGACGATGACCAGAGTATTTACAAATTCCGCGGTGCCAACATTCAGAACATTTTAAATTTTGAAAAAGAGTTCCCCGGTGCTAAGGTAATTAAGCTTGAGCAGAACTACCGTTCCACACAAACAATTTTAAACGCCGCCAACGCAGTCATCGCCAACAACCAAGGCAGAAAAGGCAAAAGCCTGTGGACGCAAAACGGCGAAGGCTCTTTAATCGACCTCTACCGTGCCGATAACGAATATGACGAGGCGGAGTTTATCGCAAACACTATTAAATCCTCCATCGCCGCCGGCGAACGCTACGCCGACTGTGCAATTTTATACCGTACGAATATCCAGTCCCGTGTCATAGAAACCACCCTCTCCGGCCATGGTATCCCCTACCGTGTACTGGCAGGCCTCAGATTCTATGACCGCAAGGAAATTAAAGATGCCCTGGCGTATCTTCGCCTGGTGCAAAACCCAAATGATAACATCAGCCTAATCCGTGTTGTGAATGAGCCCAGCCGGAAAATCGGTGCCACCAGCTTAGAGAAAATTGCAAACAGTGCCAACCAAAAGGGTATCAGTATGTTTGCTGCCATGGAACAGGCTCAAAACGATGCTGACCTGGTCCGAATTGCCGAGAAAGCACAGGAGTTTGTAAATATTATCCGTAAAATCCAAACCCTGTCTTCTGATAAAAAGCCTTCGGAAATCATCGAAATAACCTTAAGCGAAAGCGGCTATCGTGCTATGCTGGAGGCTGATGATTCCGTAGAAAACCAAACTCGGTTAGACAACTTAGGCGAGCTTGTTTCCGCCGCCCTAGAGTATGAGCGAAACGAAGAAGAACCTACCCTTTCCGGCTTTTTAGAGCTCTCTGCCTTGGTTTCCGATATTGATAATTATGACCAGGAGCAAGACAGCGTTGTCCTGATGACGCTGCATAGTGCCAAGGGCCTGGAGTTCCCCCATGTTTTCCTCTGCGGTATGGAGGAAGGTCTCTTCCCCAGTATCCGCTCCATGACCGATGACGAAATTGAGGAAGAACGCCGCCTTTGCTATGTGGGTATTACTCGTGCCAAAAAGCACCTGACCGTCTCCCACGCCGGCTACCGAAACCGGTACGGCAGCGGCGGTTATACTATGCCCTCCCGTTTCTTAGAAGAAATCCCCATGGATTATCTAAACGCTCTGGTCAAAGAGCCGGAACGGATTCAGGAAGTGCCTCAAAAGAAAAAGGACTACCGTTTCTATGACGATACCCAGTCTCTCCTTGCCGCCCTGTCAAAGGATAAGGAGCAAAAGAAGGCTGCTTCTTCTGCCTATAAACCCGGCGACGTGGTAACACATAAAAAGTTCGGCAAAGGTATGATTTTGTCCGTAACCCCAACCGGAAGCGATGTGCAGCTCGAAATTGCTTTTGATGACCACGGCACCAAAACGCTCCTGGGTTCTTTTACAAAGCTTACAAAAGAAAATTAACTTTCCATGCTTAAAAAGTACGCCACCTGTCAATACTATCTCTCAAAAGGAAAAGGCTGTCTAGTCATGACAACCTGCGAGATAGAAACAGGAGGCGTATTTTTTGTTTAATACAGTATTGCTGGTATTGCAGCTCTTTTTAACCCTCGTTATGGGGATTTATTTTTTGAACATACTCCGTGGCCAGCACCACAGCAAGTCCGGTCTGGAAACTGATTCTATGCGCGAGCTTGAAAAGCTCCGACGCTTAAAGCAAATCAAGTTGACGCAACCTCTGTCTGAAAAAACCAGACCGAAAACCCTGTCCGATGTAGTGGGACAGGAAGACGGTATTAAAGCCTTAAAAGCCGCTCTCTGTGGCCCGAATCCGCAACACATTTTAATCTACGGTCCTCCCGGTGTCGGCAAAACTGCCGCCGCACGTGCTGTTTTAAAGGAGGCTATTAACTCCGGCAACTCTCCCTTTCGTAGCGGTGCCAAGTTTGTAGAAATGGACGCAACCACCCTCCGTTTTGACGAACGGGGCATTGCCGACCCCTTAATCGGCTCCGTCCACGACCCTATCTACCAGGGTGCCGGTGCCTACGGCCCTGCGGGAATCCCCCAACCCAAGCCCGGTGCCGTTACCAAGGCACACGGCGGTATTTTGTTTTTAGACGAAATCGGCGAACTCCACCCGATCCAGATGAACAAACTCTTAAAGGTATTAGAAGACAGAAAAGTCTTCTTAGAAAGTGCCTATTACACCGCCGGCAACCGGGACATTCCGCCCCATATTCACGAGATCTTCCAAAAGGGTCTCCCGGCAGACTTCCGCCTGATCGGTGCTACCACCCGAAGCCCCGAAGAAATTCCTCCGGCAATCCGTTCCCGTTGTGTAGAAATTTTCTTTTCGCCTCTGTCTTCAGCCCAACTAAAGGAAATTGCAGATAACGCTGCCCAAAAAGGCGGTTTCACCATAAGTGAGCCTGCTCTGTCTCTGGTTTGTACCTATGCACAAAACGGCCGTGATGCCGTAAATATCGTCCAAATAGCCGGCAGCATTGCCACGCTGGAAAACCGTTTTACCCTTTCCCCTGAGGATATCCAGTGGGTGGCTGAGTTCAGCCACTATACCCCCCGATACGAGAAGAAAGTATCTGATTCTGCCTCTGTCGGCCTGATAAATGGCCTTGCTGTTTTCGGTGCCGGCCAGGGTATGGTTATGGACGTGGAAGTAACGGCAACTCCTTGCCTCCCCGGTAGCGGCAAGCTTACCGTCACCGGCATTGTGGAAAGTCAGGAGCTTGAGGGCAGAGGTCAAAAGCTTGTCAGAACCAGCTCCGCCCGTGCCTCTGTTGCCAATATGCTGACTGTCTTAGACCGCCTCTACGGTATAGACACAACGGCATACCACTTGCATATTAACTTCCCCGGCGGCACCCCCATCGACGGTCCCTCTGCCGGCACTGCTATTATAACTGCGGTGTATTCTGCCATCACCGGCACCCCGGTTTCTAACTTAATTGCTATGACCGGCGAAATTTCCATTCACGGTAAGGTCATGCCCGTGGGCGGTGTTGCCGCAAAGGTTGCCGCCGCTAAAGAATCCGGTATTAAAACGGTGTTTATCCCCAAAGACAATATCCGTGATGTGTTCCGAACTCAGGAAATCACCGTCGTTCCGGTAGAGCATATCCGTGAAATTTTCGATTACCTCTTTGAAAATGCGGCAGAGCCTATGCCCTTACCGGCAGCAGCTGCCGCCGCCCCCAAAGGCTTAATCAGTGCCAGCGGAACAGAGAACTGAAAAAGTGGTGTAAATTTTTACACCGCTTTTTTACATTCCCCTTTTTTGTCATAATTCCAATTCCCCTGCAATATAAATGTATTAACATGTACGATTTGTGATGCAGTAAAGGAGGAACAGACATGGAAAGCTATAACATATATCAGGATATAGCAACCCGGACAAACGGCGATATTTACGTAGGCGTCGTAGGCCCTGTCAGAACCGGAAAATCAACGTTTATCAAGAAATTTATGGACCTGTTAGTCATTCCCAACATTGAGAATGCTTACAGCCAGGAGCGGGCAAAAGACGAACTGCCCCAGTCTGCCGCCGGCAAAACTATTATGACAACCGAGCCGAAATTCATTCCCAACGAAGCGGTGGAAATCACCTTAGGTTCAGAGTCAAAAATGAAAGTACGCATGATCGATTGCGTGGGCTACATTGTCGAAAGTGCCCAGGGTCACTTAGAAGATGATGCACCCCGTATGGTCAGCACCCCCTGGGCAAAAGAACCCATTCCCTTTGGGGAAGCGGCAGAAATCGGAACCAAAAAGGTCATCACGGAGCATTCCACCATCGGTCTTGTCATCACCACCGACGGCAGTATTACCGACATTCCTCGGGAAGACTATGTAGAAGCCGAACAGCGAGTGGTAGATGAGCTCAAAGCCATCAATAAACCCTTTGTCATTCTGCTCAATACCAAATACCCTGAAAAGGCAGAAACCGAGGAGCTTCGTCAGTATTTAGAGGCTCAGTACGGTGTCCCCGTCCTGGCAGTAAACTGTGCCGAGGTAACAGAAACTGAAATTAACACAATTCTCCGTCAGGTACTGTTTCAGTTCCCCATTCGGGAAATCAGTATCGCTATGCCCAAATGGATTGATGTCTTAGAAGACGGTCATTGGCTGAAAAAAGGCATCTACGACTGCATTTTGTCGTCTATTTCTGACCTGTACCGCATCGACAGCTTAGAACAGTTAAAGGTGCTGTTAGGGGAATATGAATATATCAAAACTGCCGAAATCACCGAAATTAACCTGGGCACCGGCACCGCTACTCTGACCCTGACAACCCCGGACGGTCTTTTCTACCGAATTGTAAAAGAATCCTCCGGTTTTGATATTGACGGTGAGGATAAACTTATGTCTCTCCTTTCCGAAATGGCACATATTAAAAAAGAATACGATAAAATATCTTACGCCCTCCATGAGGTTCATCAAAAAGGCTACGGCATCGTAACTCCCACCATTGATGAATTAAAATTGGAAGAGCCGGAAATTGTAAAACAGGGCAGCCGTTTCGGTGTCAAACTCAAAGCCTCCGCTCCCTCTATCCACATGATTTCCGCAAACATTGAAACGGAAGTCAGCCCCATTGTCGGAACGGAAAAGCAGTCCGAAGAACTGGTGCACTACCTCTTGGAAGAATTTGAAACCGACCCCAAGAAAATCTGGGAGTCTAATATCTTCGGAAAATCTCTCCACGAGCTTGTCAACGAAGGCTTACATAATAAGCTGTACCGTATGCCGGACGAAGCCCAGATGAAACTCCAGGAAACCCTGCAAAAAATCATCAACGAAGGCTCCGGCGGCCTGATTTGTATTATTTTATAAAAAAACTGTCATAAGGTGTGTACTCTTAGGAATAGGTATATAAAAAGCCTGATTTTCCAACACATGGAAAATCAGGCTTTTTTTGGATTCCTCTGATGAGGGAGGCGAGATTATATGTCATTAACAGTATAGTTCATAAGACACTCTTTTTTCACTACTCCGCTTTATTTTCTTTTTCCGTCTCTTCCTTTTTCCCAACCGAAACACTTAAATTCAGCTTTCCGTCATCTAAATAATCTCCGGCAAGCATACGAATTGCCGCAATCATCGGCACGCCGAAAAGCATACCCCAGAATCCGAAAATGCCACCGAAAATCAAGATGGCAAAGATAACCCAAAAGGGGCTGACGCCAACGGAATCTCCCAAAATTTTCGGTCCCAGCCAAATGCCGTCAAATTGCTGCAGAATAAAGATAAATAACACAATCCAGAGTGCCGGATAAAAGCCGTTTGAGAAAAGAACAACTAAAATCGGCGGCACCGCACCGATAAACGGGCCGAAATAAGGAATCATGTTAAATACCATAACAATGACGCCCATCAGCACCGCATAAGGTACATCTAAGAGAATAAACCCAATAATGGCAATGGCACCAATAATCAGCGAATCAACCATTTTACCAAAGAAAAACTTATAAAAAATACTACTGATTCTGCCTGTGTAGTCAGCCAGCGTATTTAAGGTCTCCTTTTTTACAAAGAAACCTACCACAACTCTCACAATTCTGAGTAGGCTTTTCCGTTCCAAGAGGGCATAGGCACAAATGACAATCCCCATCAGCCAGGCCATAAGCGTACTGGTAATACCCTTAACGCCCTCAACATAACTCCAAACATCTTTAGAAAGCATTTTTTCCATAATGCTTCTGAAATTAAGACTTTGCACCCATCCGTCAAGATGCAGTTTTTCTAAAATGCCGCCCTCTTTTACCATATCGGCAGCAAAAATTTCGAGTTGTGCAATGTATTCCGGAAGCTTTCTTAAAAATTCCGCCAAGCTGGCAGACAAACTGGGCAAAATAAAGCTAATCGCCAATCCCAGCAAGGCAATAAAACTAAAATATACCGTCAGTACCGAAATAGTCCTTTTGTGTTTCACCAAAATTTCCTTTTTACAGCCTGATAATTTTGTCTCCAACTTCTGTGTAAGAGGATAAAGAAAAAAAGCAAGAATAAAACCAATAATAAAGGGGGTAAACAAGGAAATAATTTGCTTTATCACCGCAAAAATTTTGGACAAATTATCAAAAGTTTTATAAACGGTTATCAATGCAACGCCAAAAATAAAGGCAGCTATCCACTTTTTCCAGTAAGACGAGTTTTTTTCCAATGCTTTTCCTCCTATTCTTTTATAAACCTCTTTACAATATAATCATGTGCTTCTTCTTCCGCACGGTCAGCCAGAGGCATAAGTGCAATGTCTTCTCCATACTTCCGCTTGAGTGCACAAGAAAGTAAATAATCTGTCAATGCCGGATTTTTAGGAAGCAGCGGCCCATGCAAATACGTCCCTATAAGGTTTTTGTAAATAACACCGCAACTTCCGTCTTCGCCGTTGTTTCCGAAACCATGACGCACGGTCCCCAAGGGCTTTAGCTCCCCAATACGGGTCTTTCCGCCATGATTTTCAAACCCTACAAGCAAAAGTTCACTACCGGTAATGTCAGTTTGAACGATGCAGTCGCCAATGTGCCGCTTCTCAGTTTTTTCAGTTTCAATTTCTAAAATTCCAAGCCCCGAAACGGTTTCATTTTGTAGCTGAAAGGTCTTGCCCAGCATAGGGTAAGAGCCGCAAAGTGCCAGCATAACGCCGCCATCTTCAATGTAATTTGATAACGCCTGTTTCATGCTCATAAGTTGCTTACAAACCATCTCCTGCTCCCGGTCTGCACCGCCGCCTAAAAGCACAATATCAAGGGTAGAAAAATCTATTTCATCTTCAATGCCAAATGTAACCACTTCAGCATCAATCCCACGCCAAACCAGTCGGTTTTTCAAAGCTAAAATATTGCCCTTATCACCGTACATATTTAACAGTTCGGGGAACAGATGACCGATTCTGATTGTTTTACGCTCCATGCTCTGCCCCACCTTCCATTGCTTTTAAAATCTCCTGCATGGTAAACACAACGGTGTAGTTCACCAATGCATAACAAACTTCAGCCTCACCGATGACCAAAGCCGCAACTGCCTCTTTTAAGTCTTTCGTTTTAACCTGCTTCTCCTCGGAAAAGCCGGCATATTTCATACGGAGCATCAGCTCATCGGCACGAAATCCCGTCACAACCAAATTTTGTACCGAGGCGTCTTGTAACCGTTCAAAATCCACGCTCCAAAACCATGAAATATCCTGACCGTCCGACGGATTGTCATTCACGCCGATTAAAACATTCTTTTTTCGTTTGTCGCCCAACACCGTGGCAAGTGCCTGGTTGAAACCGGCAGGGTTTTTCGCAAGATTTAAAATAACGGTTTTTTCACCAATGCTAAAGCTCTCCATGCGTCCCACCTGAGGCTTATAAGCAGATAATACTGCTTGATAGTTCGGCACACTGCCCAAAGCTAAAACCGCCGCACTGTAAGATAAGGCAATATTGTAAACATTATAAAACCCTCTGTAATTAACGTCAAAAACCGCTGTCTGTCCCTGATGGTCCAAGGAAAAGTTCAGTCCGTCTGAAAGTGTAACGGTATGAACACGAAAATCAAGTTCGTGTCTATGAAATCCACATCCGGAACAGGAGAATTTTCCCAACTGACTGTAATGGTAATATTCATAAGAAAGCCGCGAGCCGCAAAGTCCGCAAAACTGCCCCTCGTTGTTCTCGCCCGTTTCTTCGCTCACCTTTTCGTCAACACCCATGTAGTAGCAAATTCGCTCCGTTTTTTCCCCAAGCTGTGCCACCAACGGGTCATCAGCATTGAGTAAAAGCTTAGTGTCCGGCGAAAGAGAAAGTGCCCGACGAAGATAGTCCAGAGTTAAATCCACCGCTCCGTACCGGTCTAACTGGTCTTGAAACAAATTAGATACTACCATAAGGTCCGGCTTAATGTGGGCAAACACCTTCACCGTTGAGGCTTCGTCAACCTCTAAGCAGGCAAAATCTGCAGAAAGTTTACCAAACAGATTGGTTTTTTCACAAAAGGCACAGCAAACGCCCCAAATCATGTTAGCACCCAAAGTGTTGCAAACAACCTGATGCCCCTGGGAGGCAATCATAGCCGCCAACAAGTTATTAGTTGTTGTTTTGCCGTTCGTTCCACAAACCACAATGACATCACGTTTCACCTGGGAAGATAGTAAGGTCAAAAGCTTTGGACAAATTTTAAGAGCAATCTGCCCCGGCATAGACGACCCGTTTTTTCCTAACAAACGGCTGGCAAAAATCGCCAACTTGCAAGCCCAAACAGCCAGAATCAAGCGAAATTTCATAGCTTCTCCTCTCCGCAATAGCACTCTACTGCACCCATTGTATCATATCTTTATTATACACCTTTTTTCCTCTAAATCAACCCTTGCAACAAGAACGTAACATAATTTTTCCGAAAAATAATCACCGAATTTTTAAAAATTCATATCATGTAGTATAACGATGAAAAGGAGGTAAACAGTTATGGGATGCAATAACGGCTTATTCGGTGGTTCCGGTAACAACTGCTGCCTGTGGATTGTTCTGATCATCATCCTCTTCTCTTGCTGCTGCAACGACTAATTAAAAACAGCAAACCGGCAGGAGGGCTTTTGCCCTCCTGTTTGTTTTTGCAAACTTTTAGTTCTAAAACCTTGTCTCCTTTAATATGTATAGGGTAAGAGGTGAGACCATGGACAACACGAAAGACATGATTCTCAGGCAGCTTTCAGACACCTATCGTCGCTTGCTTTCTTCTGTTCCCTTTCAGGGGTTGGAAGAAATCCGTTTTCGCATAGAACGGCCGGTTACGTTATATTACCATGACCGCACCGTCTACCTTTCCGATTGCGGAATTACCCTATACCCCCATTCAGCAAAATTCATAGGAAAATCTGAGCTGGAAGATGTATCCTCTTGCCTTTTAAACCACTCTGTTTATGCCTATTTAAACGAAATCAAAGACGGATTTGCCACCATTCGCGGCGGTCACCGTGTAGGTCTAGCCGGCAAATGCATTATAAAAAACGGACAGATTACAGGAATGACGGCCATTTCCGGCATCAACCTCCGTATCGCCCGCGAATACCCTGGCTGTGCAAAAGCCTTAGCAGACCGTTTAAAAACTCAAAACGGTGTAAAGAACACTCTGCTGATCTCCCCGCCCCAATGCGGTAAGACTACCTACCTCCGGGATTTAGCACGAATCTTTTCACATACATATAAAATCACCATTGTGGACGAGCGTTCCGAAATTGCGGGGACTTATGAGGGCGTTCCCCAGTTTGACATCGGTCCCCAAACTGATGTCTTAGACCGCTTTCCAAAATCCTCAGGAATGCTCCTTGCCCTTCGTTCCCTCTCTCCGCAAATTCTTTTAACCGATGAGTTGGGTGACGAAAAAGACGCCGAGGCAATCCGTAAGCTTTGTGGTGCCGGTTGTCGGATTATCGCTTCCATGCACGGTGATTCTCTCTCTGAACTTCGCCGCACAAAAAAAGAATTGCTTTCCTTTTTTGACGTAGCCGTTTGTATGGGACGCCAAAACGGTATCCCGTCTGTTATATCTATCGAATCTTTGAGGTGATACATATGCTAAAATTACTGGGTGCTCTCCTGGTTATTGCCGCTTGTACCGCTTTCGGTATCAAAAGTGTGATGAAAAAAAGAGACACCATAAAAGCTTTAAAAGAGCTCCGCTCTGCCCTGTCTGAAATTGCAAGAGCCATCAATTTTCAGCTGGACCCTCTCCCTGAAGTTATCTCGCGACTGCATAAAGAACAATTTTCAGAAGCCGATTCGTTTATCAGCCAATTACATACCAACGTTCAGAATTCCGAAAACGAACCCTTTTCGCAGCTATGGGAACATACAATAAAGCTTTTTTCTAAGGAAAAGGAGCTGCCTATTCAGGCAGAAAGCCTTTTACTTTCCCTTGGTGAAAGCTTAGGTAAAATGGATTACGAAACGGAATTAAGCCGTTTAAAAGAAGGACAGGCTTCTTTGTCTGAACTGATAGATGAAACGGAGCAAAATTATGGAAAAACCGAAAAAATGACAAAAAGTCTGAGCATTATCTTAGGCATTTTTATTGTCATCTTACTATTATAACCTGAAATCCGGGAAAACAATGCAGGAAAGGAACGAAGCAAATGGGCGTTGAATTGATTTTTAAAATTGCAGGAATCGGCATTGTAGTCAGTGTCTTAAACCAGCTCTTAATCCGTTCAGGACGGGAAGAGCAAGCCTTAATGACAACCCTTGCAGGTCTCATTGTTGTACTTCTTATGATGCTGAACGAAATCAGCTACCTGTTCCAGACCATCAAGACAATTTTCAACCTGTAAACATGGATATTATGCAAATTATCGGCATAGGTATCTCCGGTGCCATCGCCGCCATTTTATTAAAAGAATATAAACCCGTTTACAGTGTCTGCATCGGCATTATTACGTCCTGCATTATCTTTCTTCTGCTCCTTGCCGAAATTCAGTATGTTTTCGATGTTATCGGAGCCATTTCCCTGCGTTTATCCTTAAACTCTGATTATATTCGTATTATTATCCGTATCATCGGCATCGCCTATCTTGCCCGTTTTGGCACAGAAATCTGCCGGGACGCCGGACAAAACGCCATCGCTCAAAAAATCGAGCTGGCAGGAAAAATCATGATTGTTGTCGCCAGTGTTCCCATTTTAACAGCGGTGTTAAACTTGTTAATCGGAATTCTGCCCACCTAAGGAGACATTACATATGAAAAAATTTCTGCTACTGCTTTTAACGTTCCTTTTGTGTTCCATCCCGCCTTGTCCCGTCTTTGCAGAAAGCCGGGAAACCGAAATAATCCTGGAAGAAACCCTAGAAAAAGCAAGAAAATTGAACACAGAAACCCTTAATTTTTCAGAAACAACAGAAAACCTGCTGTCCGGCAACCTTTCCCTTTCCTTTAAGGGGATTCTCAGTACGGTTACAGACATTTTGTTCAAGGAAATCAAAGCCCACCTTTCCCTTTTGATTAAAATGCTGGTTTTGGCCGTTTTAGCCGGTGTTCTTTGTAATTTACAACAGGGTATGCCCCAAGGTGGAATCAGTGAAATTTCTTTTCTCGCTTGTTTCTCCGCCATCGCCGGACTGTCTGTCACCATCGTCGCCGGATTGTTAGACCTGGCAAGCAATACCATTGATTCTCTCATGCTTTTTATCGCCTCCTTAATGCCCATCATGACCGGACTCATAACCTCTGCCGGTCAAGCGGCATTTGCAGGGTTTTACCCAACGCTGTTCCTTGCTATGCAAGCTTTCGTTTTAATATGCCAGCAATTTTTTCTGCCAATGATTACCGTCATCACCGCTCTGTCAGTCATTAACGCTATGAGCGGCAGGTTTCATATTTCTCGCTTGATTGATGTCATAAAGCAAATCATAAAATGGGGGCTGGGCTTACTCTTAACTGTTTTCGTCGGCATTCTCAGCGTGCACAGCTTTTCTGCCTTTGCTGCCGGCAGTGTAGCAGGCCGGACCGTAAAATATGCCCTCTGCAATTTTGTACCGCTGGTCGGAAACGTACTGGCTGAATCTGTAGAGGCAGTTATCTCCAGCGTCCGCTTAATCCGCGGAGCCGTTGGCTTCGCTGGTGTCTTAGCCCTTGTTTCTCTGTGTGCTCTGCCTCTTTTAAAAATGTTATCCGTATCCTTTCTCTACCGCTTTGCCGCCGGCATCGCTGAACCTGCCACCGACCAACGCATCGTACGGCTGTTAATGGACTTAGCAGGCAACATCACTCTGGTTGTCGTCATTATGTTGATGGTATCCGTTATGTTTATCATCAGTATCGCCCTGCTCTGCGGACTTCTTTTTTAAAACGGAGGAACATCATGGGTTTTGTGAATGAATATGCCATTTCCATCATTGTCGTGTCTCTGCTGGCAATCTTACTGGAAAATCTTTTGCCGGAAGGTAGCAACAAAAAATATGTCAATGTTTTAATCGGCCTTTTAGTTATGTTGGTTATCCTGCATCCATTGACCAAACTACCCCATTATAACAACACATTTCAGATACCGGAATTGCGAATCGACGACAGCGACCTGTCTGCCCCGACGGAGCCATACGTTGCCGAAAGCTTTGAAAAAAGGCTCGCTCTGGCAATTTCCGATGATATTTACAAAACCTTTAGAAAAACAGTTGAAATTCGGGTTGCCTGCACGGTGAACGATGCAGGGCAAATTACCGGTATCCAAAAAATTCAACTAACCCCACACATTGCAGAAATCAGTACTTATATTGCAGAAACATACGGCTTTGAGGAGGCTGTTATCACACCATGAAAATCAACTTGGAGAAATATTTAAAAAAATTTACGAATACCAAAGGGCTTGTCATCATATTATTGTTAGGGATTGGGCTTCTACTCTTGCCCGACCTTTTGCCCCAAAAAATACCTGTACAGCCTGCCTCAGAAAACACCCTGGTTTCCGGCAATAGTAACGAATATGAAAAAACGCTTGAAAAACGTTTATCAAGCATTTTGTCCACCGTCCGGGGCGTAAGCCACGTCTCCGTTATGATCACCCTTGAAGATTGTGGCGAAGCATATTATGTGCAAAACGAGGCCGTAGACGAAAAGAACTCCGAAGACGGTTCTCTTTCGGAAAAATCCTTGCAGGCAGATGGAACCCTGGCACTAAAAACTGACCCTGGGGGCGGTCAGTCACCGGTGCTTTTAAAAACCGGTCTTCCTCGTATTTCCGGGGTTTTAATTACGGCAAAGGGTGTAGATAATCCCACAACCAAGGGAGAGGTTGTATCTGCTGTGCGTGCTGTCTTAAACGTTTCCGCACATCGGGTACAGGTTCTGCCCAAGTCCTGAAAATCAATGATACACGGAGGTTCACCATGAAATTAAAAGAAACCATACTGGCAAAAATCAAAAACATTTCAAAAAAGGAAACGCCGAAAAAAAGACGTATGGTAGTTCTGCACCGCCGGCAGATTACCGCTGTTGCTCTTTTAATGTTAGTCGCCGTTGCAGGATATTTAAACTGGAATTTTAAACAGGATACTGTTGACCCCGAAGTAGCAGCTGTATATAGCGAGGTCTCCAAAAAACTGGGCGAGGCAAAAATGGTCAGCGGTACAGCCGTAGAAGAACCCACCGAGCAGACTGACGACTATTTCTCTCGTGCAAAACTGGAACGGGACATTAAAAGAAGCGAATCCATGGATATGTTGACGCAGATTATCAGCTCCCAAACAGCAGATAAAGATGCCAAAAACCGTGCAGAAGATGAGGTTCATCTGCTGGCAGACTTCACAGAAAAGGAAGTCATGATAGAAAACCTGATTAAAGCTAAGGGATACTCTGAAACCGTTGTCTTTATGGGTGAAAACCTAATCAGCATCGCCGTAAAAAGTAGCGGTTTAAACGAGGTTGACGCCGCCATACTGCAAGACATTGCCATCAGTGCCACAGCCTACCCTGCCGAAAAAATTAAAATTGTAGAAATCCAGTAATCCCAAAAGAACATTTTACAAAACATTTTCATGCAACTACTACTTGCTACCCATAAATGGGTTATACAGATACCTCGTCTATGTAAAGGGGTCCAGGGGCAACGCCCCTGTGTCGTTTTAAGGGGGTTAAAGGGGGAGAATCGAAACTCCCCCTTTG
>JAFQWH010000054.1 GCA_017407515.1 Clostridia bacterium | reverse complement strand
GGGCATAGGTTCGCCAGGACTGATTGTCCGGAATTGTGTCCGGGAAAGGAATTTTCACGGTTATAAATCGTTCCGCCTGATCAACTTTATCTGCAAAAACATAACAGGGCAAAGACAAGGCAAGACACAACACCAAAACCAAAGCTACAATTTTTTTCATAACACTACACTCCTTCATGTAAATTTTCATATAGCAAACGCCATACAATTCAGCAAACAATTTTAACCTATTTTATTTTCTCACAAGAGCGTAAGCAAGTGTTTACTCTATGATATTTTATAAGGTAAAATGTTGCCTGCTTCAAGTATACCATGTTTTAACAAAAAAAACAATTCTCATACAATTTTTTCAAGCTTTTTATTTGTGAAATATGAACACCAGGGGCTAATTTTGACGAAATTGTTAAAAAAGTTTTAAAAAGACTTGACAAATGTATTGCCCTCCTGTATAATAACTTTTGTAACATCTTCGTAATAGTTTTTGGAGGATTTATTTTTATGAGTATACAAAAGAAGATTGCTGCACTGTTCGCCGCAACAGTTTTACTGTTTACGGCAACCCCCCTGGCAGTCAGTGCAGATTCTTTCCCTTGTGTTGGTATCGTTCTTGGTACTGACGTAAACGTTCGTTCCGGTGCCGGAACAGAACACGAGGTTCTTTGTCAGTTAAATATTGGTACAACTTTAGATGTTTTCGAAAGAGTTGGCAACTGGTTCAAAATCGGAACCGGTAATAATAACTACGCTTACATATCTGCCGATTACGTCAGCATTCGTCCTCAGGACGTTGCAGCCCGTGGTTACTACACTGCCGGCAACCGAGTTGTACAGCTGGCAAAGCAGTATTTAGGAACACCGTACCTTTACGGTGGCTCCAGCCCTTCCGGCTTTGACTGCTCCGGTTTCACTTCTTATATTTACCGTCAGTTGGGCTATTCTATCAACCGTGTTGCTCACGACCAGCTTGCAAACGGTGTTCCCGTCAGCAAGTCTGAGCTTCGCCCCGGTGATTTGGTAATGTTTAAGCGTGCCGGCAACTCATATGTACACCATGTTGGCATCTACGTTGGTGATGGTATGATGATTCACAGCCCCCAGACTGGTGACGTTGTAAAATACACAAGCATAAACACCGGTTATTACAACGATGTGTACTACGCAGCAAGAAGAATTATTCATTAAAAAACAATAAAAAAAGCAACCCAATTGGGTTGTTTTTTTTTATTGTTTTTCTTTATAAAATCTTTTCTGCTTCGCTGACAAACTGCTCTGCTTCCATGGTATGCACCACCGCTGTCCCCAGCTCCGAAAGCAAAACGCAGGAAAGCTTTTTCCCCTGCATCTTTTTATCCAGCAGGATTGTTTTCTGCCAATCGCCGGTAATTTGAATTTCCGTCGGCAAGTGGTATTGCTGTATGATGTCTGAAATTTTTTCCGTAACGCCTTTTGGGGTAATACCTAAAGCCTCACCCAATCGTGCGGCCAGAATCATGCCGTATGCCACTGCCTGACCATGGGTATAGTCTTTAAAATTATAGGCCTTTTCGATTACATGACCCAAGGTATGACCAAAATTTAAAATCATACGTCTGCCGGTATCCAGTTCGTCTTCTTCAACAACCTGACGTTTGGCATCGCAGCAGGTATAAATAACGTCTTCTAAAATCGCCTCAACCCCTGCTCTGCCGCCGGCTTTTGCCAGGGCTATAAACAGTTCGCTGTTTACAATACAGCCGTATTTGATAACTTCTGCCATACCGTCAGCAAAAATGGAATCTGACAGAGTTTTTAAGGTGTCCGTGTCAATTAAAACCAGTTTCGGTTGATAAAAACTTCCTACCAGGTTTTTGCCTGCCGGAACATTAACCCCTGTTTTTCCGCCCACAGAGCTATCCACCTGAGACAGCAAGGTTGTTGGAATTTGCACAAAGGGCACGCCACGCAAGAGAGTTGCTGCAAAAAAACCGGTTAAATCGCCAACCACGCCACCACCTAAGGCAACCACAAGGTCCGTTCGTGTCATACCAAAGTCAAAGGCTTCTGCATACAACGTTTCCACACTTTTCAGACTTTTCGAGCCCTCTCCAGGTGTAAAGCTGACAACCTTTATAGGGAGGCCAGTGGTTTCTAAACTTGCCTGAAGCTTAGATAAATGCAAGGCTTTCACCGTGTCGTCAGTTACAATCATAATCCGTCGGGGTTTCGCTATTTGGGCAATATACGTTGCCGCATCAGATAAAATTCCCTGCCCGATAATAATATCGTAGCTTCGTTTTCCCAATGCAACTTGTAATTGTTTCATCTAAATCATTCCTTTACTGTCAGAATCAAAAATTATGCAAGAAATCTGCGTTTCCGGTCAGAGGCTTCTTCCAAAAACGCCTTTAATTCTGACTCTTTCTCCTCAGCAATCAAGTTCCGAACCTTCTTTAAACTTTCGGAAAATTCGTCAATACAGTCCACCAGGTCTTCCTTATTCAGCAAAAACAACCGGGTCCAAAGATTGCTGTCAAGCTTGGCGACTCTGGTACAATCCCGCAGGCTGCCGGCACTAAACCGTTTGGAGTCGTCCAAACGCTCGCTGTCGCAAAGAGCAACCGCCACAATATGCATCAGCTGGCTGGTGTAAGCAATCATACGGTCATGTTCTTCCGGGTTTGTTAAAACCGTTTCCCTAAAACCCATGTACAGGGCCATTTTTTGCAAAAGCTCAATGTGCTCCTGTTTATGTTCCGGTGTAGGCGTTAGCAGATAGCTGGCATTTTGAAACAGTTTCGCATCAGAAGCGGCAAAACCGCTTTCTTCTTTTCCCGCCATGGGGTGGCCGCCTATGTAGTTAAGATCCGGCTGGGTAATTTTCTTACAAATAGCCTGCTTAACCCCCGAAACATCGGTAATCAAGGCGTTTTCTTTAAAAATATTAGAATTGATAAACGAAAGGGTGGCGTCCGGCGGCAGACAGACAAAAACCACATCTGCCAGTTTTAAAATTTCTGCCGAAGTCAATGTTTCGTTAGAAATTAAACCTTGTTTTTTTGCCTCAGAGAGCACTGTTTCGTCTAAATCAATACCGTAAAAGGTGGCATTTTCAAAGCCCTGCAAGGCTTTTAAAACAGAGCCTCCAATCAAGCCTAAACCCACAATCGCAATGTTTTTACAGTTCACGGCCGACAACCTCCGCAGTTTGTGCCAATTTTTTAACCAGGTCATCAAAGGCCTGAGGTGTAATAGACTGAGGACCGTCACACTTTG
>JAFQWH010000053.1 GCA_017407515.1 Clostridia bacterium | reverse complement strand
TTGTAGGGGTGGGGCTCCGGCCCCACCCGTTTTCGGGAGGGCACAGAGGCCCTCCCCTACAAAATAACAAAGGTAGACAGAAATTTTCAACTATGCTAAATATAAAAAGAGGTTCGCCCTTTTGGCGAATTTCTTTTTTTGCTTTGTACTTTGAATAAACTTCACCTCTCGCTGTACCCATGTACAGCTTCGGGATTCAGTTTATCCAATCTGCACTCTTTTGCGTCCATCACCTCAAAAAACAAAAGGCACAGACCGTGCATTGTTGCATTGTAGGGGTGGGGCTCCGGCCCCACCCGTTTTCGGGAGGGCACAGAGGCCCTCCCCTACAAAACCGCAAATATAGCCCAAAAAGCAAGAGACTCTCTTGCTTTTTGGGCGTCAATATGGTATACTTTTGAACTATCAAAGAAAGGATGATGAAATTGCTACAAACTTTTTTAGCTACACTGCCGCCCCTGCTGACGCTGTTTCTCTGCTTACTGTTGGGGTTTTTGTTGAATAAATGCAAACTTTTGCCGGAAAACTCAGGCTCGGTGCTTTCTAAACTTGAGACCTACGTTTTAGTGCCGGCGGTAAGCTTTTCCTCTTTTACCCAATATTGCACGCCGGCATCTTTAAAGGCAAACAGTTCTCTTGTTCTCTATGCCTGCCTGGGTGTTTGCTTTGCGGTGGCTCTGGCAATTATCCTGTCTTACGCTTTTAAGCTAGGCGATGAATATAAACGAAACGTATACCGCTACGCCCTGACCTTTGGAAACTTCGGTTTTGTGGGCAACGCTATTGTCCCGGTTATCTTAGGCGGCGACGAGTTTTTATATCAGTATCTTCTGTTCACCCTGCCCCTTTCCTTTGTAATATACCTTTGGGGTATTCCCATTTTAACGCCGAAGGAAAAGCGGACGGGCAATATTTTTAAGCAAATTTTAAACGTTCCCTTAGTGACTCTCTTTGCCGGAGCTATTTTGGGACTAACGGGCATAGGCCAGCAATTACCCGGCTTTGTAACCTCAACGGTTACCTCACTAAAAGACTGCATGGGCCCCATTGCCATGCTGCTTTGTGGTTTTATAATTGCTGACTATCCTTTTAAAAGTCTGCTTACAGATATACGGGTTTACATAGCAACGCTGCTTCGTCTTTTCGTTTTACCCATAGTTGTTTTAGCTGTTTTGTACCTCTGCGGTGCCAGAGCCGATGTTCTGCCTTTTGCACTTTTTGCTTTTGCAACACCTCTTGGCATGAATACGGTAGTATACCCTGCCGCCTTTGGCGGTGACCCGAAGACCGGTGCCGGTATGGCTCTCATTAGTCATACCCTGTGCGTTGTGTCGATTCCGATTATGTACGCCCTGTTTCAGACTATTATAAAATTCCTGTAATTTGAAAGTTTTCATAGACTTTTTTTCTTCTTTATGGTACAATGAAAAGGTATAGGAGGAAACAAACATGATTATAAACGGTGTTGACTTTAATAATTATTTTAAAAATTACCCCTCGAAAGACGGTTTTTTCGGTAAATACGGCGGCTGCTATATTTCCGATGAATTAAAAGCCGCTATGAACGAGATTAACGAAGCATATTTTAATATTTGTAAATCCAGAAAGTTCGTTGCAGAGCTTCGGAGAATCAGAAAAGAATTTCAGGGCAGACCTACGCCCATTACGCACTTAGAGCGTCTTTCCGACCAGATTGGCAATGTGCAGATTTACGCAAAACGCGAAGACTTAAACCATACCGGTGCTCACAAATTAAACCACTGTATGGGCGAAGCTCTCCTTGCAAAATACATGGGCAAGAAAAAGGTAATCGCTGAAACCGGTGCCGGTCAGCACGGTGTTGCTCTGGCTACCGCTGCGGCGTACTTTGGCCTTGAATGTGACATTTACATGGGCTCTGTGGACATTAAAAAGCAGGCACCCAACGTTGCAAGAATGAAAATTTTAGGTGCTAATGTTGTAGAAGTTACTCACGGTCTTGCCACCTTAAAAGAAGCGGTTGACGCGGCTTTCGAAGCTTACAGCAAAGAATATAAAGACGCTATTTACTGCATCGGCTCTGTTTTAGGGCCCCACCCCTTCCCCATGATGGTAAGAGATTTCCAGAGTGTTGTTGGCTTTGAGGCAAGGGAACAGTTTACCGAAATGACCGGCGAACTGCCCGATTCCATTGTTGCTTGTGTTGGCGGCGGTTCTAACGCAGCAGGCTTTTTTGCAGGCTTTTTAAATGACCCTGTTGAAATTTACGGCATAGAGCCACTCGGTCGCGGCGAAAAGCTTGGTGACCATGCGGCAAGCCTTAAGTTCGGCACCGAGGGTATTATGCACGGCTTTAACAGCATTATGCTTAAAGACGAAAACGGCGAACCGGCTCCGGTTTACTCCGTAGCCAGCGGTCTTGACTACCCCTCCTCCGGTCCGGAGCACGCATTCCTGCACGATTTAGGTAGAGTAAAATATGACGTTGTCAATGATGATGACACCATTGACGCTTTCTTCCGCCTTTCCCGTACCGAGGGTATTATTCCTGCTATTGAAAGTGCCCATGCGGTTGCCTTTGCCATTCGCCTGGCGGAACAGATGGACCACGGCTCTGTTTTAGTAAACCTCTCCGGCAGAGGGGATAAGGATATGGATTATATCATTGAAAATTACGGAATTAAATAATTAAAAAAATTAAAGGACAGAACACAATGTGTTCTGTCCTTTTTTTGTTTTTAAATTATTTCAACACTTCAAAAATTCTGGCGGCCAGTAAAATTGCCTGCTCAGTAGAAGTATTCGTCAGCGGAGAAAGCTCTGTTTCGCTGACACCTTTCATAATACCGTTTGTAGCCAGCGTTGCAACGCCAACCTTTGCCCAGGAAGCAACGGACTCAGCATCGGTAAAGCCGGTTAAATCGTCTGTGGGGATAACGCCGGTTTCTTTTTCCACTAAAATCGTAACGGTATTGATAGCTCTGTACATCATTACGGCAATTTCCTGACGGGTAATCTCCTTGTCCGGTGCAAATAAGCCTTCGCCAACGCCGTTTACGATGCCTAAAAGAGATGCAGCATCAACATAAACATCTTCCACATCGGTAAACTGGGAGGGGTTCTTCCCTACAAGTTCCTCGGCAGATAAGCCCAGGGCCGGCGTAACGCAGTTTACAATCAGCTTGGCAAACTCGGCTCTTGTAATGTTTTTCTGATAGTTAACGTTTTCAAAGCCGGCAAGTAAGCCGTATTCTTCAGCCTTGATAACCTCCTCAGCGGCCCACGGACTGGGAGCAAACTCTACCGGAGCACTAATCAGAATCGGGGGTGTCTCTGCTGCCGGTTCCTCGGTTGCAAAAACAGCGGTAACGCTTACCAGCATCACCATAGCACAAATACACGCAACAATCTTTTTCATTTTTAACGCCTCTCTTTTCGTGAGATTTTTGTCAGTTTCAGTATATCATAATCCTGTCTTTGATGCAAGCCTTAGAAACGGAAGTCACGGCGGTTGGAGTTTTTAATATCTTCAATGTTCTGCCGTGCAATGTCTCTTACCTTTTCTTTGGGCACGTTGTTTAGCTCTTTTTCAATTAAGGCATAGCCAACCTTTTTCGTTTCCTCTGACGCATAATCTTCTAAAAATTCTGTCAGGGTCATAAGGGCGTTGGGGTGGCAGCAGTTAGCGATCTGTCCGGTTTTGCAAAGGCTCATAAACCGGTCGCCGGTTCTGCCTTCCCGGTAGCACGCCGTACAGAAAGAGGGGATAAAGTTCATCTCCATCAGCCAGCGAACAACCTCGTCTAAGGTTCTCTGGTCAGACACGTCAAACTGCTCGGTGTCGTGGGGGCGTTCTTCCTCAGTATAACCGCCCACAGAGGTACGGGACGCACCGCTGATTTGGGAAATACCCACCTCTAAGGCACGTTTTCTCACCTTCTCTGATTCACGGGTGGAGATAATCATGCCGGTGTAGGGCACCGCCATACGAATACAAGCGATAATTTTTGTAAAGATTTCATCGGAGATGCCGTTATCAAACTGGTCAGGGTCAATATCGTCAGCACGTTTTAAACGGGGCACGCTGATGGTGTGAGGTCCAACACCGTGAACCGCCTCTAAGTGCTCTGCGTGCATTAGAAGCCCTGCAATTTCATACTTGTAAAGCTCCAAGCCAAATAAAACGCCCAGGCCCACGTCGTCAATGCCGCCCTCCATAGCACGGTCCATAGCTTCTGTATGGTAGGCATAGTTATGCTTAGGCCCTGTGGGGTGCAGGTATTCATAACTTTCCTTATGATAGGTTTCCTGGAACAGAATGTAGGTACCGATGCCGGCTTCCTTTAACTTTCTGTAATTTTCCACGGTGGTTGCCGCAATATTTACGTTAACTCTGCGAATATCGCCGTTTTTGTGGTGGACGCTGTAAATGGTTTTGATACAGTCTAAGATATACTCAATGGGGTTATTCACCGGGTCTTCACCGGCTTCAATAGCAAGACGCTTATGACCCATATCCTGCAAGGCGATAACCTCAGCACGAACCTCTTCCTGGGTCAGCTTCCTTCTGGGAATGGTCTTGTTTTTAGCGTGATACGGGCAATACAAGCAGCCGTTTACGCAGTAATTGGAAAGGTACAGCGGTGCAAACATAACAATACGGTTGCCGTAAAACGCCTGCTTGATTTCTTCTGCAATTTCATACATTTTTTCAATCTTTTCCGGGATTTCGCAGGCTAAGAGAACAGATGCTTCTCTGTGAGTAAGCCCTGCACAGGTGTAGCCCGTCTCCGTCTTTTTGGGGCGTGCTTTTTCCAGCAGGCTGTCAATCAGCTCCACATTATTTTTATTTTCTTCAGCGTATTTAAGGGTTTCCAAGATCTCTTCATGGCTGATAAATTCTTCAGCTTTGAGCGATTTCGGGTTGTACTGTGCCATAATGCATCTTCCTTTCTTTTTTCTCTCCCTCCGTCAAAACCTACGGTTTTGCCACCTCCCTCGTCAGAGGGAGGCAAGAAAAAGCCACATCCCCCGCCAGAGCGAAGAATGTGGCACTTTTTTTAACCACAATCCACAGCTTTCGCTTTAACATCTGTTTCAGCGTCAGGGGGATTTTATATTTATTTTTCACGCTTTGGAGTAAGCCACTTTGGCGGTAATACCATCGAGCTTACCTAACGAGCCGGTTAAGGCATTGATTTTGTCTTGCGGTGCATCAATGGCAACGCTTATGATGCTGATGTTTTTCGCCTTGTAGGGAATACCCATTCGGCCGATGATATATTCGCTGCAACCGTGCAACAGTTCGTTTAACCTGCTCACAGATTCCGGCTGCTCCACTACGATACTGATCACTGCCACTCTGGTTTCCATTCAGCTCACCTCTTTGTTTCATTGTAACATAAGATGCGGGTAAACGCAAGCACTTTTTACCCTACAAAGACCATGCCGGCGGTAGGAACGGCCACTGCCGCAAGAGCTTCATCAATTGTGCCGGCGGAAAGCTCCTCGCCCATGCAGTTTACCACACGGTACGCCATACCCTTTGCACCCCGCAAAATAAGCTCTTCGTCCCCGGTTCCGTTTACGGCAACCAGGTTTTTCACGTCGGAAACCGCCACCACTTTATCGTTATACGCGGTAACTACTGCCTTTTCGCCCTTTTGACAGCAAACGGTGCTGTAACAGCCCTCTGAAGCTTTCGCCGTCAGCTTGCCGGAAAGGAGTACCTCGCTGTTTTCTTTCCAGAAAGAAAGATAGTAAGCAAGCATTTTTTTATGTGCAGCAGAAAGTTTATCCACTTTCATAGAAACCTGAGGCACAGCAAAGAGCGTGCTTACAAGCTGCAACGCCGCTATCTCTGCCGGAGCGTTATAATCCCACATAAGCATATCAGAATGTACCGCCGTGTTCCCGGAGGTTAATCTCAAATTGACAATCTCGTTCCGGTTGGTCAGGCAGCTGCCCGGGCAGTCCATAACCCTGAGCATATTGCCGTATTTGCGGATTGCCGGGCCAACATAGGTCTGGCGGAACTCCAGCAGAATCTCCGGCTTGATGGCAGAGAGTGTTCCGGCAATATCTGTCATTAAAACGTCTACGGCTTCTTCTAAGGATTCATAATCCCGACGCGCGTCCGGCTCTAAGGACTTACCCCGCAGAACGAACGCATCAATAAAGTCTAGCTTAAAGCCGTCTAAGTCCCAGTTTTTCAGAGCATCAGTATATAAACCGATTAAAAACTCGCGGACTTCAGGATAACGAGGGTCTAACGCCCAGAAGTTTCTGCCGTTACCCACCTCGTCTAAAAACATGGTTTTAAAACGGTCATAGTTTTTGCTGTGAATGCCCACATAGGGCATAGAATACCACAGCATAGCCTTCATGCCGGTTTCGTGAATGTTAGCAATAAATTTCTTCATATCGGGAATTTTGCTTTTTGCAACCTCCCAGTCACCGCAATGGCTGTAACCGCGATTGTTATCGTCGGTCTGCCAGCCGTCGTCAATAATAACAACGTCCATGCCCAAAGACTTTGAGAGCTTACATTCTTTAATCACTTCTTCTACATTTATATTCTGATGAAAGCTGTACCACAAAGAGTTAACCGGCAGTTTTGCCGCCGCAGGGACAGGTGCAGGCGTATAGCCGCAGTCTGTTTCCCACCAGGAAACAGCGTCATAAATGCTGTCGTAATAGGGCACGTTCCGCAGGTCAATCCGAATCGTTGCCCGGTATTCAGAAAGGGCGGACACCTGCTGGGTGAAAAAGGTTACACGAAAATCAATGCAAGCATCTTCTTCGCAAACGCCGCTACCGATGCTGATAGGGTTTTTGGCATCAGAAACAGCAACGGCAATCCGGTTGTCTCCTGCCTTTGTCAGGCAGGCGTGATAGGGCATCCAGTTCCCCAAGCGAGAGTTAGTCGTTCTTTTGGACCAGTTCATGCCCAGGCCTCTGCCGTTTCGGATATCGGGGCTCCAGATAGAGTAACAATCACCCACGGGAACCTTCCATTCCACCATAAACTTTTCGGGCACCTTCGCCTCAGGCTGGGTCATTTTTATATCTAAGTATAAAACGCCCGCTTTTTCATACTGTTTTTCTATGATGATGACAGCTTGTTCATTGCCGCCGCTGATTTTAAACTCCATGGTGCACGACTCCCTTTTCGTGGTTTACTGTGACTTTATTGTACCATAGTTAACTGTAAAACGCAAACAAAAATTGCAAGTCTTGAGCCTCTTGACCGGGAGGGTGCAAAGACCCTCCCCTACGGGTTTTGAGCAACCCGATATGGTAGAAAATGCATAAAAGAGGTGTAGCCAAGCTACACCTCTTTTGCAATTATCTCATCAAGACGTTTTTCGCAATAGTCTAAAAATCTATGCCAAAGGCTTGCATCAATAAACCGGTTTTCTCCGGTTTCAGCAAGAATTTTTGCATGCTCCTCCGTGTTATTGTTCCAGGTATGATTGCCGATAAAAACATCTACCGCCTCTTGCCGCAAGCGGTTCACGGAATTTCTGTAATCCTCCCGGCAGCCCTCATAGTCAAAAGAGCCTTGCCTTAAGGTGTTCGCTCCGGCACCGCCGAACATACCTACCCGATAGGTTTTTTCGCCCTCTTTCGTTTCAAAAAACAGAGAGATTGTGCCCTTTGTGTGCCCCGGGGTTTCCAAAAAGCGAACGGTGGTGTTACCAAGGGTCAGCGTGTCGCCTTCTTCTACCAGTATATCAGGAGTAAAGTACCGCTTGGCTTTTTCAGCATCTTCTTTTCCGATAACGTTTTTCCCGCCGGAAAGGTCAGAAAGTGCACGGCTACCCTCTGTGTGGTCCCAATGCCAATGGGTGTTGATAATGTATTTTACGTCTGCCGGGCGAAAGCCCAGCTTATAAATGGAATCTATTAAAAGATACAGGGTGTTTTCATAGCCGGTATCAATGACAAGTAAGCCCTCGCCGGTATCAACTAAGTGAGACGATGCCTGATGGGTTCCTATGAAATACACATTCCCGATGATTTTAAAGGGCTCAATTCTGCCCTCCCAAGGGTTTTCTATCGTTCGTCTTGCAAACATAGCCTTTGCTCCTTTCTAACTGCGAAATGACTTTTTGACAAAGTCACGGAATCTCTCCATGTTGTCGCTCATGTAGGCGTCTTTCTTCCATACCAGGCTCACGGTGACGAAAAGAGGCGGCGATAGCGGCACTGCCTGAATTTCGTTACTGTCTGCAATCAGCTCCCGGAATAAAAAGCCTGCCGCCGCATTGCTTTTTATAATGCTCTGCAGAGAGGAAAGCTGGTCGGTTTGCAGCAGAATTTTCGGGGTTGTTCCTGCCGCAGAAAACCGTTTTAAAATTTCTTCCGTCTGGAAAAAGCTGTTGTTTAAAAGCACCAACGGCTCACCCTCCAGCTCCGGCATGGAAATTTCTTTTTTGGCTTTTAACGGGCTATCCATCGCCACACCGCAAACCACCTCAAACCGAGCAACTTCCGTAGCCTGCAATTCTTTATCAAAGGGGGCAACATGGGGCAGGAAAACCAGGTCCAACACGTCCTCTTGCAATGCCCCTAACAGTTTTTTCGTCCCCCCCTCGGCAATTTCCAGGGAAACATCTTTGTTTTTTTCCATAAATTCTTTATAAATCCGCGGTAAAAACAAGGTGCCAATCATAGGCGGCACGCCAACACGCAGTACGGTACGTTTATTGCCCATATCGTGCACCCGTTGTTCCAGATTTTTAAAGTCCTTTAACAGCCGGCGGCTCATTTCGTAAAGCTCTTCTCCGGCGTCTGTCAGCTTTACCCCGCGGTAATGCCGCTTGAAAAACAGGACGCCGAATTCCTTTTCAAGCTCTTTTATGGCAACGGACAAAGACGGCTGAGAAATATGTAAATGCTCAGCCGCCTCTGAAATACTTTGATACATACAGACCGCGTGAAAATACTCCAGTTGTGTCAGGTTCATACTGTTTCCAGCTTTCTCAGCACCTCGTCGCCTACCTCTACGGTTTTCGCTGTACCGCCCAGGTCTGCCGGCAGTGCTTTTTTCTCCAGTAACATTTCTTCAATAATCGTAATCAGCTTTTTGCCCCAGTCTTCATGGCCGAAGAAGTCCAGCATTTGAGAAGCCGACCAAACGGTTGCCAGGGGGTTTGCAATGCCTTTTCCGGCAATATCCGGTGCCGAGCCGTGAATGGGCTCAAACATAGAGGGGAACTCTCTTTCAGGGTTTAGGTTTGCACCGGCAGCAAGACCCATACCACCGGCAATGGCAGCACCTAGGTCTGTTAAAATATCGCCAAACAGATTCGAAGTTACCACAATTTCAAACCTCTTCGGGTCTTTAATCATAAACATACTGGCGGCATCTACTAAATAAGAATAAGTCTTAACCTCAGGATAATCCTTTGAAACTTCGTTAAAAATCTGGTCCCAGAAGACCATCGAATAGTTAAGTGCGTTGCCCTTACTGATGCTGGTTAAGGTCTTTTTCTCAGCTTTAGCAAGCTCAAAAGCATAGCGGATTACACGTTCGCAGCCTTTTCTGGAGAAAACGCCGTCCTGAATTACAACTTCATTGGGCTTATTCTTAAAGAGCCAGCTGCCGCTGCCGGCATATTCACCCTCAGAGTTTTCACGGACAAAGGTCATGTTAACGTCCTCAACGGAAACGTCCTTTAAGGGGCAGGGTGCACCACAGAGCAGCTTAACAGGACGCAGATTGATATACTGATCAAAGCTTTTTCTGATGATTAAAAGCAGGTCCCACAGAGAAATATGGTCAGGCACGCCGGGAGCACCCACCGCACCTAAGAAAATAGCATCAAATTCTTTTAATTTTTCGATGCCGTCTTCGTCCATCATTCTGCCGGTTTCCTTATAAAACTCACAGCCCCAGGGGAAGTATGTAAATTCAAATTTAAAGCCGCCGTCAAGCTCGGCTACCTTTTCTAAAACACGAATACCCTCTGAGATAACCTCAGGGCCGATGCCGTCACCGGCAATGACTGCTATTTTATGTGTTGTCATAATTATCAAATCCTTTCCTTTATACTTTAAGTATACCAAAAGACGAGGTATTTGTAAAATATATTTTATAGACAATGATATAGTTTTTTACTATAAAAGTAAAGTCCGCAGTAAAAGATGTTACTGCGAACTTTACTTAGTTAAAAATTTCGTCATAGGAAACATTTAAAATTTCTTTGAGGGCTTTTATCTCATCAGGATACAAATGCCTTTGTCCCACCTCGATTTTTGCCAAGGCACTTCTGGTTATATCGCAACCCAAAACCTGAAGCTTTGCCGCCAGTTGTTCCTGTGTCAGATTTCTTTTGATTCTGAGACTGCGGATGTTCTCCCCTATTTGTTTTTCGTATTGTATATTCATTGTTTTGCACCTATATAAGCATATTTTTCTTGATTATATACTTATTTTGTGCTATAATTGCACTTATATAGGTGCAGCTATTGACAAGGAGGTGATTATATGGCTGAATTTTGTTTGGATTGCCTAAATAAAATTTGTAATGCAAATGAACCGAAACGAAAATTTGTTATGTCAAAAGAATTATATTTATGTGAAGAGTGCGGTGAAATGAAGTACGTTGTTATATGCTACCGAAGAAACCTTCTTAGCAGCATTTTCCGACGTTTGGCTTATTGGCTCAAGCTGTTTATCGATAATTTAAGGAGACGTACTCAGCACAAAAAGCTTTGATACGCTATGTTACGTTTTAGATTGTGATGTCAATGATATTATAATTTGCTCTCCGAACGCTCTAAGCTTTTTTGGTAGTCCCGAGGCGATATGCCATATTGTTCTTTAAACTTTCTGCAAAAATAGGTCAGGTTATTAAAGCCGGTCATAACCGAAATTTCCGTTATGGTATACTCTGAACTAAAAAGCAGCTTTACCGCCCGCTGCAGGCGTTGCTCGCCTACATATTCCTTAATGGTTTTTCCCGTATGCTTTTTAAAAAGCCTACCGATATATTTTTCGCTGTAATTAAACTCTGCCGCTATGTCAGAAACTGATACATCAGAAAAAATCATATCCTCCAAATAGTGCCGGATATTCGTAATCAGTACGGGAAACTCAGATTTAACGTTGGAATACTCCTTGAGTAAAAGCAGGATTTGTTTTGCAACAATTTCACAAATTCTCTGACTGCTGTCCTCCGAAAAATCATGCTCAAAGGTTTCATAAAAGGCTTCTATGGCAGAATTTTTTCCCTTTTCGCCACCGGACAATATATTGCCTAAAAAAATGACCGCAGCTACCTCTTTATCGCAAATGACCGGATAGCAATACTCATAAACTCCGTTGCAGCAAAGTCTGCCAAAGCCCTGTTTTTCTTCTATGGCCTTTTTCAGTGCCCTGTTTCTGCAGGCAACGCATTGCTTAAAGCTATTCCCCTGACTTTTCATATATTCGCAAAAAGGCTTGGAATGGTAAATATGCTCTCCGGAAAGCTTTGTCATATGGTTTCCGTAATCGTTCAAAAAAACGATGCATAAATGTATCTTCGTTCCGTATTCAATACTCCAGATTAAATCGGATAAACTTGTATGGTCCATACTTCTCTCCTGTAACAAATTTTCTTTTTAGAGCTATATTTTATCATAAATGTTTCCTTTGTTCAAGTTCTTGCGTCTTTTTTTATAGCATAGGCAGGTATTTTTTTATATACTGTAACCATAAGAACCAAGGAGGGTATAAAAATGAAAAAAAAGTATGATTTAATCGTGGTTGGCGGCGGTTTTGCCGGTATTTGTGCAGCAATTTCTGCAGCTAAAAACGGTGTCGATGTTTTACTGATAGAACGGTATAATGCTTTAGGCGGTGCAGCAGTCCATGCCCTTGTCACGCCCTTTATGAAGTATCATACGAAGATTGATAACCAAAAAGTTAACCTTTGCGGCAGCATTTTCACTGAAATCGTTGACGAAATGAACCGGTTTTTAGACCGTAATGACACCATGATTTTTGATGAAGAGGTTTTAAAGCTTGTCCTGAACCGAATGGCACAAAAATACGGTGTAAACCTTTTGTTTAATACAACCGTTACAGAGGTTTTTGCTGAAAACGGCACCATAACCTCTGTTAAAGCTCTTGGAAAGTCTGCTGTTTTGGAGCTTTCTGCAGATTATTTTATTGATGCAACCGGCGACGGAGAGCTTTCTATGCTTGCAGGCTGCTCCTATCAGCTGGGAAGACCTAAAGATGAGCTGTGCCAGCCTATGACCTTGTGTTTCCGCATGGGCGGCGTTGACCTGAAACGCTTTTATGAAAATTATAAAATGATGAACCCCCTTTATAAAGCATTTCAGGAAAAGGGACTGATTAAGAACCCAAGAGAAGACGTCTTGATGTTTGATAATTTAAACGATGGCGTCCTGCACTTTAACAGCACGAGAATTGTTAAGAAAAACCCCACCGATCCCTTTGAGGTAACCCAGGCTGAAATTGAGGCAAGGGAGCAGGTCTTTGAGCTCCATAAATTTTTAAAGGAAAATATTCCGGGGTTTGAAAACGCCAGAGTCCTTTCTACCGCCATACAAATCGGCATCAGAGAAAGCCGTAAAATTTCAGGTGACTACACTTTGACAGAGGAAGATTTATTAAATCTTGCCCGGTTTGACGATGCTATTGCTGTGGCAAATTATGATATTGATATTCATAATCCGGAGGGCAAAGGAACCTCCCACCACTATTTTAAAGATGGGGAATGGTATCAGATTCCTTACAGATGCTTGCTTCCTAAGGGGCAAAACAATTTACTGGTTGCAGGACGTTGTATTTCTGCTACCCACGAAGCACAGGCTTCCCTGCGTATTATGCCTTATTGTGCTGAAATCGGTCAGGCAGCCGGTGCCGCTGCCTCAGTTGCAAAGGAAAGCAAAACTCCCCTCCGGGAAATTGACGTTAAGAGTTTACAAGCTCTGCTAAGAAAAGAGGATTTTGTAATATAAGTTTCTGTTTTATAACGCGGCTCGATAACATGTTTTAGAATAAAAAAGCCTTCACATTCATTTTGAATGTGAAGGCTTTTTTTATAACACATCTTCAAACACCGTCTCCACTATGGAAAGGGTTTTGCCTTTTAAATTTTCTAAAATGCCGCTATCACCGGCAAAATCAAAGGTCAGGCTGTAAGCACACAGTGCCTGGTAGTGAAACCGGCTGTCTTTTGGGGCACCGTACTTACTGTCACCCAAAAGAGGGTGCCCTATGTTTGCAAACTGCACCCGAATCTGGTGCTTTCTGCCGGTGAGGAGGGTTATCTCCGCTAACGCTTTGCCGTTTTTAGCTTTTATAACCTCATAGTCTAAAATGGCTTCTTTAGCACCGGGGGTATCTTTTTTGACTACCCGCACCCGATTTTCTTTTTCATCGGCTTTTAAGTAGTGTATCAATCTCCCGGATTTCTGCTCCGGCACGCCGCAAAGAACGCAGCGATACTTTTTTGTTACCTCGCGGTTTTTAATCTTTTCATTTAAAAGCTTTTGTGCCGCTGCCGTTTTGGCTCCGATTAAAAGACCCCGTGTGTTTCTGTCGAGCCGGTTGCAAAGGCCGGGGGCGAAGCTGTTTTCCCGACTTGGGTCATATTCCCCTTTTTCAAATAAATAGCCCTGCATCTGGGATAAAAGAGAGTCTTCTCCGCCATGAGACGGCTGACCTGCAGGCTTATCGCAAACAAGAATATTATCATCTTCATAAACGACTAAAAGCCCTTTACCCCTTGCCGTTATCTGTTTTTTCTCTCCAAAAAACTCATCGTTAATATACAGGCAGAGCTCATCACCGCAGGACAGAACGTCTTGTGCTGAGAGAGCTTTTTTGTTCCGCTTAACCCGTTTATTTCGCAGCTGCTTATACAAAAGGCTGCGGGGCATAGTAGGGAGCAGCTTGGATAAAAACTTATCCACTCTCTGACCGCTGTCGTTTTCGTTTACCGTAATAATCTTCATTGTCTCACATCGCTTTACATTAAAGGTGCAAACAACCGGAGCAGATTTTGCAGAAGCCGCCGGAAAAAGCCCACTCTACAATCCGAGGGTTTAATTTGCTTGCACTTTTTTAAGGTTTTCAGAAAATCTTCCTTCATAACCGGAATTTCGCTGTTGCCGCAGAGCCACATACCGCATTCAAAGTGCAGGTACAGGCTACGGCAGTCTAAGTTGACCGTACCTATGGTTGCCACCGTATCGTCTGCCACCATAATTTTAGAATGGATAAACCCGGGGGCATACTCAAAAATCTGAACGCCGCCGGATAAAAGTTCACGGTAGTAGGACCGGGTGGTCATATGGACATACCATTTATCGGGAATGCCCGGGGTTAAAATTTTAACGTCAACACCCTTTTTCGCCGCTAAAATCAGGGCAGAAATTAAGCTGTCGTCCACAATTAAATATGGCGTCTGGATATATAAAGACTTCTTAGCACCATTGATAACGTTTAAATACACCTGCTCGCCTACATATTCGCTGTCTATGGGGCTGTCGCAGTAGGGAATTACATAGCCGTCTGCCCAGGCGGCTTTTTTCGGCACATAGAAATGCTTTTCCGCCTCTGCCTTTTCGCCGGTTAACGCCTGCCACATAGACAAAAACATAAAAGTATAGCTCTCCACCGCCCGACCGGTAATCATTACTGACGCATCTTTCCAATGACCGAACCGACGGACTTCGTTAATATACTCATCTGCCAGGTTAATGCCGCCGGTGAACGCCCATTTTCCGTCAATCACCGCTATTTTTCGGTGGTCGCGGTTGTTTTGCAGGGTGGAAAGGACCGGACGGAACTTGTTAAACACCACGCAACGAATACCCTTTTTTTGAAGATATTTTTCGTAGTCGTGAGGCAGCAGCATAAAGCAGCCCATGTCATCATAAATCAGGCGGACGTCTACGCCCTCTTTTGCTTTTCGCACTAAAACGTCTAAAATTGTGTTCCACATTTTGCCTTCCTGAACAATAAAGTATTCCAGGAAGATAAATTTCTCCGCCTGCTCTAAAACCGTTAGCAGGGCTTTAAATTTTTCTTCACCCGGAGAAAGATAGGTTACGGTTTCGCCCTCATACAAAGAAAATTTGCAATACTTTGTCAGGTAACGGCATTGGCCGGCGTACTCGGGGTATTCTTTTAAAAATCTTTCTTGCACCTCAGGGTTTCTTGCAAGAAGCAGGTTCAGGCTTTTTTCTGCCGTTTCCAGCCGGTTTCGCAGAGTAATCGTCATGCCCTGCAGTCGGATTAACAAATACATCAACCCGCCAAACAGCGGAAACAGCAAAATTACAATTGACCAAAGGAGCTTGTAAGATGCTCGAGTGCCCGTAGAGATTACATGCAGAACAACGACTAAGCTCATGATATTTAAAAGGTTGTAAACCCAGCGATAGGTCTGGCTGGAGCTATACACCATCATAACCATCAGCCCCACCTGCAAAAGCAGCATCAAAACCACAAAAACCCGCTGCCGAAGCAATAGCTGAACCCATCTTTTCTGCATGTTACAACCTCCTTTTTCTAAATAAATTCACAGAAAACGGCATTAGAAACATCAATGCCCCTGTCTGTCAGACAAATTTTTTCGCCATCGTCAATTAAAAGCTTTAATTTTACCAGCTTTTTAATGGTTTCTCCGTATATTTCATCAAGATTTACGCTAAAGCATTTAAAAAATTCGCTTCTCCTGACCCCTGCCTTTGTCTGCCGGAGGCCTAAAAACAAAAACTCGCTCATGGCATCTTCTCTTGAGACCGCCTCGCCTGCGGGCAGTTTTCCACTTTCAACCTGTTCATAATAATCTACAAGGGAAGCCGGGTTTTCATACCGGCGGTTTTTATAAAAGGAATGAGCCGCAACGCCCAGGCCGATATAGGGCTCTCTCGTCCAGTATTTTGTGTTATGTCGGGCAAAATATCCCTCTTTTGCATAGTTGGAAATTTCATAACGGCCATACCCTTTTTCCTCTAACACTTTCGTTACAAGAGCATAGCGTTCTCTGTCCTCGTCCTCGTCCGGCAGGGTTAGCTCCCCTCTCTCGTTTGCCTCATACATAGGAGTGCCCTCGCAGAGGATTAAGGAATAGCAGGAAAGGTGTTCCGGGTTCAGAGCTACCGCACAGGATAGGCTGTCCAGCAGCGTTTTCCTTGTCTGCCCCGGGATAGAAAACATTAAATCAATGCTCAGGTTGCCGATGCCGGCACTGCGGATAGCAGATACCGCCTCATAGGCCTCTTGTTTCGTATGAATTCGCCCCAGTAGAGAAAGCTCAGAATCTACAAAAGACTGAACGCCTAAGCTTACCCGGTTGACGCCGGCTTCTTTTAGCATAACAAAGGTTTCCTTTGTAACCGTGCCGGGGTTTGCCTCAACGGTTACTTCGGCATTTTCTGCCAAGGAAAAAGAAGACGCCACACGAGACAGCACCTTAAGAAGAAGTTCAGGTGCCAGTGCCGTGGGCGTGCCGCCGCCTAAATAGACGGTATCTATGGCCGCACCGCGGTACGCCTCCATCTCGGTTAGAAGCGTGCTGACATAACGCTCCCCCTCAGACAGTTTGCCTGCAAAGGAAACGAAATCGCAGTAACGGCATTTTTGTTTGCAAAAGGGAAAATGAATGTATAGTCCTGTCATGTTACTCATCCAACTTCAAAACGGACATAAACGCCTCCTGAGGCACTTCTACGCTACCCACCTGACGCATCCGCTTTTTACCCTCTTTCTGTTTTTCCAACAATTTTTTCTTACGGGTAATATCACCGCCGTAGCACTTAGCCAAAACGTCTTTACGCATAGCTTTAACGGTTTCACGAGCGATGATTTTATTCCCGATTGCCGCCTGAATGGGAATTTCAAAAAGCTGACGGGGAATGGCGGCTTTTAATTTTTCAGCAATTTTTCTACCACGGGTGTAGGAATTAGAGGAGTGCACGATGAAAGAAAGGGCATCTACCATGTCGCCGTTTAGCAAAATATCCAACTTCACAAGGTCTGACTTTTCATAGCCGGCAAGCTCATAATCAAAGCTTGCATAGCCACGGGTGCGGGATTTTAATGCATCAAAAAAGTCATAAATAATTTCGTTCAGCGGCAACATATAGTGAAGCTGAGCACGGTCCGTATCAATATAGGTCGTGTTTTCATAAACGCCGCGGCGTTCCTGGCAAAGCTCCATAACGCTGCCGATAAATTCAGTAGGAGTCATAATGTCAGCCTTGACCATAGGCTCTTCCATGGTCAGAATTTCGCTGGGATTTGGCATATTGGTGGGGTTTGAAATCCAAAGCTCTTCCCCATTTGTTTTATTCACTTTATACACAACGCTGGGTGCGGTTGTGACTAAGTCTAAGTTATATTCTCGCTCTAAACGTTCCTGGATAATTTCCATGTGCAAGAGCCCCAAAAAGCCGCAGCGGAAGCCAAAGCCAAGTGCCACAGAGGTTTCCGGCTCAAAGGACAGAGACGCATCGTTAAGCTGGAGTTTAAACAGAGCATCACGCAAATCGTCATACCGGGCACCGTCTGCCGGATAGATACCGCAGAAAACCATGGGGTTAACCTGCTTGTAGCCGGCAAGGGGTGCCTCTGCCGGGCGGTTTGCCAGCGTGATGGTATCGCCCACACGGGTGTCAGATACGTTTTTAATAGAAGCGGTCAAATACCCAACCTCACCGGCAGACAATTTATCACTCTTTAAAAAGCCGTTGGGGTGCAGGTAGCCGACTTCCACTACCTCAAATTCTTTTTCCGTTGCCATGAGACGGATTTTATCCCCTGCCTTTAAAGACCCGTCCATAACACGGAAATAAATAATAACGCCCTTATAAGGGTCATAGAAACTATCAAAAATCAAAGCTGATAAGGGTTTTTCGCTGTCGCCCTTGGGCGGGGGAATGAGCTCTACAATCTGCTCAAGCACCGCTTCAATACCGATGCCGTTTTTAGCAGAAATTCTGGGAGCGTCCTCTGCGGGAATCCCGATAATGTTTTCAATTTCCTCCACAACCTCGTCAGGACGTGCCGCCGGCAGGTCAATTTTGTTGATAACCGGCATAATTTCTAAATCGTGGTCAATGGCAAGATAGGTGTTTGCCAGGGTTTGTGCCTCAATGCCTTGGGCTGCATCTACGATTAAAAGAGCACCCTCGCAGGCAGCTAAGCTTCGGGAAACCTCATAGTTAAAGTCCACGTGGCCGGGGGTATCAATTAGGTTTAAGACATACTCCTCCCCGTTTTTCGCCTGATACAAAAGGC
>JAFQWH010000052.1 GCA_017407515.1 Clostridia bacterium | reverse complement strand
TTTAAGGTAATGCTGTTGACTGCTGAATCTGCAATCGGCAGATCAAACTTTAAGTCAATAACCTGATCAAGCAGTTCAACATTGGTAGCATTTTCTGTGATAGAGCTTGCTTCCACCACCATTGTGTTATCTGCTTTTACAGCAACATAACGGCTGTCATCAAGATACAGTTTCAGGTTAGAGCTGTTATTGGCATCATTAGGATGGAAAATTGTAGGAATACCCTTAATGCTTCCTGTCTTTTCCGTAGAGGACTGCACCACTCTGCCTTCAGCATTTAAAATCTGTGCACTGGCAGTTGTAGCTGTCAGCTTAATGATAGCTGTGTTCCATGTGTTGTAAGAGAGTGTTACCTCATTGGTTTGTGCCGGTGTATGCCAGGAACCCGGTGTATCGTAGGTATGTAAATATGCCTGACCGGAATAAAGTTTCAGAAGCGGTGTTCTTCCGTAACCAAGATACCAGGTTCTGCCGGACTGTGTACCGCTGGGAACCATAAACTTAAAGATTCCGTAAACTGTTGTGTTTTCCGGAATGGTTGCATTGCCGGTATTCATTGCCAGGTCAAAACCGCCGCCGGTTTTATCACGGGAAAGCTCAAGTACTTTGTTACCATCCTGGGTTACAATTTGCATAGATACATTCGGTGTAGTAGTAGCACCGGCAGCGGCAGTTGCACCTGCGTTATTTAATGCCCATACATTGCTGGTATACACGCCTTCAGCTACTGCACCTGTTTCGAAGCTATCTGTATAAACAGTAGCGGGGTTAGCCGGCTTCATCATTGTTGTGAAAGTCAATGTGGATTTTCCGGCTAAAACATTGCCGGACATACCCTTTACCTTGGAAAAGTCCAAAGTATAAGTAGTTTCAGCATTTACATTGCTCAGATTTACGCGAACTGTGTCATAAGCAATTCTTTCTGCCGATACGGTTGCATTGCCACAGGTAATGTCATCAGCCGCCAGGTCACCAACAGGCATGTCGAACTTCAGATCAATGTTCTGATTTGTCAGTGCAACATTGGTTGCATTATCAGTAAGACTTGAAGACTTGAGTGCAATTGTATTGTTTGCGTCTACCAAAGCATAGAAGCTGTCGTCAATATACATTTTAACTTGGTCTGCACCGCCTTCGTTCGGATGGAAAATAGACGGATAGCCTTTGAAAGAGCCTGTTTTTGCTACTGTAGTCAGCAGAGCACCCTCTGCATCGTATACCCAAGCCTGTGCAGTCGTAGCGGTGATTTTCATCATAACCGTAACCCAGGTGTTATACTGTACAACCTGCTTTGTATCAACTACTTCTTGCAGGTTACTCCAAGCGCCTTGCGTATCGGTGATTGCATATTCTACCCAGCCCGGTGCCACATTAAGAAGCGGATTTCTTCCAACACCAATCAGCCATTTCTTTGCTGAACCCGGGTAACCTGTAAATGTAAGCTTAAAGCCTGCATAAACTGCCTTGCCATCAGGAATGGTTGCATTAGCAGTAGACATAGCCAAATGGAAACCACCAGTTGTTGCAGTTCTGGATACTTCCAGTACCTTGTTGGTATTCGGTGCAGTACCCTGCTCTACAATTGACAATGTAGCATTTCTCGGAGTTGCCCAACCAACATGATCAGTAGCTGCTGCATCGGTCAGATTCCAGACATCACTGGTGTAGCTGCCATCAGCCGCAACAGAGCCGTTTTCAAAGCCATCTGTATAAACGGTTGCAGGATTTGCTTCTACTGCAGCAACTGACAACACTGACATCGTCATCAGCAGCATTGTTGCCAGAATAATGGATAAAACTTTTTTTACCATATTAATTACTCCTTATATTAAATTGAAAAGGAATGCAGGAATGGGGGTTTTCCACCCCTGCGGTAGGATCATGATAAAAAATTTTGGACCTGACTAAATCAATGTAAAAGCTTTATTGAAAATTTTCATTTTCCCCCTAGCTTTTAATTGTTAGCCTTTATATTAAATCTTAGGAACCAAATGTAACCGGTTCACAAACCGGTACAAATGATCTAAGATGATCAAAAAGATAAATCTTCAGACTTGCACCCGACGGAATTGTCGGTAAGGTAAAGGTTGCTGATAAGTCTGAAAAGTCAGCACCTGATAAATCTGCAAAATCAAGCCATTCTAAGTGTCCGCTTTCTGTGTAGAGCACCGCCATCATTCTGCCGGAGAAATCAGGATAGGAAAGGGGGTCTGTTACAGAAAGGTGAACCTTAACTTTACCTGCTGTTAAAGCGGTAATATCATCATCTAAAACCGAATCATCTGCATTCAGCGTATCAATGGTTAGCTCATTCGGTGAAAGCATATGCAACTCCTCGGTTTCAAAAGTGATGGGATCAAAACCAGTAACTTGTAACACATATTCCGTGTTACGGTCTAGCAATGTTGTGCCCGTTCCCTGTACGCGAACCGTAAACGGATCAGGATAGCTTACGTTGTAGTTCCCTGCATCGACTCCGCCTTTAGTCAAAGACGCGGTAACCGCATTGGGATCAAGAGGAACATTTGAGTTTAACGTAATATCCAGCTTACGGGATACCTCGTCATCGCCGTTTGCTATATCTGTGCTTGTGAGCGTCGGTGTTGCCGCAGCACTTGTTGCAATCATTTTAGCATCTTTAAGCTGAAGGGGAATGTTGGTTCCTACATGGGAGCGGAACATTAAATCAGTACGGGCAACAGCAAACTGCTTATCTGCAGCATTGATGATCTCTTTTGTTGCAAGCACGGTGCCGTCTGCCTTATAGATTGTGGCAGAATAAGCACCTGGTGTCACTTTAACCACCGTGGTATACCAAGTGTTAAAGCTGTAAGATGCCACTTCTGTGCGGGCGCTACCTAAATGGGGATTCGGAGCTATAATTTCATAAATCTTTCCGTCTCCGCCAACACCCAACAAACCATAGTCTGTATTACTGGTAGAAACAGCACCGGCGCCAATCATCCACTGACCGGTATAGCCGGAGGATGCCACGCAAAACTTAAACACGGTATAAACTGTATCAATTTCATCTGTAAAAGTAATGTTCTTGGTGGTCAGAGCACTGTCCTTCGGGGAGATAGCCGTTGCTGTCAAAACATTGTCTGCAATTGACAAAGTAAGTCTTTCATCTGTTACCTGACAAGAATAATAACTCATTGCCTGGGCACTGCCGGTATCAATCTTCCACACATCATCAGAATAGCTGTAGGACGTTATGCCGCTATCTGCATTAACTGATGTACTAATTGTGCCGGAAAAATCTGACGTATAGGTTACATCCCCTGCTGCTGAGGCAAATGACATAGGACAAAGCATCAGCACGCAAGCTAAAATTATTGTTAAAAACTTTTTCATATTCATTCACCTCAATCCAAGCAGAACGCAAAGGCGCCCATGATTTCTGATGTATAGGTTGCTAAGTACAGCATTGTATCCGATGCGTTAGTATAAGCCGGGGTTTCGAAAATATCGGTTACAATGTATACCTCATCGTCCTCTACGTTATAAACCGGAACGCAGACAAAACGCGAGGTGGGGATTGAATAGAACTGGTCCGGAGCTGCATTGGCAATATCTCTTGTCATACAAAGAGTCATATAGTCAAGGTTCACGTTATAAGCAAACGCAGAATAGGAACGACCGTATGCACCGCCGATACCGTACTGAACCGGTTTTGTGGGTTCGGAATCGCTGTAACGGAACACACGCTCAATGGTGCTGACAAAGCCCTTGTCATTCACGAGATAACGAACCAGGTCACCCTTTTTAAAGTCAGATGGCGTTAGTTCGTTCCCCGTTTGTGACGGTGACGCATTGGAATACACCATTCTATTGTTTAACCGACAGTCAACGTCGTCAGCAAAGAACACGATCTCCTCGCCACCCTTTTCGCTGCTTGCAAGGGTCAACTGCGTGGTCGGTACACCGTCAGGGCCTAACGCACGGCGGGTGTCCGTAACCATGTAAACAACGTCCTTATCGCCAAAGTTTGCAGAAACCGTAGCCGAGTAACGCAAGATACAACCGGCAACCAAACGGTCATCTAAGTCATACGCATCAATTTTATAAGACTTATCCTGCACCGTTGTTGAGGTAGATACACGTGTAAACTGTGAATCATCTACATTGATCGCTGATGGGTCAGGCACGTTAAAGGCCGGGGTGGTTGCCATCATAACAACACGCCAGCCAAAGTTACCGAAACGATAGCTCAAGGTGCTTGAACCGCTGGAAAAATCAAGACTTAAGGAATTGTCTTTGTTCTCTGCCAGTGGATTTTCCTGAACGGTGTCAATTTCTCTCACCATTTCATTCTGTACACGATACCGAATCAACAGACGGTTGTCAAGATTTTCTCCGTTGGTACCGGTCAGGCTGTGGTCCTTAATTGACTTACCGTTTAAAAGGTAGGTTTTCGCCGCATCAAAAACGCGAATCTGACCGTCCTCACATAAAACCTTTAACATCAGGTTCCGATTCAGGCCTTGCGTATTGATAGCCGCATCAATCAGGTAGCCGTATTCCATCAGATTCTCTTTAGAGTTGATGGTATAGTCAATAACCTTGTCATAAATATCTAACAATAAAATCACCGGCTGTCCGGGCTGTACTTTAGATATTTTTCCGTCAGTGTAGAGTTTTTTCAAATAAGCACTGCTTTCATAGCTAACATCGTCAATAACAATCTTGTCTGTACCGGAAATCTGAGTCACTACACCAACAACCTGCTTATCGGAAACACGAATCGTAATTTTCTTTGCATTGTTATAATCGAAAACAAGCTGGCCACCTACAATGCTGAACGTATCACAAGCAATGCTGACAACCTGACCATTTTCAATCTGATCCAGCGTCAGAAAACGATTCTCGGAAATAATCTGAAGATCGTCCTTAACTGCATCGAAAGAAATCGTTTGGTTATAGTACTTTGTAATAATGCTGTTTGAACCGGAACCAACCGCCTGGACAACTTCGTTCTTATATAAATCCATATAAACAACATCATAAGAACCGTCGCCATCGCTGTCACGCATATTCAGGGTACCGCTTTCAAAAACATCAAACAGGCTTTGGTTCAGGTTATGGTTCGCACCGTTAACCAGTGCAAACGCAGTTCTGTCGATCTGAACCGTTTTTTCGTTGTCATATGTAATTTCTATGCCACCGGCAGTAAAATCAACCTCTTCAATTTCGTCAGCATCAATGGAGATAACCTCTGCATCGCTGGCTGAATAGTAGCTGACAACCTTTTCTTTATCGTCAACTCTTTGGGTATAATAGGTCACAATTGAACCAACGGTAATATCGGCAATGGCAAGATCAGTAGGGTAAAGCTTGCCGTCAATATTAACATACCCAACAGGGCATTTACCAACGGAAAGACCAACGTTGCTGTTAGCTAAAATACGTCCGCTTTTCTTGTAAAGCTCCTTTTGAGCCAAAAGCGTGGGCTTAATGCAAGAAACAACATCGTCTTTCTGCACCATCGGTGTAATACGCATTGCGTTGTTAATCATTTTGCTCAGCTCAAAAATTGTCACATTGGCAGGGTCTTCAATGCTGACATTTCGCAAAATGCCGATTTCAGCAGCAACAGATAAGTAAGCCTCTGCTGTGCCACCTCTCTCCTCTGCCATCGGCTGATATTCCAAAGCGTTCACCATGCCAAAAACGGCCATATCAAGGGTTACATTGTCTTTCGGATAAAACATCAGCTTCTTGTCCAGCTTCATCAGATTCTGTGTAACAACAAAATCAATGTAATTGATATATTCGTTTCCGGCAACGTCTCTGATTTCCGGTTCCTGAATAATTTTAGGTTCACCGGAGAGCAGCATCATAGAAAGGGTCTTTGCAAATTTTTCTCTTGTGTAATAGATTCTGCGTTGATATAAGCCATTTTCAGGAATCTCTTCCAAAATGTCTAAATCCTGCAAAAAGCTGAGCTCCTGAGGCAGAACCTCAATCTCTTCGGCATGAGTCACCACAAAAGGAGCGATACACAAGCAAACCGTCAAAAGCAGACATAAAAACCGTTTTAACATTATCTACCGCCTCCTTCTAACATGTTAATCATTCTAACAATTAAAGTACAAACCTCTGAACGGGTAATAGTTTGGTCCGGCATAAAGCTGTTGTCTCCGTAGCCGGTAATCAGGCCTGCTTTCACCAACCGGCTGACAGCAGTTTTAGCATAGCCTGCAATCTTATCACTATCTGAAAAAGCAAGGTCGCCTTCGTCTAATACAATGTTTTTGCTTACCAGAGCACGGTCAATCATAACCGCTGCGTCCTCACGGCTTAACGCCATACCGACGCCAAACACGCCGTCACCGAGACCGTTCATCAAACCGTCACGCTCTGCCGCCGCAATATAGGGTACATACCAACCATTTTTAACTGCATCTTTGTAAGAAACAGGTTCGTCGGAAAGGCTGTTGCCCAATGCTAAAATCATCATTTTTGCATATTCTTCACGAGTCACATTGTCATTGGGAGCAAACGTTGTAGCACTTTTTCCGTTAACAATTCCTCTGTCGTACAATTTCTTAATGTTTGCATAAGCCCAATGGTTTTCTGATACATCAGAGAAGATTCCGGTTAATGGCTTCACTTCCGGCTTTTTGTCGTCCGGCTTTAAGATAGAGCCGCCGCCACCGCCGAGGCCGCCACCACCGTAGTAGCCGTCATCGTCATCGTCATCATCTACAGGGATTCCGGCAATAATTGATGTAACACAGCTTTCATATAGGTTTTGGAGTGTCGTTACATCGCTTACACTGCTTTTCTCATCAATCATTTTATTGTGAATCAGGGTAATGTAATATTCATTTAACCGTGCGTCCTCTAAAAGGGTTGGGTCAAGCTGATAAATGCTGCCATACGTCTGCTTTGCTGCTAATAAATCCGTTTCTGTTTCACATTCTAAGAAAACAGAAATAGCAAGCTGTGTGGCAAAATCAGCTTCAAGGGCTGTCGCACTATAATAAGTGCCCTCGCCCAGCTTTGTCTGAATTCTTGTCTTCTGTTCATTTCCCAGGTTATAATAAGGAGTTCCTTCGCCCAACGCTAAAGTCCAATACTTATTATTATAAGAAGGATTTGATAAAATGCTGATAACGTCAGCAGTCGCAGTTGCCTCTGACAGCTTGGCAAAAGCAAGAACCTCGTTAAAGCAATCTGCTAAAACGCCCACTGCTGTTTTGCTCTGTGTTGCCACAAAGGGCTTTTTAGCGGCAAGGTTCGTATAGAAGTTCGACACCTGTGTCACTAAGGCATTGTAGCCTGCAACATCAGCATTAAAAGCCTGCAAGTATGCTTTGTTACTGTCGGTAAACAAGGTGCTGTAGCTTTCTGCCGGCGTTGCATTAAAATTGCTGACCATTGTGTTAATGTCCAGTCTGCTTAAGTTATCAAAGTCATCAAGCTTGTAAAATTCAGTATTAAAAGCAGCCAGATACACTTCGCAGTTACCTGTTGCCAGGTTTTCACGCAGTTCTATGGTTGCATTAACGTTCGGGTCACCGCTTGTTACGGGATAAACGCCTATATACTCAGCTACAGAAGTCAGTGCCGCACCGGTTGCGGCATTTTTTACATCATTTAATGTAGTACCCGGTTTTCCTACAACAATCGTAACATAGGTTCCCACCGGTGCATCAACATTGGTCTGCACCACAATCCGCTCACCATCATAGGTAACCGGGCTGCTTGCAGCGACGGTTGCCGGCATTGCCAGCATCGCCAGTACCATGACAAGACTTATTACAAGTGCAAAGATTCTTTTATTCATAAGTCTCCCCCTTTACAATCTGATAGGTATATGTTGTTGAATACCGTTCGTCCTCTGCTACCACTTTAACTTCCAGGGTCTTAACGCCTGTAACATCAATCGTACCTGTGGTTTCCACCTTGTTACCGTTAATGTACATTGTTGCCTTGTCAGAAATTTTTGCAGCATATTCTAATTCGGTAACGCCAGCCGGAATCTGAACCTCCCAGTTTTTGGAGAACTGCTCACCGGGATTTGAAACAATGTAGCTTGTGTTGCCATTTAAGAAACCGATACTCTTTAAGGTACATTCCGGAGAATCATAATCCTTCTGCACAACTTCAAATACTTCAACGCCAATGGGGCCGTATTCATATTCAAACCAACCGTTTGAATCAACCTCGTAAGTCTTGCCGCTATACAGACCGCGGATAGACTTTACACCCTCAAGCTGAATTTTAGCAGTCTGTGTATTTCTGGTTCTGTTACAGGTAAAGAGATAGGATTTGCCATCATAACGTTTTTCAATGTGGCAGAACCAGTCGCCTGCTTCATAGTTAACCTTCGGTGGTGCATCAGTTGATAACAGCATGGGATAGAAGGTTTCAATTTCTTCTACTGCATCAATTAAGATAGGCCACTCTACTTCGAAGGGACGGGCACGGTTTCCTTCCTCGCCCTTCATGTTAAAGTAGTTGTAGTACAGAAGACCCTGAGCACCCAGGCAGATTGCCTGCATTGCCATGTTTCTGTATTCCATATCATCAGGACCGCGGAGACCGGAATAGAACTGACCAGCCTGCAGGGTTGCATACAGCGGTCTGTTACCCTTGGGAACAGCGTTAAAGATGCCGCCTAAACGGTCGGTAACACCGGAGATGTCGTCTGTGCCGTCACCCTTAAAGATCAGATACGAGCTACAGTTTGACGTATCTGCCATTCTGACTTCAGCACGGGCGTTGTTTACATAGGTAAAGGTGTTAAAGGTCCAGGCTGATAAGTCATTATCTGAAAAGACCTTGGTTTCCCATTCCTTAATAGCACCATAACGTGCCGGGCTCTGCTCGTCGGCAATGTACCAGCCCAGATGTGCGGGATGGTCCATAGCTTTAGAGATTGCATCGTAGAACTTTCTTTCATCTTCAGGTTCTTTAAAAATTTCGGTATGATAACCGGAGGTCGTTGCAGATTCATAGGTAAAGGAACCCATACCGGTTAACATCTTAATGCCGTTTTCGTGAGCATAATCAAGGAGTGCGTGGTCAGCACCGGCAGTAATGACGCCGTTTTCATTCTTCGCATTAAACCACGTCCAACCGTAAGGCAGAAGCACCTTAAAGGGTGTTCCAATCAAGTCATCAATGGTGGTATACAGATAGTTCATACCGTAAATACCCATAAAGAAGGTGGGCTTGCCGTCAATGATAAATCTGCCGTATTCATCAAAGTAGTTATTGGGACGATAATCCTCAGGACGTTTTCTCAAAATCCATTCACGGAAGCTGTACTGATAGTCTTTTACTGTATCGTCTAAGGACATCTGCAGATAGTAGTCTTCGTTCATCTTCAAATCTTTTGATGAGAAGGTAATACGGATTTCTTCTTCGTTCTCTAAACCCGTAAGCTGAGACTGCATTAAAACATTATCATTTTCATCAACGATTTTTGCGTTAACCACGCAGTCAGACAGGTCAATAACGCCATAGTCTAAAATAGAGGTGGTCAGGTTAATGTCACCCTCGCCGCCTTCGCCGTAAATAAGACCTTTGTAGGTGGGAGTTTCTAAGTAAGCTTCTAAGAAGGGGTCATGGGCGATTTTATAAATCGCAATATTGTCAAACCAGGCAGTACCCTGGTCAACCGAGTCTATATACTGGGTGAAGGATACGCTGTCGGCCTCGTGGGTTAAGTCAATGTACTGAATGGATGTTACCCAATCACGATCACGCTGAATAACTTCATAGGTCTGATAGTGACCGGTGTTTTCACCGGTTGTAGAGTTATTATAAAAAATAGAACCACGAACGCCCTTGTTATGACCGCTGCCACCGCTACGCATAACAGCGTCAGTCAGACCGGTACATTTTACATTGGCAATACCCAAAACTGCATCGCCGGGCTTTAAGTCAAGACCGCTTACTCTAAAGGTAATACTGTTAACACCGCCCTCGCCCGGTGCCATTCTGTAAGAAGCTTTGCCCTCGTAGGCGTTGCCGTTTGTGTCGAGCTTAGCTGCACTGTAGTTTGTCAAGGAAAAGTCGGGCGATGCCATAACGTTGCCTCTTTCAAAGTCATGCATACCCAAAAGCTTACGCTCTAAGTTCTCAGGGTTAAAGGCTGCAGGTCTTGTCTGGTCTAATCTGTCGCCTTCAACAACCACAGGATTCACCAGTGCATCTAACCGGCTGATAACCGCACAAACTTCTGCACGGGTCAGGTTGTTTTGCGGATTCACCTTGTTTTTATCGTCACCCTGAATCAGGCCGGCTGCAACAACACGCTGAACGCTACTTACTGCATCTGCTGAAATTTTGCTTTGGTCAGAGAAAGCACCAACGCTTGATGCATCAACTGCAATCTGTTCTTCGGCTAAGATGCGGTCTAAAATAACCATAACATCTTCACGGGTAATCGCCTGACCAACACCAAACTCTGTTTCGCTGATGCCGGGGTTTAAACCAATTTCAACAGCCGTTGCAACAAAAGGTGCATACCAAGCTGTTCCGTCAACGTCTGAATAATTGGTGGTAGACTGTGATAAGGTATCAACGATGACGCCTACTGCCATTTTTACAAACTCTTCACGGGTAACCAGGTCAGAAGGAGCAAAGATTTTTTCTGCTTTGCCGTTAATAATATCCTTATTATATAGTTCTTCAACATAGTCATATGCCCAATGAATTAAGGAAACATCAGAAAAGGTTGTTTCCAGGTTGCCTGTCCGGTAACGGCTGACGGAAGCATCATCAATCGCCAGAGCGAATCCCTTGACACTACTCTTCGGATTCGAAAAGCCCACTGTGACCTTGGGGAACTCACCAACAACCGTGCTGCTTGCTAAAACATCACCTGTCTCAGACAGAATAAAAATCTGTGCTGCACCGTTTTCAACCACATACTTTGCGGTATACCAAACATCGGTATCATAGCTAAAGCCTGCTTCATCGCCGCCTGCTATTACAATCTTATCCTTATAAAAGGTCAGGCCGGGATAGTTAGAAAAGTGGTCAATGGTAGCATAGGATGCCTCTAAGCGAACGGCTTCATCATCTCCCTCACCGCGGTTTCTGACACAGAAACGGTAAGAAATTTCAGCCGCATTAAACTTTTCGTCCAGAATAAATACCTGTCCGGGAATAAAGTTTCTCTCTGTTGTAATCTCACCGTATTCTTCTGTGTACGCCGGAGAGATCAGCATAGCTCTGCCTTCATAACCGTCTTCCGTGATGGAAACGGTTGTGCCATGAAGCAGACGGTTTGCCGCATCTCGGGTTACATTCATAATGTCACTCGTGTAGCGGTTATTGTCACCGTTATATGCAGATGTCTGTACGGTGACCACTGCGTTGTTAAAATTGTCCGTCACAACAAGCTTGGCCTGTTCATCTGCAAAAGCACCAATGCAAAGCATCGGAACGCTCAGACAGATAACAAGCAGAATTGCTGTTAGTTTTTTGAACATTTTAAACTCCTCCTTTTCCCTATAAATCTTAATTTCTCTTTGATTGTAAATCTTTTGAGTCTTATATGTTTATTTAATGATAACACAGCGAAAGAAATAAATATATGTAAAATTTTAGGAAACCTTTTTCCAGTCTTAGGATTTTACAAAAGCCTTAAAGTTCGCTGATGTGGATAACTTTGGTGCCGAACTCCTCAAAGGACAGATGCAGGACGCCCTGCTGTACTTTAAGTTCTTCACCGGCTATTGCATCATAAGCAGTATAGTCACCGATAAAGCTGTCCGCAAATGTAACGGTTACATCGTCATGCACTCTGCGAGTGGGATTTGAGATACAGGCAAGCAATGATTTTTTACCCCGCAAATCTGTATGTACATGGAAGCTGACTTTCACATCGTCAGTAGAGGTTTTTACCCAATCGGTATTGTCTTTAAAGGTATACCATTCAGCCTTTTCTGTGGGGAAGCTGTCAATAGCCTTCCAATAGGGCTCAATAATATCCAAATGAGCAAACATTCTGGGTCTGGGCAGTGCACCGTTGATGATGGTTACTGCAAGGGCCATAGAAAACGTCCAGTCCGGATATTCTACAATAACAAAGTCAACCGGTACACCGGAAGGCTTCCCTGACAAGGTAAAGTTGTAATAATCAAGGGGAATGTTCTCTGCCCCTGAATCGCGGATGAACCAAACAATTTCTTCACCGGTGTAGGTGCTGTGAATGAAAGGACGGGAGGGGAAATTGCATTGTGCACCCTGATGGGAATCAATCAAACCGCCACGGGGCTGGAAAATGGAATAAAGCCCTTTAAACAACTCACGAATACCATAAACCGGGAAGGTGGGATGGAGCTTACCGTCTTTATCACGATAGCCACAGCCGTGTTTTTCGTTCACACACTCTGTCATACCCAGGTCCATATAAACGCCGTCAATATCCAGTTCATCAACCAGCTTGCGAATGCCCTCAATCATCGTGTTCTTCCAATCTGACCGATAGCAAACGATATAATCACGCTGGAAAGGTTCACGGTACCAACCGAACCAACCGTCTTCATCTTTGGGCACACGAATAATCTCGCTGACCTTTTCATCGTCCCAATAGGAACCGATGGTAGAAATTTCATAACCAAAGTAAGGAACGAATTCAATATCTCTTGCGTGACATTCTCTGATTATGTTCTTAATAACACGTTTTCTCTTAACAGGCACTTCCCAGAAGTTCTGGGTTGTGTTCCATGCCTCGTGCAGAATCAGGGTGGTAACCCCCGCTTCCTTCATTCTGTCATAAGCGTTTTTTCCGCCAAACTTTTCTGAGGGAGTGGCAAGGAATGTATCATAGGTATCGATTTCACCCTCTTCATGGTGACCGGCAATGTGCAGAATTCTTCTCTTGCGTGCCATTTTTTCAACCGGTCTTAAAGGTGTTGCCAGAAAACCGAAGTGATACGTCAGGGGGAAGTAAGAATTTGCCAGAGGGCTATTGCCTCTCTGCACCCAAGATGAGGGGTGACCGTCAAGCAGTCTTAAACGAAGAATAACCTCTTCTTCTGTTACAACAATTTCTACCGCCCTGTTTTCATCAGTAGGCTCCCAATTCTTTCCGCTTTCGCAGAAGTAAGAAAAGCCTCGGGAACCGTTTTCCGTCACAGTAATCAGCGGTGCAAAGGACATAGACATGGACCGCTTTAATGCACCGCAGGACTGAACAACCGCATCGCTCGGTGCATTTTCGTCTTCAAAGTTAACGGTGCTGCCGGTTGCCATTTGATACATCATTGCAAATTCACGCTTTAAGGGAATTTCTACCCAAAGCTTATTGACCTCAAAGCCAACTTTCTTGCTCTTTGAGTGACCAAAAATTTCAGAGGCAGTTGAGCCCTTAGGCACCATTTTTAAGTTAATGCCCACCAGACCGTCATATTCAACGGTAATGGCTGTGTTAATCACAAATGCATCGCTTTTCTGAATACCGCAGACAACAGCCTTATCAGCCTCTGTGGACATTAAATAATGAGATTTATGTAACCAAGTTGCAGGCTCGCCGTTTTCCTCTAAAATAATACGAATCGGACCGGATAAAATTTCTTCGCCCTGGGTGATGACAGAGGTCGGCATAGCAGACTCGCCAAAGCTATATTCTCTGCCCCATACCTTGATGGTGGTTGTCGTATCCCCTTCAACGGCTTCAATCGGTTTGAAGGGCTTCATGACTTTACTTGCATTTTCACACATAATAGCGTCTCCTTTTATATGGTGCGTTATAAACGTTTTTAGTTAACTGCCTTTTCAGCAATAATTTTCTGATAGTAATACCAGCTTTTTCTGGGAATACGCTGTTTGTCAGGCTTATCAAACCGAACCTGAGTCAAACCAAACAAGATGGAATAGCCGCCACCGTAAAGCTCCGTTGTATCCATAATGGACCAATGAAGATAGCCTGTAACAGGGGCACCGGCTTCTACTGCACGGGCAACAGCACGCAAATGCTCACGCAGGTAGTTAATGCGGTAGTCGTCGTCAAGCTCTTCTTCATAGTTGCCTGTACGCTTTCTGCCAATACCGTTTTCTGTAATAATCAGCTCAAGGCCCGGGTGACGCTTTTGCATTTCCATAATGGTATCATACATACCCTGGGGATTGATGGTGAAACCGTAATCGTCCTTAGGCAGCTTGTCACCGGTGACAATTTCATAATCCAGCTTGCCGTCTTCGGCATAGCCAACAATGTATGAGCTGTAATAGTTAATACCTAAAAAGTCAGATTCAATAAAGTTTTCTTTTAAATCTTTTTCCCAACCCTCGGGAAGCAGGTCTGCAATGTAGGGATAATCCATCAGGTTTTTGGGATAATACCCTTTCAGCATGGAATCGGTCCACCAGGTAGAATAGAAAGACATATCGCGTTCTGCCGCTTCCTGGTCTTTCATATCCATACTGGGTGCATAGGTCAGCTGAATGTGAACAACCACACCGATTTTACCCTTACAGCCAAGCTCTCTGAAAATTTTAACCGCTCTGTAATGAGCCAGAACTGCAATGTGGTTTGCCTGCATAGCAAGCTTCATATCTTTCATAAAGGGTGCGGTGCTGCCCCAGGCGTAAGCCGCCATAACGTTAACGTTGGGCTCGTTAATGGTGCTCCAATATGCCACCTTGTCACCAAAGGCACGGAAGCAGGTTTCAGCGTAAGCACCAAACCAGTCAACAAACTCCGGGTTTAACAGTGCGTTTCTTTCAATTACCCAATACGGCAGGTCGCAATGCCAAAGGTCAAAGAACGGGGTAATGCCTGCTTCAATAAGCTTATCAATCAGGTCAGCATAATAATCAAGACCTGCCTGGCAAACCTCATCAGGGCCGTTGGGATAAATACGGGACCAGGAGATGGAAAAACGGAAGCACTTGATGCCCAGCTCTTTCATCATCTTAATGTCCTCAGGGTATTTATGATAAAAATCAGCACCCTCATTCGGGTCATCGTTTAAATACTTTTCAGGATACAGCGAAAAGTAATGCTCATGCACATCTTCACCCTTGCCGCCTTCTTTGCAGGCAGATTCAATCTGACAAGCAGAGCTGGCTGCACCAAACATAAAGTTTTCAGGAAATTTAAAATACATATAAACACCTCTATTTAATTGATATAATTTTTAACAAATGTAATGCGAACAAAAACTTTTAATCGTGCATTCTGAAATCAAGCTTCCGAGGCAAAGGATACACTTTATCTGCCTCTTGTATAAGCTTTGTATCGTCCGGGTTATAGGCAATGCCCTTTTCTTCAGCATACAGCCGTCGATACAATTCAAACCAAAGACTTGAAACTGAAAGCTCCCCTTCTTTAATGTCATCCATAACAAAATCCGGGTTTAAAATGTCTTTAGCTTCTGTCAGCCGACCAAGATGCAACAAGGCAACTGCTTTATAAAAACGCAATCTGCCAATTTGTTGTAATTTAGAATCAAGAGAATCATATATACTAAGCCACAAGGCGTCTCCACCGTCGCAGGTAAGCTGTGATGCCACCTCATTACAAAGAGCCGGACAATCTTTTTTGAGCTCAAAAGCTTGTAAAATATACCCTCTGGCTGTTGCTAAATCGCCCATCTCGTTTTTATATAACATGGAAAGATTCCGGAGTGCCCAGGGAGATGGTGCATAAGTCAGGGACGCTTCCCAGGCCTGTTTTGCTCCGGGAACATCACCGGCGGCATATTTAATAACACCGATATGCAGCAGACTATACCAAGACGGTTTTGCAAGAGCCTCCAGCTTTGTAAGCCAGTACTGGCCCACAACATAGCTTTCCGGTTCATTGAAAACACTCGGTTCAGGAAATACATTTTCTTGAGCCAGCCTTAACCATAGCTGTGTTTCATCATCGACTGCGGAAAAGTGACAATATTCGCTGATGCTTTCCTGTCTGATACATTCTTCAACAGCACCCCAACCGGAGCCTTGATAGATAATTTTCGAATCCGTTACTGTTTCCGGTTCAGGAAAATGAAGCTCGTCCGGATTACCGACACGGTCCAGCATATAGGCTTCAACCGCTTCACCGGCCTTTTCATAGTCTCCGTGGGTGACAGATGCATCTAACGAAAGAGCTGTGTAGGCCTCCGTCCATTCCCAAACTGTTTTGCCGTTCATCGGCAGGTGCTCAAGCTGCGTATGGGCAAGACCGGCCTGGATTTCTATGTATGCAGACCCTTCCTCAGAGAGCCATTCATTCCAGTTCCTGCCGCCCTGGACCTGACCCCAGACAAAAAGCTTTCTGCCTTTCATGGTTTGGGTTGAGCATTGCAAAATGCCTTCTCCACTTTCGTTTGCCGTAGCAATCCATTTATACCGTTTGTCAGGAATCTTGTAGAAAAAGTCTCTCGACGAGGGAATTCTGCAGGGATATGTTACATCAAGGTCGCCCTGCTTCGGAATAGACACTTTATCAAGAATATAATGATTTGCATCATAAAAGCTTATAAAGGATTCATCTGTCGGCACAAGCACCCGCGTCCCCTGAGTTTCAGGGACTGCAATGTTTGACCACCAATACATATATTTTTGTTCGTCGGTTGTGTTCTCAATTCTTGCTTTAATTAACAAAACCTTTGAATCTTCCGGAAGAAAAGCACTGATGCTGTAAACAACGCCGCGAATCCGTTCAAATTCGTACATTCGCAGAATCTCGCCCTCAGGGCAGGTATCCACAGCACACCAAAGGGGCGAACAGGTAAGGGGATTATGACCCTTAATACCAACATTGAACTCTACCCCGCCTGAAAACCAGGCGTTTCGAAGACCCAGGTTTCCCGGCTGAAACACAGGATTCACATGCAAAAGCTCCCGACCGGATTGTTTATCAAATAAAGACCAGAGTCTGCCGCCTAATTCCGGCAGAAACACCGCCTTTACATAGTCATTTTCCAACACGGCTGCCCTAAAAGCCCGTTCTTTCTTTTCGCGGTTATAGCCGTCCTGCATTTTATAAGGAAGCATTGTTGAAATCATACCCTTGCCCAGATATGTTTTCTCTTCTTCTGTTACCTTCTCTGTCACCTCATATCCGGCATGGATATAACTGACGTTTTTTATGTCCGGCATAGGGTTATCCCGGCCCATAGATGCCGCCGGCATTATGTAATCTTCAAACCTAATCATCGCATCATACCTCATAACTTACTATTGTATGATTTTATTCTACTCTAATGCACGCTTTTTCTCAATGTATAATATGATTCATTTTTTGTATAAAAAAACTTTCTTACATATTTAAATATTGCTTTTCTCTAAAAAAAATTGTATAATAAAACAAAAACCTCGGGAGAAAATTATGGTGTACGAAAAGCTGACGCTTGATATTGTAAACATCCAGACAATTATACATAAAACCGAAAACAAATATTTCAGTTATCAAAACGGGAACAGACCCGCTGACGGGTTCGTGTTGCTGCTTACCGGAAGCGGCTCTGTAACCTGTAACGGAAAACAGTATCCGCTTTCTGCCGGGGATATGTTCTTTTTAAGTGCCGGAGATAATTACAGCATCAAATGTCCTTGCTCCTGCTCATATATCACAAGTGCGTTAACTTTAAACACCGACAAAAGGCTCCTGCCTTTTATGCAGCATTGTAACGAACGGCAGCAGGAGAAGCTCAAAAACATCTGCAACTTGTGGCAATCCCATCAGTGGGATTCCTACGCCGCCACCAAAATCAAACTGCTGGATTTTTATTATGAAACCATCAAAATGCACGTTCATGAACAAATCAACAATCAGGATATTGCAAAAGCGATTGACTATATTCACAAAAATTTTAAAACAAACTTCTCCGGAAAAATGGTTGCTGAATACTGTTCTATGTCGCCCTCGTATCTCCGGTCAAAATTCTTAAGCACCATGGGAATGACCATTACAGAATACCGGGATAAGCTCCGTGTTTCCTCTGCCAAGGAAATGCTGGAGAGCAGGCAATTTACCATTTCCGAAATTGCCGCTGCTTTAGGCTATTGTGACCTGTATCACTTCTCCAAGGCATTCACCGCCAAGGTCGGCTTATCTCCCAAAAAGTGGCTTAACCGGACAACTAAAACGCCCTTTTTTGAGTAATGTATTTGGTTTGACTATGCACACCTCACCCAGAATAGAATATTTATCTATAATATATTGTAATATTTTCGCAATATATTGTAAATGAGCTTTTTTATCAGATTGCTGTGTTTTTTTATAGTTCACCTTGACGAATGCATTCTCTCTATATATAATATAATCGAGGTGTTTTTAATGAAATTTTTAGAGGCCAAATCCATATTCATACCTTTTTTCAGTCGTATTGACAAAGATATGCTTATTAACTCCATTGGCTTTGACAATTTCAATTACGTAGCTCCCAGCAAGGTTTTCAGGGTTCAATCCTATTGCACACTGCATGTTGTTTTAGAGGGCAGCGGTGTTTTGAAGTACAAAAAGAATGTTTACAAGGTAAGCAAGGGAGATATGTTTTTTCTTCCACCAAATACCAACTTTTGTTACTACCCTTCTGACGAAGACCCCTGGAAATACGCCTGGTTTGGGCTAGACGGTGAATCTGCCTTGTTCTATGGCGAGAAATTAGGCCTGACTCAGGGAAAACCGGTTAAAAAGTGTAAGTATTTCGATAACGTTTACCTCCAGTTTGAACACCTGTTTACAAAAAAACTGAAACAAATATCCATTGGGTATTATGACGCTTTGTCCACCTTTTATAAAATTTTGGATTATAACTCCAGGGACTATGAAGCAAAAAACACAAACCTCCCTGATGCTATCGTTGACTATATTAAATGTAGCTATAATAAAACGGACTTAACTGTTGCTACTATTTGTGATTATTTCAATATTAGTCATTCCTACCTTTGTCGGATTTTTAAAGAAAGTCACGATTGTTCTGCTAAAAATTATATTCTTCGTCTACGAATGAGCGAAGCCTGCAGGTTGCTGGAAACCACAACCCTCTCCGTTAAGGAAATTGCCTATTCCGTTGGTTTTAAAGATAATATCCATTTTATGAAAATTTTTAAAAGGTACCTTGATAAAACGCCCAGCGAATATCGTAAACAAGCAATTATAACACATGTCTCAAAATCAGACTGAATCCCCAAAAATCTTATAAAAATAAAACGATCTATACACCAAGCCAATCAGAAATTCTACTCTAGCTTATTTTCTGCCCGGATTTACGGTTGGTGCGGTGAAAAGATACTGTCAACACCTCTTGTTGACAAAAAAATTAAAAAAATGGAGGAAAAAAAGAATGAAGAAGAAAATTGCTTTATTGTTAGCAATTGTTCTGGTGTTCACTGCCGCTATGACGGGTTGCGGAAAGAAAAAGCCTTTTAAGGACGACAATCCTGACCAGGAATACCAGATCAAGTGGTTTGCTCCGGGTACAAAAAGCCAGGAGCACGACATGGTGTTTGAAGAAATCAGCAAATACACCAAGGAAAAAATCAATGCAACCGTCACCCAGACGTTGCTCCCCAGTTCTGAGTACGCCGAGAGTATTCAAAGACTTATTTTTGCCGGAGAGCCTATTGATGCCATGTTTGCATCAAGCTTCCCCAAATTAGCATCTGACGGCATCTATCTTCGTCTGAATGAGTTGATTGACGAATACGGTCAGGACATGAAGGCAACTCTGCCGGACTATGTTTGGAAAGCTGTTTCCGTCGAAGGTACGATTTATGCATTCCCCCCGATGAAGGATTATGCATATCAGCCTGTTTTGACCTACATGGACGGTTTGGTTGAAAAATACAACATGGACTTTTCCAATGTTAAAACTATTGCAGACTTAGAGCCCATGCTGCAGACTATTAAGGACAACGAACCCGGAATTTATCCCATTGGTATCACAGGTAAGGGAGACGGTTTAACAGTATTTCTGCCGATTGAAAAGGTTCGTAACTGCAACATTGCAGGCTTCCAGACAAGCAATTATGACAAGGTTGTAAACATTTACGAAACACAGGAATTCAAGGATTATTTTGACCTGATGCGTCGCTGGAATCAAAAAGGTTTCTTTAGATCTGACGCTGCAGCTCCGGCCTCCGTTGATTTAGCCAAAGCACACAAAATGTTCTTAGGCACGACTGAAAAGATTCCTTATTTCCAGGAACAGAAAAACGCAATTGAAGACGAAGGCTGGAAGAGCATTTTCGATGGTCGTTTGTCTCAGCCGATTATCAACACCCGTGCGGTATCTCAGTCTTGCGTTGCAATCTCCGCAGATTCTGAAAACCCTGTAAGAACCATGAAGTTCTTTAACATGATGTATACCGATGCAAAACTGATGAACATGATTGTTCACGGTATTGAAGGTACTCATTATACCGTTGTTGACGAAAAGCACGTTCAGTATCCTAACGGTATTGTAGATGCAAACAAGAACAATTACTTCGGTAATGCAGCTTACCAGGGTAACCGCTTCCTGCTTCACTTGAAAAAGGGCGATCCTGATGATTTATGGGATAAATATATCGCATTTAATAACGAAGCTTACATTTCTCCCACCTTCGGTTTCAACTTTGACAGTGCAAACGTTATGAACGAACTGACCGCTATCAATAACGTTCACCAGGAATTCATTCCCAGCTTAATGGTTGGTGCTGTTGATCCTGCAGTTAAGCTGCCGGAAGCTTTGGAAAAATTCAGAAAAGCAGGTTCTGAAAAGGTTATTGCTGAAATTCAGAGCCAGTATGACGCTTGGAAAGCAAATAACTAAAAAATAAGCAAGTACATAGTCCATAGGAGCTAGCATAGCTCCTATGGACTATTTTTAATCTTGATACAAAAAGAGGCGACAGCATTTTTTGCTGTCGCCTCTTTTTAAGCATTGATGAACATCTATTCAAAATTTGCTTTTAAAAACTCTGCAACTGTTCCGTCGTACTCTGCTTCTAACATATAGTAATATCCAAGCTGATTACCGGCTAAATAATTCAGATATGTTTTCCCGTTATAATCACACATATCAATATCAGAATTGTTGGATAAAAAGCCGGTTTTGATTTCCTCTTTTAATGCATCAGTTAAATCACCGTGGGCATTCGGCGAAATCTGTCTGTCTTCTTCACTTGGCATCAAAAGCGGGTTATAAAGTCCGACCTCCCAATTTCTAAAATCCTTAGTTCGGTATAAATAGTTGGAATATCGTAGGCAAGGAAGCTCCGCTAAGGAAATCATATAATAATACCCCTCGGAATATTTCAGCCACGGAGCACCACAGTACCGGTCTTTAAACACCGCTGTGTCGTAATCCATAAAGGTCCAAGTTATAAGGTCAGGCGAAGTAGCAAAGAAAAACGTGTAGGGATAGTCCCCCACCAGCTCTTTCGGCTCGCCTGCTTCTAAAAGAAGCACATAGCCCTCCGGACCTTTCGTCAGTGCCGTATTACAAAAGAAAAAACCCGGTTTTTGCAAGAGAACGCGACTGGTCCAGTTCACTAAATCCTTGCTTTCATAAACCAAAATGGTGTCCCAGGTCAAAAGGCTAACCCCTAAAACGTAAGCCGTATCACCCTCTATATATGCAGAGTGGTAATAACTGTCTTCGGCAAACTTTGAAATATATTCTCCCGTTTCGCAATCCCGAATGACGGCATATTTTGCCTGTCCCTTATCCAAACCGTTGGTCGGGTCAACAAGCTCTAAACGCATGAGCTTTCCGTTCCAGACAAAGGGGGTCATTTCGCCGTTTGCACTAATGGCTCCCAGCTTTTTAATTTGCGGGAAACCGTTCTTCATAATTGTTTTTTCGTTGTAGTTAATTTCTGCCATAATGTTTCCTCCATATGTAACTCCGTGTCCCCCTACTCCGCTACAATTTCAAAGGTAACGGTAGCCTGATTGTTTTCTAAGGGGAAGGTTAGCAACTGAACTGCATTTCTTGCATAGCTGCCATAGGCCTTTAAAGAGCCAAGGGTAGCCTGCGTTGATGTATGAATATTCATGCTGCCGTAAGCCCCCTCTAACAGAGACTTATAGTTTAAGGTTTTGTTATTGTTTGACTGAGTTAGTGTCGCCCGCAGGTCATCGTTATCATCGTAATACTTATTGCCGTTTTTATCAACCGCCCAATAGCTTGCCTTGTTTGGCCGCGTGATAGGAAGCTGAATGTAGGCGTTTACAGGGTTCTTTCCTGCTTCTGTTGGCTCATAAGTTACAGAAATGGTGTAGCCTGTGTCCGTATAGGTTGCGTCATAGCGAATCACGCCGTATTTCGGCACCTTGACTGTGTTGCCGCTTGCGTCTGTCTGGCTGACCGTCTCCAGGCCTATCGGCTGGGTAATGGTATATCCCGTGCTGTTTTCTTCCACCAAGGTTCCCTCGGAAAAACGGGTATTATGGGTAGTTCCGTCAGCCATCTCGATGACAACGCCGCTATAATAATAGGTGTCTTTTCTTTCTTCGTAGTTCGGCAGATGCTGAGCAACTGTCGGGGTGTTTAAATATTGGGACATAACAACCGGCCCTGTTCCCTCTGACCAAACGGCAAAAGGAAGACCGCCGCGAGACGCCATAGCATCGACACCAATATTATAAGCCGGTGTGGAAAACTGATTGGAATAATAGTTTAAAACATACATGCCGTTCTTTTTCCAGGCAAGCAAATCATCAAACTTCCAAACTCTATCGGTTTCCTCAATAGGCAGGAGCATTCTGTCGCTGGTTGGTATCTCTTGGGTAAAGATTTCATAAGACCTGGGTGCTGTATAAGCGTCCGGTTTACCGTTAATATCCAGCTTATCTTTAAATGAGGCATTAAACAGCGTATCGTTTAAAATCTCCTCAGCCGCCATCGGTAATCTGTAATAAATATCCGCACCGTCTGTCGAGGGCGAAGCTGCCCAACGGTTTTGAGAAATATCATACATTCTTGCAGCTACCGGAAAACCGACTGACGCGTAGCTGAAGTTAGGATACATACCGCCACCGGGGTTATAGTTTCCGTTCTTCCCTTTTACCATAATGGCTGTGGGTGAAAAGCATTGGCCGCCCGGATTCTCCGGCATCCAGTTTAACGCTTCAAAATATACTGCCCGGGAAAGAGACGCCTCGAACTTTCTTAAAACCTCTTCATTTCTGTTGGGAAGATTCCGATAACTGTAATAACAAGGCAGGAAGTTATGCATAGCCTGCTGTGCATACTGAGCACTGGGTGCCATTCTCTCAAGGTAGGCTCCGGCTGAATTCTGGCCAAAGCTGTTTACGTCAACAGGCGTTTGCCCGATAGATGCCGCGTGCCGCTCAAAATAACGCAGGAACCGTTCTTCTCCTGTTGCCAGATACACCTCCATATGGCCTCTGATAATTTCAGACCATTGGTTGGTGTCGTTTGCCTGGTAGTTTGCCAGCTTGTCACCAATACGAAGCAGGCTGTTTTTCATAATCTGAGCTGTTTCCGGGGTAACCTTATCTTTTAACAGGTTGTAAGCATCTGCTAAGTTGGGATAGGTAAAGAAAATTCTGCTGCAAGGCCAGTAGTCTCCCCTAAAGCTTTCATTGGTAATATTACCGTTTGCATCTCTTGTAATTTGCACGGTCATACCGTATCCACGAAGTAAATCCTCCGGCGACATTTCTACAAAATGGCTCAGAAGTGCCAGTGCTGCCCGCCGTACCATGCCCGGATCACCGTAAAGACCGTTTAACTTAGTCGGCAGCCCCGCACGTGATGCGAGTGCACCGGCTGAGTAAATGTCTCTGGAAGCAGAAGAATAGGTAAAGTTTTCAAAATTATCTCTATGGGTTAAGGTGTCCGTCGTTGCAAACTCCGTAACTTCCATACTGCCTAAGAAAATATCATCAGGATTCACGTTTTGCTGGGTGCAAATATCCCGTACATCTGTGATACCGCCTTGAGCAGCAACGGTTAGTGCCTCAACGCCAAGATACCCCCCATCTTTTACTTCCTGGGGAAGTTCCTCGGGAAATTCAGCACTCACTTCTAAATTCTCTTTAGCAATTTCACGGCTAACATTTCTTGCCTCCGCCTGCAAAACGCCGCCTAAAACCCGATTATCTTCTGAGAGGGCAATACCACCCTTTAGCTTTCTTGCCGCCGCCTCTGTGGGGCAAAACAGCCCCGGCAAACCGTTTGCAACGGAAACATAGAGAGCGTTATGGGTAGTTGAAGTCAATGAATTGGGATGATAAACCCCGTAAGGGTCATCCGTTCCGTCTTTAATCCAGTTATAATAGTCACCAATGTCAAAGCTCCAGACCGTATCGGCATCTTGTTCTCTGACCTGGGCAACCTTACCTCGTGCTTTAAGGTTTGGTTCAAATCTGGCGGAATTTCCGTTTGCGTCTAAAAGCTCACCTAAGATTGTACCGTCGGCTCTTGTAATGGTAATTGAATTAAAAACCTCACCTAAATAGGCATCAAAGGCTTTGTTGTGTGCCAGTAGGAAAACAGCATCAGCACCAACGCAGCTTTCGGGGACATACACATACCACTTTCGGTTTGTTCCCAGCTCCAGGGTTTTTTGGGTTCTGTGGTTAAACCCGATAAACATATCCCCACGAATGCCGTAATACGGTGTTTCGGGAATACCAATGGTAACTTCATCGTCGGTAAATTTTCCGCCTACATAGGAAATTGTCCAGATGCCCGGCTCTCCTGTATAAGCAGGAATCTTTAACACAACAGACTGAGCTGCATTTTCCTCGGAAAAATCGTGATAACAAACAACCTCCCCTGCCGGATTGATCACGCGAAGGGTTCTAAACTGTTTAAAATGAGCATTCGTACCGTAATTCCCTTGGGTTATGGAAGCATAAATCTCTGTGGGTGCCGCATCGTACCAGGCAAGCACAGAAGCACCGTTAATATAGGCTTTCTGGCTAACCGTTCTAAAGGTTTCATGAACCGGAAAACGATTGCTTAGTGCCTCGCCTTCTAAGCTGATGCTTTCTTTTTGGGTAACGAGGTTTGAATTCATATAATCGCTGTAAATACTTTCATAAGTCAGGTTCAGCTTATCTGACCGAATTAAGGGCTTTACGGAATCGTTAGAGAAAAAGACAAAGGCACGCACTTCGCTAACGTTTTCTTCAATCGCAGAAATGGTATAAGTCTCCGATTTGGTTTCTGCTATAGAAAGCTCTACGGAATACGGCGTAAGTTTTGCAAGGCTGGCCCCGCTATACTGTGCCAGCATAACGGAAACGGTCTGAGGCTCTCCTGTTTTGTTTGTAAGGGTTACATCATAAGTAACCGCATACCCGTCTGACAAAAGCCTACCCTGAAAGCTGCCCATGGCTTCAATGCCCTCACTTTCAGCAAACGCAGGCAAAAGGGAAAAAGTCAAAATAATGCATAAAAAGATTGCAAAAAAACGTTTCATAAAAGAGCCTCCTTGTAAGGTTTTATCACTCTCACGTAACGAGAGCCAAAACTTAGGTATAATCAATCATGAATATTGAAAAGCGATAATTTTTCAGTATTCATCATTCATTATAAAGTATCAGGGGGGCGGAAGGGTACCCGCCCCCTGTATTAGGATCATGATAAAACTTTTAAAAATTCTTAATTATTTAATGCTGCCTTCTAAAGCCTTAGTAAAGGGCTTTAAGCTGGTCTTAGAATCCAGCAGCATAATCTTATAGGTATTGCCAGGAACTGCGTTTGCAACGTTTCTGGTGATAGTCTGAGTTGCACCGTCATTGATAGTTACAGCTGCAGCGTTTAAGCCGTCAACACCAACAAAAGTATTGCCGTTGTAAACCGCTAAAACAACCAGTGTGTTCATAGCAGCACCGGTGTTGTTCATAATGGTAATGCTCTGTTCTTTGTCACCGGAAGTGGTAAAGTTCATAGCATCGCCATACTTTAAGGAGTAAACTGTCATGCTGGATAAAGAGTTTGCATCATTATTAGATACACAGAACGCTCTTGTAACCTTGCCTGTGTTAAAGAACACGCCCTGAGAATAACCGGGGAAAGCTATCAGTGCAAGACCGCCTGCCGGAATGGCATTGGTTTCTACCTTAACGCCGTCAATATAAACAGCATGCAGAGTTCTGGCAGAGGGGCAATTGTTTTCAGGGTTAATAACAGTTGTCACAACATATTTAATTGTGTGCTTTCTGCCACTGTTAACAACGTTATTCAGAGTTGCTAAGCGGGTCATGTTCCCATAAGATTCATTCGCAAGGCCATCACCTGTACCGGTAACACCGGCGGTACGGGCATATAAACCAATGGTGCCGCTTTCATCATAGGTAACCGTTCCGTTCTCTAAAACACCGTCAGTTCTAATGATGAGTGTATCGCCAATTTCAAAAGTACCGGTCTGATTTCCTTCAAAGGAAGCTACAACTTCAACTGTGCCGGTGTGCTCTGTCTTTCCGGCGGGCAGAGCAGCTGCATAACTGTTATCATAACCAACTGCTGCTGACCATGTTGTGCCATGAGATCCGATCTTGAAGCCTTTATCGCCGTTGGTATTAACCATAGCGGATTGTGACTGCAGATAGCCACGAATCTGAACGAACGGAGTGAAGGCACCATAGTGTAAACGTTCGTTGTAGGTATACGCTCTGGTAGGATAACGGTCGAAGTTTTCATTTACATAGTAAATGTCCCCAACTGCACGCTGAGTTTTATAGGTATAAGTTTTAACAGATGCGGCAGTCACGGTTGCGTCTTCTGCCGTCCGAATGGTATCAGCAAAAACAACCTTATAGTCAGCGTTTGCTGCAAGGTCACCTGCTGCAAAGCTTAATGTCAGGGTTTTGCTGGCAGCATCGTAAGACTTCTCTACCTCACGGGGATTCCATTCCAGCAGGTCTGCATAGGTTGTGGTAGAAACATACTTGCTGTTCTTTTCGTAGAAGCTAACGCCTGCTAAAACCGTCTCTGCGTTCATAGGTTCGCTGAAGGTATAGGTTAAAGCACCAACGTTAGAAATTGTACTGCCGGATGCAGCACTGGGGGTAATTGTAGCCTGATTCGGCACATACGCCTTGCACTTATAAGAGCTTACTTTCAGAACGGCCTCTGTTGTGTCTTCGCCGGAAGCAAAGTTACCAACAGCAAAGACATGACCTAGGCCTGTATTGCCACCATTATAGTTGATAACGTCTTCGGTGGCACTACTATGTAATGTTATACCAACACCGCCGTCGGGCAACGTTATTTCATTGCCATCCAACCAAACCTTATTCATCTTTTTCACATTCGGTGTTGCCACTGTTGTGGTCATAATAGTTTTTAGGGTGTGGCTTGCATCGGTTGCTGTAGGAACAGCAATAGAACCAATCTTGGTAGAATTAGAAACTGTGGAGGCATTACCGTAGATCATATCAGCTGTTCTGACATAAACACCATAGGAACCCGCATTGGTTGCATCAGGAGCGATAGCAATGTATCCTAATTCAAAAATAGATTCCGGATTACCGGAAATGCTGAAGCTGATTTCCGTTTCGGTTGTGTGAGTTGTTCCGCCGGAAGTAAACGCCGGTACATATGCGTTGTCATAACCAACAACCATGTAGCCATAGGACGGATTAGTGGCGTTAGGACTACTCAACTGTAAATAGCTGTCTGTTCCTGTCTGCACGACCTTCACGCGCTGATACCAGCCGCTTCTGATTACCGCTGAAACCCAAGGAGTATTCTCCGGGAAAGAAGCAATCGCTGCAGAACCGGGGTTTTTAAGTGCTACTTCAGGATAACGGCTAAAATCATCATTGATGTAGTAGTCGCCAACCTGTGTTGTTGAAAAAGCAAAGGTTTCGTCAACAGCCACAGCCGGAGCTTTAAAGGTAAAGCGATAGTTACTGTTAGTTGCCAGAGCACCTTCAGCAAAGGTTACTGTCAGAGTGTTGCCTGCTACTTCGCCTTTGTAAAGACGCGTATACCAGGTTTCTTCCGCAGCTCCCTTCACTTCTTCTTCAAAAACGACAGCCGTTGCTAAATCAGCTTCTGTAATTTCGTTCGGCAGTGTAAACACAACTGTGCTTACTGCAGGAATTGCGTCGCCGGATGAAATTGCATTACCGTTAACAGTGGCTGTTACAGTGCCTTCTGCAGAAGCAGGCAGTACTGTTGCCAGACTCAGAATAAACATAAGGGAAAGAGTCAGGCTTAAGAGTTTTTTGCCAAAGTTTTTCATGTTTTTTCCATCTTCCTTTCTTAAAATTTATATTTAAAGATTACTCATTGGTTTGAGAATCTTTAATTTGAAAACGGATGGTGTAAATTGCCTCGTTATCGGGGTTTTGCGGATCGGTTACCTTGATAACCGCCTCGTTTTCGCCCATGAGGACGCGGGTTTCAAAGTTGCCCTTTGCTTTAATCTCGGGAACTTCGGAGAAAGGCTCTTGCAGTTCGTAATAATGGTGATAGGGATTAAAGTCTCTCATCAGCTCACCGTTGATGCAAACCGCCAGCAAGTCGGCCGCTACATCAAACTCTGTGTTCTCCCCAAGGTTCGGGTTATAGGTATTAACGTCTTTAAAACCTTCATTACTGTAATAATGCATGGTTTTACCGGCTACCCAACCCTTTTCACCTTCGGTAAACTCAAAGATGTGGCTGGCACTGATGGTGCCCGCTAAGGTAATTGTATTACGAACAGTTCTCTGCTGAACGTCGGCTGCGTGAATGGAATAGGTGCCGTCGTCATACAGGCGAACCATAACAGCACCGGGCTGCGTAACCGTCAGCTTTAAGCCGTCAGGGGTTTCGATAGAGCCTGCTTTATAGAAAGCTGCCTGGAGAATCTTTAAATCCTTATGATAAACAGCCTGAACCTCTGCTGTGTTAGAAAGGATAACCGCTTTGGGAGACTGGCTGTAAGCCATCAGCTCTTCTTCGGTTGTTACAGGCAAAATTGTATACTGATAAGAAGCATTTTCCGGGCTGATACCATGGTCAATACCAAGGAAGAAGATGTTGCCTTCTACAATGGTGTTTGCCGGAGTTGCACTGTCGTGACGAGCTAAGTCGCCGGAGCGGATTCCGTTTTCTACATAGGTTTTGGCAGAGGGCTCAATTACATAGCCCGTGTCACCGTTTAAAACCCAAGTAGAACCGGTGGTATCAAAGTGTTCTGCCTCACCGGCTGCTGTTATATCTTTACCGCTGTTGCCGTTTCCTGCTTTAACCGTTCCTTTGGTTTTCACCTGGTCAATGGTTGTGCTGACAATATCGGTGCTGTTGCCGCTGATGCCGGCACCCAGACACACAACCTCATCATCAAAGCAGAACCAGCTGCGTTTTAGCTTAGCACCATCAACATAGCCGCCTAAAAAGTCTACCATAGCCATACCGTACATACCATCTGAGGTACCGCCTGCCATATCAGACTGTGCTACTGCCTTGGCTTTGCCTTTATTTAAAGTATAGTAATTCATTTCCCAAGTGGTGCCGGGTAAGCGGTTCCAGTCACGGGCAGCAGGGTTTGAATTATCATCTCCCACAGTCAAAAGGTTATGGGGGCCGTTACGGTATAAAAGACCTTCCATACCGGTGCTGCCGGCAAAGGTTTCCTGCTCCTGCATACGGCTGGAGGGAACGAGCACTGAGAAGTTCCAGTCTTTTCTGTGGTGAGAAAAATAATCCGATACCCAGAAATATCTGTTACCCTCAAAGTTGTCTTCGCTGGGGTTTGCAATACGATTACCCAGCTCCTGCAATTCTGACTTTCTGGTTAAAACATCGCCATATTCTTTCAGCATTGCATCAATTAAATAGTTCACGTATTTTTTTGCAGAAACCGTGAAACGGTAATCTGACGTGGGAGTATTATATCTGTCGCCAGTCGTACCACGACCCATACCATTCTGCACATAATGAGCATCTTCTAAACCGTTGTAATAATACCAAGCCCAACCGTCTAAAAGACCGTTTTGCATATTGATAATGGCTTCATCGGAAATGCGGTAGCTGGTACCGCGGAAACGCTGCATCGTTGCAGAAATTGTATTCACATATTGCTGACCGTAAGCAAGCGGCAGGAATGAGTTTGCATGGTCATGGTAGGAATAGTCGATCTGCACGCTGAGGGTATCGCCCTCAACATCTGCTTTGTTATAAAATACACGGGTGGATAAAAACGCCATTTCCATGCTGATACCCGTAATACAATCCTGCAGGATCCGCTCTTCTTCTTCCGGGGTTCTTTCAACATAGAACATTTCCTTGATGGAAGCATAAATACGTTCGCCGGGGCCAGGGCCGGAACCCGTATAGGTTCTGATAGTATGCTCATTTTTGGCCTCGGGTTCGTTTAAAACGAAGGGCATTGAGCTGCCGCCGTTACCGCCCCATTCAACACCCTGGCAGTATACCATAATCTGGTCCCAGTATTTTTCAAGGCCCTGGGGCTGATATAAGACGATACTCTGCCATGCCTGAGGCACGCCGACAACGTTCCACCACCAGTTGGTACTGGTGAATTTATGCTTAATAAAATATTCTACACCGCGGGCAATTGCATCAATTGCCACAGGGTCTAAATAATAGGGATTTTCCGGACAATATACCATCTTACACATGTTTTCCAGATTGTATAAGTGATTAACCGGCGGGAAGATTGCACCTGTATCTAAATCGTAGTCAATATCTGTAAAAGCACCGTCAGGCCGCATTTTATTAATATAGACATAGGGGTTACCTGTTGCATTATAAAGAGACCGGGTTACGTTATTTTTTATAATTTCAACATTTGTTAAACCCTCGTTTGATTCCTCCACCGGTACCAATTCATAATACCAGGAATCGTCTGTCTGCAAGCCTTCATCAGACAAGCCGCTACCAACATTACCGTAAGTAACCGTAATGTTTTTGTCTTTATCTTCTGTAATGGTAATGCCGTAGAGCTGCTGCATTAAGGCAATGTCTGCATAGACGGTATTCTCCCGCAGAATCGGCGGACGTTTTGCCGCATACTCACTGCTACCGATTAAGAGATACACGCTGTTTGCGGTAATTTCTGTTGTCGGTGTTATAACCTTATGGTAAACCTGTTCAACTTCAAGGTTCAGAGCCGATAAAACCTCTGCCACAGGAAGATAGGTAATCGTATTTTCCGTATAAGGTGCCTTGCCTTGGGTTGTAACACCGTCTTTTGTATAGGCACCTTCTTTAGAAATTGTAACCTGTGCAGCCTTTTGGGCCATGGAAAGTTTTACAGTTCCGTCCTCAGAAGGTTTTTCTGCGGTAATACCGTAAAGAGTCTGAAACATATCACTGTCAGCATAGACAACACCGTTCACTAAAACCGGTGCACGCTTAGCACTGTATGAAACACCGTTTTTCGTAATAACCGGGCTGTCAGCTGTAAGGGTGATTCCCATTGCCGTAACCTCTTTGCCGGAAGCCTCAGCCGGAATACCGGCAGCCTGCAAAACGGCTGCAGCCGGGAGATACAGGGTTTCACCGTCTAAAAAGGGAATCGGACCCTGAGTCAGAGTAACTGCCCCGTCCTTTATATAAATTCCGTCAGCAGAGATAGAAACGTTTGCTGCAAAAACTCCGTTTGATAAAAACATCATACATATTAACACTAAAACGGCAACTTTGCGTTTCACACTACCAACTCCTTTCTTTCTCCAAACTTTTTTCAAACTATCTTGAAAATTATTTCACATACAGAACGCCCATTGCCATACCTCTTGCACCGCCATAGAGAACTAAAGCGTCGGTGGCATCGTCGGGGTCGTCAACATCTAAAACGCTGTATATTGCCGGTGTTTTATCAAGATGTGCCTCACCGGTTTCTGTATCATATACAATCCATTCAAAATAAGTTGTTTTGGAGAAAGACAACGCGGTTTTACCATAAGTCGGTTCCGGGAACGTTAAGGTTACACCGTTAATGCTTTCGTATAAAATCTTACCTAAGAAAGGATGGTTATAACCGTAGTAGGTTCTTTGTGCTGTTTCGTGAATCTGGAAGTATCGGTTATCACCTGTTGAGGGTGCATAACCGCAGCCGTCTTCATAGCTGTAAATACGCAGTGTATCAATAATACGGTTTTTAGAATCCAGCTTGTAGAAAATCAAGTCGCCGTCTTTAATATCATCTAAACCGTTAGACAGGTAAGGTCTAAAGCTGAGATAGCCCTGTTTTTCATTACTGTTTTGTGCAAAACGGTAACCGGAAATTTCCTTTGTAACTGTACCGTCAGCAGCTAAAACACTCTTAATATCATCTACCAATAAAACATTCTCACGAACGTTTTCTGCCTGCCACTTGGTCTCCTGAATGACAACCTCTTTCATCTGCCAGACCACGTTACTGATCGTACCGTCTTCTTTTAAATCGTAAATCTTAAGGTCAGGATTGCTTTCAATAGCAAAATCGCTTAAAGAACCGCATTCAAATAGGTTTACCTCCTGCATCTGGTTTTCCGGCGGAATAACCCACAGTAGAGCATCTGCACCGTCTACAACAAATTTATCGCCAATTGTGGAAGCATTACTATATGCCTCAGGTGCGGTGATTGTAATGGTATTGTCTGCAGTAAGAGCACTGGAAACAATGCCGCCCTTTCTTGCATTATAGCTTAAGGCAAACTCCGCGGATTCGTTAAACCATTCACGGGAATCCATTGTGCTGCCGGTCAACTCTGTCGCACTCCAGCTGCCGCTGGTATCTGCAGCCTGCAAAGCGGTAATTTCGCCGTTGTTATTTACCTGATATTTCACAAGCTGGTGATTAAAATCAGTCAATCCGGGGCCTTCCGGTGTCTTTAAAAACAACGCTCTTATATCTTCTTCATTATACGAGGTAAACGCACCTGTACCGTATCTGTCAACTGAAACTTTCGGAGCAAACTCAAAGACCTGAACTTCATAAGCTGCTTCGTCTGTTTTATAGTTAGACAGCATTTGTGCCTGGGTTTCTGTTGACAGGCCTATTCCCTTAGAAATGTTAATCAAATAAGCGTTTTTCATGGAAGATTGCGTCTGCAGAACGGCTATGCGGCCGTCAGCATCTAAAAGGAAATAACCATGCCAACCCATACGCAGAGTGAAATTATCGTAAAAATAATCATTACCTCTGTACCATACGCCATCTACCAGATACTCCTCTACACCGCCGTTATCACGCACGCCGCTGACGGTAGCTTCAACAGACTGTTCACCGATAATGATTTTTACCATGCCGTTCCGGCTTGTAGCAACGTGCAACAACAGTTCCTTATCAAAGGACTCAAAATCTGCTTCCCCGCCGGATTCATAGGTGATAAATCTGTTATAAGACGGATATGCACTCATATCAAAAATCTTATCCGCTGTCTCGTCAATAATCCGTTCTGAACGTTCGTCAACCGTGTCAACATAATAAATATCGTAGGACATAATAATCATAACGTCACAAACGCCGTCATCATCATAGTCAATCAGGCGAACAGAACCGGTCTTAGGATGCCCTGCGTCCGAACGCAGAGAAAGCTGGTTAGGCGTATAGGCAACAATAGTTCCGCCTGCAGCACCGTTCCAGACAACACGGGTAGAATTGTTTAGCACCATCTTTTCTTCGTCATCATCGGTCTGATCTCCAAGGGTATAAACAATTTCTGTTTTGCTGCTGTTAACAGAGATAATATCTTCTGATTTTAATTCAACAATTGCATTTCCAACAGCAGGCACAAGATGCAGAACCTCTGCCTCTACTCCGCCGAAGTCAATATATGCCGTTACGGTATAGCCTAAGTATTCGGACCAGTCCTCTTCTGCTTTAAAGCGAATCTGGTCGAGCATAATGGAATTTTTTCCTGCACCCTCTGCTGTGTAAATACCGGCATAACGGGTTTTTGTTAAAAGAGCGGTTGTTCTTCTAATGTCATACATAACCTCCAGGAAATCACCGCTTTGCGTAGCGGTAATGCCCTCGGTTCCAATGGAATCCATCTTGACAGAAGGTGCCTTTAAGGTATTTGCCGCCATTGCATAAATCGCACCGGCAGATACAAGGCTGTTTCCGTTCTTTGCTTCTATGCGTCTGGTAATACCAAGACCGGAAGCTTTCATTATATAGCCGGTTTCTGTCAAGTTTTCTTTACGCAGGTTCTGACCTGTCAGCTCAACAAAACCACGAAGAGCCTCCGCGTAGGTTACGCCGTCTTCAGGACGGAATAAACCCTTATCGCCAACCATATAACCCTGCTCAACAGCAAAGTTAATAGCTTGTTCATGCTCTACGCCCTCAACATCACGATAACCGGATTCAGGGACAGCATGCTCGGTATACCGCATCATGTCTGCTAAGA